>DATIMA010000120.1:0-10894 GCA_035475915.1 Bryobacteraceae bacterium
TTTTGCGATTGACACAAACTGCCTTTGTGCGAACAATAGGCTGAATTCCCCGAACAGCGGAGGTGCGGAAGTGTGCGCTCCAAAGCCGTGAAGCTCGTCAGGCAGCGACTCTTGATCCTCGCCGTCGTAGTGTTCTTCCTGGCGACGACGTTTCGATACGGCTGGACTCGATCTGCTTCAGATTTCCCGAATTACTACACTGCGGCAGTGCTAGTGCGCCAAGGGCAACCGCTGCATAAGTACTACGACTGGACATGGTTTCAGCGTCAAATGCGATATGCCGGGCTTGAACAGCTCGGCGGATATCTTCCGCAGACCCCGTTGAGCATGCTGCCGCTAGTGCCTGTTGCCGGGTTCCCGGTGCAAACAGCAAAGCGCATTTGGTTGACCTTTAGCCTTGGCTGCCTGATTGCGACGATCTTTCTGTTGTCGCGAATAACACGATTTAAGGTAGAGCAGATTACGCTGCTTGCGATAGTAGGATATCCCGCAATTCATATCAACTTCTTGTACGGGCAGTATTACGTATTCGTTCTATTCTTGTTGACCTTAGCGTTCTACTGCCTGCAACGCGAACAAATCGTCAATGGCGGATTGCTGCTGGGAAGCGCATTCGCACTTAAGTTATACGGCGGCCCTTTCATTTTGTATCTCACGATGAAGCGGCGATGGAGAGCCCTTGCGGCAATGGTTGGGGCGGCGCTTTGCCTAGTGCTAGTCGCTACTTCAATCTTCGGGTGGCGTGATATTGCCTGGTTCGGCACGCAGATTCTTCCTCGAGCACTAGAAGGGCAAACATTAGATCCGTACAACAGCCTGAACGGCACGCTCTCTACGCTCCTGCGACGCAGCTTGATGAGGGAACCGGAGTTAAATCCAGGAGCTTTGTGGAATGCACCAGCAGCTTTCTTCTTCCTGCAACCATTATTGATTTTGGGAATAATCGTTTTTCCGCTCATCGCATTATCCGGATCCAACCGCCCGAAACGGGACTTCGCGTGGTTCGTTGTGGTCCTGCTTCTGGCTTCTCCGAATACCGGTTCCTATACTTTTCTGCTGCTGCTTCTCCCGACAATTCTATTACTGGAAGAGGCAAATCTTCGATCGCGAGTTTTTCTGATCGTTTGTTATGGGCTCCTAGCTCTTCCGCTTCAGCCTGCTTGGAGTTGGCTATTCCCCAAGGTTTGGCTTTTGCTCAGCCTGTTTTTTTGGGTGGGGCGCGAATACTGGCATTTGATACGACCCAAAGCCGCGCTTACGGCAGCGGTTTTGATCATAGTGGCGTCCGGAATTTCGGCAGCTCGACATTTGACAAGTTACTCACAGGAACCCGCGCAGCATTGGGAGCGAATCGTGGTTCATGAAAGGACGCTGCTATCCTTATCGCCTGCCATCATTCGCTCCGGTTTGGTTTACCAGACAATCGGAAGATCGCGCTACATTCTTCGTTGGCTGCATCAGGACCGGATCACTGAATTCCGCTTCGATGGAGACGCGATTCAGCCTGTAGCGGAGTCGGCTGACGGGCCCATTCGGTTCGAGCTACTTATACACCGCAGATCGAGATTCATGCTACTTGACCCCGCGACAGGCCGAGTGGTTTGCGATGCCAGGCCGGAGCCACATGCAGCAAGATTAGGGATTTCGCCCGATGGGAAATGGATTGCGGCTACCCGGCAGTTGAACGGAACGGATCAGATCTGGCTCCAACCAACAGCAGGAGGGACCACAATGCGGCTGACCGGCGGCAATTGCAATAGCTCTTCGGCGGTGTGGGAGTTGAATTCGAAAGCCATCGTCTTTGTGAGCGATTGCGGCCGTGGGATTGGCTGGCCAGCGCTGTATCGCGCGAACCTGGAGACGATTCAGAAAACGGCTTGGAAATGAACCTACCTATTCCACGCGGTAGTTGGGTGCTTCTTTTGTGATGATCACGTCATGCACGTGGCTTTCGCGCAGGCCCGCCACGCTGAGGCGCAGGAACTTCGCTCGCTCCTGCAGTTCGGGAATGGTGCCGCAGCCGCAATAGCCCATACCGGCGCGCAGGCCGCCGACAAGCTGGTAGGTCATTTCGGCCAAGGGTCCTTTATATGGAACGCGTCCTTCGATGCCCTCTGGAACCAACTTGCCGTTCGCGGTTTGCGAATAACGGTCTGAGCTGCCTTGCGGCATAGCACCCATGGAGCCCATTCCGCGATAACTCTTGAAAGTGCGGCCCTGATAGAGAATGGTCTCGCCCGGGCTTTCGTCCGTGCCAGCCAGGAGACTGCCGATCATTACCGAGTCCGCGCCCGCGGCAATGGCTTTCGTGATGTCGCCCGAGTACTTCACACCGCCATCGGATATCAGCGGAATGCCCGCTTCGCGTGTCGCTCTGGCGCACTGCGAAATTGCAGTAATTTGAGGCACGCCGGCGCCGCTGACAACGCGGGTAGTGCAAATGGACCCGGGACCAATGCCCACTTTAATGCCATCCGCGCCCAAAGCGATCAAGTCGCGAGCACCTTCATAGGAAGCAACGTTTCCGGCGAGGACCTGGACCTCAGGAAATTTACTCTTGATCGCTTTTACGGCATCCATTACACGCTGGCTGTGACCGTGGGCGGAATCAATCGCGATCACGTCCACTTTCCTGGCGACGAGTTCCGCGGCGCGCTCCATAAAATCGCCGGTTGCGCCGACTGCCGCCGCCGCGCGAAGCCGGCCCTGCTCATCCTTAGCGGCATTCGGATACTTCAGCTTTTTTTGAATGTCCTTAACCGTGATGAGACCCTTGAGCGTGTAGTGTTCATCCACGACCAGCAGTTTTTCAACGCGATGCTGATGGAGAATCTTTTGCGCCTCTTCGAGCGTGGTGCCGACCGGAACGGTGATGAGCCTGTCTTTAGTCATCACCTCCGAGATAGGGAGGTCGTAACGTGTTTCGAAGCGCAGATCGCGGTTTGTCAGAATGCCGACGAGCCGGCCGTTCTTTGTCACGGGAACGCCTGAGATGCGGAACCGGCTCATCAGGTCCAGAGCTTCGGAGATTTTACGTTCGGGCTCGATGGTGACGGGATCGACAATCATTCCACTCTCACTGCGCTTGACGCGATCGACTTCTTCGGCCTGTTTGTCGACCGGCATGTTGCGGTGAATGATGCCGATGCCGCCTTGCTGCGCCAGCGCAATCGCCATGTGGGATTCGGTGACGGTGTCCATGGCGGCACTGACGATGGGAATCTTCAGCTCGATTTTCGGCGTCAGGCGGGTTGAAGTATCGGCTTCCGCAGGAGTGGTTTGACTATAGGCAGGCTGCAGAAGGACATCATCGAAAGTTAGTCCTTCCTCTATAACCTCTGGAATCATGCGGATAAAAATATCGTAACAGGAGGATGGAAGGAGCAGCCTGAGACTTGTGTTTTTAAACACTTACGTTCGGGCGCGTCCCTTCTATACTTAAGGTTCGTGGAGCAGGTTGGCCGGTATCAGATGCTCGAGGAGTTAGGGCGCGGCGCCATGGGCGTGGTGTACAAAGCACGCGACCCTGCAATCGGCCGAACCGTTGCCATTAAGACGATACGGTTAAGCGATGCGACTGATGCCAGTAGTTACCAGCGTGTGCGGGAGAAACTGCTGCGCGAAGCACGCTCGGCCGGAATGCTGAGCCACCCGAACATCGTAACCGTGCACGACGTTCTGGAACAGGGCCATGTCGCCCATATTGTGATGGAACATGTTCAGGGTCAATCACTCGAAGACATGTTGCAAACACAGCGGCTGCCCGATGCCGCGGAACTGCTCCGCATCCTGAGGCAGGTCGCCGAGGCGCTCGATTATGCGCACCGGAAGGGCATCGTGCATCGAGACGTCAAGCCGGCGAATATCATTCTCTCCGATAGCGCACCTGGAATTGAACGGATTGCCAAAATTACAGATTTCGGGGTTGCCAAAATCGCATCTCTGGAGATCACGCAAACCGAGGCGACGATGGGGACGCCGAGCTACATGTCTCCGGAGCAGATTCAAGGGCGGACCGTGGACGGCCAGTCGGACCAATTCTCGCTCGGCGTAGTCGTGTATGAATTCCTCTGCGGTGAGAAACCGTTCGCGGCGGACAGCTTCAGCGCGCTTCTGTATCAGATCTGCACACAGGACCCGAGGCCGGTAGAAAGCCTGAACCCAGTACTGAACGAAACGGTTGGCAAGGTGATGCGGCGGGTGCTGGCGAAAGAACCCAAGGACCGGTTCGATTCGTGCAGTAATTTCATCGGCGCGCTCTCGATTGCCTTGGGAGATTGCCCGGGCTGGATGCCGGTTTCGCGGCGTGCCCCAATTCCGGTAGCCACAGCCATCGGAGCGGCCAGCGGCTTCGGAGCGGGGCAGATAAGCGCTCGCGCGGCAAGACCACCTAGTGGAGGTCCAACCCGAATCATCTTCGCTTCTGAGCCCGAAATAGCCACCATACGCGCCCATGCGGTAGGAGAGGAAGCGGCACTGGCGCGGGCTCCGGAAAAAAGCTCCGCAGGTAAGAAGATTGCATTGCTTCTGGCGCTCTGCCTGGCCATTGCGGGCGTCATCATCTTCATTGTTCGCATGAACTCCGGACCGGCGGTTCCGGTGCAAGTACTGGATAGCGGCTCTGGACCCGTTTCGCCCCCGCCCTCGAGCCCTGCGGTTCAGCAGCCGAAACAAACACCCGAGCAATTGAGCCAGACGCCCGTCACACCGCTTCCCACGTTAAACAAACCGGCGCTGCCGCAGGTTTTGAAAACGCAGCCGGGGACTGCAACGGCCGGCCCATCGATGCCGCCTGCAGGCCCGAGCACCGCAGCGGTGGAATTGTTGACGGATCCGCCCGGTGCAAAGATCGTAGTGGATGGCCAGGCGAATGAAACGTGCACTGCTCCTTGTACGCTTTCCCTTTCAAACGGCCGCCACACCCTCACGGCCCAGGCGACTGGCTATACGGTGGGCCGGCGGATCTTTACGGTTCCGGAAGATAGCAGCGTGTACATTCCACTGGCGAAAAGCGAAGGTGTTCTGCTGGTGACCTCGACGCCGAGCGGCTCAACCGTAATCGTTGACGGAAAGAATTATGGAACCACACCCGCAACGTTACATCTTTCGGCGGGCGTCCATCAGCTTGTCATCGCGAGCGGCGCGACACAGCACGAAGAATCGGTTGTAGTGCAGGCGGGCGGTTTTGAAGTGAAGAGCTTCCGCTGGCGCTAATGCTGACGGATGCTACCATTTTCGCGATAGCCAATCGCTGCCATGCTTGCGCTCCATGCCGGTTTTCGCACGCGATCCCTGATTGTATGGGCTGAATCATCCGCCGACAGCGAGAACGGGCGGACCAGGCGCGCGATACATCCACTCGACGCGGGCGCAAAGAAGCTGGGTGACGCTCTGATGGCGCTTGGTGTGCAGGCATCGACCAAGGATTTCGCGACAGGCGACGCCTGGCTACCCTCTACCGGCAAAAGGCCCATTCCATCGAACGCGATCCTTTCCGAGATTCCAGACGGCAGCAGAGCGAAACTTGCCAAGTGGCAGGTTACAACGGCGGCGCTGGAACCGGCGGCCGCCCTGGAGTTGCTTTGCAGGTGCGCGGGTAAAGAGTTGCTGCTTCCAGGGATTATTGCCGGAGCGGACCTTGCCTACTGGTCAGCCGCGATGCGATTTGGCGGAGCGCTGGTGGCGCGACAGCAATTTCTGCCGGGCTTAGTTCAAGAGAACGGCGGCTTCCATGCGCGCTGGCGCGCCGCTTACGCGGGTCGCGATGGCGAGCGGCTGCGAGATTTAGCCCGAGCGATGCCGCCCGCAACGAGAGCGCTCACGCCGGAAATGGCGAGCGACACTTTGCTTCGCCAGTTTCTGGACGCGCTGATTGACGAACTGGTTCGCCGCTCTGGAGAAAGAGCGGCATTGCGGCCGGCCGGCGATGGGCTGCACGATCGCTGGATCAACGCGCTTCACAGCGATAGCGGCCGGGTTTCAGGCAACATCGATGAATTGCAGGCGCTGGAGCAGCAGATTCGCGCATGGCAGCGGCCCTTAGCGGTCGCCAGCAACGCGCCCTACCGGCTGTGCTTTCGATTGGAAGAACCCGAGTCGAACGATAGCGCCGAATCCTGGCAGGTTCGATATTTACTGCAGGCCCGCAGCGATCCGAGCCTGCTGATTCCCGCGGCGTCTGTCTGGAACGAAAACGGCAGGAAGAAGTCTCAAGCGACGATCTGGAGTCATGCCGGCTTCCAACCGCGCGAGCACTTGCTCTTTTCACTCGGGCAGGCGTCGTGTGTGAGTCCGGACATTGAGCAGAGTCTCAAATCGCCGGTTCCCAGCGGCTACGAACTGAATGCGACAGGCGCATACGATTTTCTGAACACCAAAGCGGGTGCCCTGGAAGAAGCCGGGTTCGGCGTGATGCTGCCGGCCTGGTGGACGCGGAAAGGGACGAAGGCACGGCTCACGGCGGGCGGCCACGTGAAGAGCCCGTTTCAAAAAGGAGGCGGACTGGGGCTGGAGACGCTATTCGAGTTCAAATGGGAGATCTCGATTGGCGGCGAGAAGGTCAGCCTGGCCGAACTGCGCGAACTGGCGGCGTTGAAGGCTCCGCTGGTGAAGTTCCGGGGCCAGTGGGTGCAGATGAGCGCGGAAGAGATTCAAGCGGCTATCGATTTCTGGAAGAAGAAGAATGGCCGGACCACTGCGCGGGAAGTGCTCCAGATGGCGCTCGGCGCGGCGAAGCCGGCAGGGCCACTGGAATTTTCGGGCGTTTCGGCGGAGGGTTGGATCGCCGAGTTAATCGAACGCTTGGAAGGGCACACGCCGTTTCAGGAAACTCCGCCGCCTGAGGGTTTGCACGCGAAGCTGCGGCCGTATCAGGTTCGTGGATATTCCTGGCTAGCATTCCTGCGGAGCTGGGGTTTGGGCGCGTGCCTCGCCGACGACATGGGGCTCGGCAAAACAATTCAAACCTTGAGCCTCATACTGCGCGACTGGAGAGCGGGAGCCGATCGCCCAATTCTGCTGCTGTGCCCGACATCTGTGATTGGCAATTGGCAGAAAGAAGCGGCACGCTTCACGCCGGAGCTTCCGGTTCTAGTGCATCACGGCATTGGGCGTATCAAGGGAGAATCATTCGCCAGAAGCGCATCACAGCACGCCATCGTGGTTTCGAGTTACGCACTGTTGCATCGCGACTTCGAACATCTGAAAGAGATTCCCTGGGCGGGCATCGTGCTGGACGAAGCACAAAACATCAAAAATCCAGAGACTCGGCAGGCAACCGCGGCGCGGGCGCTGAATGCGGAGTATCGGATTGCGCTGACAGGCACTCCGGTGGAGAACAACGTCGGCGATCTCTGGTCCATTATGGAGTTTCTCAATCCGGGGCTGCTGGGCACGCGCGCCGATTTCAAACGCAATTTTTACTTGCCCATCCAGAGCGGGCGCGATCCGCTGGCTTCCGCCCAACTGAAGCGCCTCACCGAGCCGTTTATCCTGCGCCGGCTGAAAACGGACAAGTCGATCCTCAGCGACTTGCCAAAGAAGCTGGAGATGAAAGTTTTCTGCACGTTAACCAAAGAGCAGGCGTCACTCTACGCGGCAGTAGTGAAAGAATCCATGGAGGCAATCGAATCGGCGGAGGGCATCAAGCGCAAGGGCGTTGTGCTCGCTACGCTGTCGCGTCTTAAACAGGTCTGTAATCATCCGGCGCAATTTCTAAAAGACAACTCACCGCTGCCAGGCCGTTCGGGGAAACTTGCCAGGCTGACCGAAATGATTGAGGAAGCGCTCTCGGTAGGAGATCGAGTTCTGATCTTTTCACAGTTTGCGGAGATGGGCGGGATGCTGAAGAAGCACTTGCAGGAGACGTTTGGGCGCGAAGCGCTGTTCCTGCACGGAGGGGTTCCGAAGAAGCAGCGCGACCACATGGTGGATCGTTTTCAAGACGAAGCGGACGGACCGCCGCTGTTCATCCTTTCACTGAAGGCAGGCGGCACGGGATTGAATCTGACGCAGGCCAATCATGTTTTTCATTTCGACCGGTAGTGGAATCCGGCAGTGGAAAACCAGGCAACCGACCGGGCGTTCCGGCTGGGCCAAAAGAAGAACGTGCAGGTACATAAGTTCGTTTGCGCCGGAACGCTGGAGGAGAGAATCGACGAGATGATCGAGCTGAAGAAGGAAGTGGCAGCGGGAGTGGTGGGGAGCGGCGAAGCATGGCTCACCCAGCTATCGACCGCCCAGTTGCGAAATCTTTTCGCGTTGCAGAAGACGGCGGTAGCGGAGTAAACGTGCGATTCGATGATTGGGAACGGTTCGGGCGATTTCCTCCACCTTCGAGGCCTCGGCAGGCGAAGGGCGGGATCAAAGCCGCCACGCAGCGCGGCCGATTTGGAGAGAGTTGGTGGGGACGGCGCTGGATTGAAGTATTGGAAAGCTTCGATATCGGCGCACGGCTGCAGCGGGGGCGATCTTACGCGCGCAAAGGACAAGTGCTTTCGATCGACGTAAAGAAGGGGATGATTGAGGCGCGTGTGCAGGGATCGCGGCCGGAGCCGTACCAGGTGAGCATGAAGGTGCGCCCACTGATGCCAACGGAATGGAAACGGCTGGCCGGACAACTTTCGACGCAAGCCATTTTCGCAGCCAAGCTGCTTGCCGGAGAGATGCCACAGGAAATTGAGCAGGCATTCACACAGGCGGGACTATCGCTGTTTCCGGAGAAATCGAGCGAGATCTCGACCGGCTGCTCGTGTCCGGACTGGTCGAACCCGTGCAAGCACGTGGCAGCCGTTTATTACTTGCTGGGCGAAGCATTCGACAAAGATCCGTTTTTGATCTTCCGGATGCGCGGCGCGGATCGGGATGAGTTTACCGCGATGCTCGGGGAAGGGCGAGTTGCCGAGGCGCAAACAACGGAAGCGGTCGTAGCTCCGGAACCGCTGCCCTCTGTGCCGGAAGAATTCTGGAACGCCAGACCGCTTCCGGCTGATCTCCTAGGCGATGTGAATTTACCAAAAGTGACAGCGGCATTGCCGCGCCGGCTGGGAAGCCTTCAATTCTGGCGCGGCGAAGTCCCGTTCCTGAAGGCGCTGGAGCCGTCGTACGAGAACGCATCGAGAAAAGCGGAGGGGGTTGTGTTTAGCGAGAAAGCGGGGGCGTAAGGTGTCACTTCCAGCCGAGGTGATGACAAAAGAATTCGAAGGTAGAATCTAGTGAATCGATGCCGATACCCGATTTCCAGAGCTTTTTGGCTCCTATTCTCCAGCTCACATCAGACGGAGCGGAGCACTCGACAAACGAATTACGAGAGAAGATCGCCGAATCTCTGAAGCTCACGGGAGAAGAGTTAGAGCAGAGACTGCCTAGCGGAACGCAATCGGTTTTCGCCAATCGGGTCGCATGGGCCACGGTTTATTTAATGAAAGCAGGCGCGCTCCAGAAGACGAAACGTGGAGTGTACCGGATCACCGAGAGAGGGAACGAGCTTTTTAGAGCCCATCCCGAGCGGCTAAGTGTCAAGGCATTAAATGCCTTTCCTGAGTTCGTGGCCTTCCACAAGGGTTATATTCACCAGAACAACCAGTCAGAATTTAAAATCGAGTCGACGCAAACACCCGAAGAAGAATTATCCGCTGCTTATGAGGTCCTTCGGAAAGCGCTGGCTGCCGATGTGATCGATGCAGTCGGGAAGATATCTCCAGCATCTTTCGAGAACCTTGTCGTCGATCTGCTTGTAGCTATGGGCTATGGCGGTTCTGTCGCAGATGCAGGGAAAGCTGTTGGACGCAGTGGCGATGGCGGAATTGACGGGATCATCAAGGAAGATAAACTGGGACTAGATTTGATCTATGTTCAGGCTAAGCGTTGGAAGGATTCGATCGGTCGGCCGCTCGTTCAGGCCTTTGCGGGCAGTCTGGAGGGGTTTCGGGCACGCAAGGGTGTTTTCATTACAACATCAACGTTCACACCGGATGCTATAGCCTACGTTCAGAGAATTGAGAAAAAAGTCGTGCTGATCGACGGCAAAGAGCTTGCCGATCTGATGATCGAGCACAACGTGGGCGTTACACCGACCCGGACCTTTACGCTGAAACGGCTGGATTCCGACTATTTTGAATCGGTTTGATCGGCGTTTGAAACAGATCGATCTTCTCGGACGTTTTCATTACCGTGGTGGGCGCAGCACGCACCTCTTTGAAGACGCGAAGCCCAAGGGCACTGATGATGAACCAAGACCTTCTCCTCACTGTCCGAAACCTCGAAACAGAGCCGCGAGCGTCAGCGACCTTGACCTTATGAGCACACAGGAGATTGGACCAAACGCTCTGTCCCGTACCAAGGTAGCCTCTGAAAAAACCTGCATAGGCTTGCCGGTTTCGGATTGCACCTGACAAGCGCGGCGAAGTCCCGTTCCTGAAGGCGCTGGAGCCGTCGTACGAGAACGCATCGAGAAAAGCGGTGCGGGTTGTGTTTAGCGAGAAAGCGGGGGCGTAAGAATTTCATTTCCTTGCGACGCCGCGAGACGTGGAGATCCATGCGACTTCTTGCGCACCCGGAAAAGCTGTATGAGTGTGAAAGCGAGCGTTGCAAGGGTGAGCCAGGCGAACCAGTCGCCGAGCAGAAGATAGAGAGTGGTGTGGTGCACCGCTGGAACCTCCGCTACCAACGTGGCGAAAGGCGCAGAGTTGCTTCGAGTCTCGGCAAGGATACGGCCGCGAGCATCGCTCACAGTAAGGTAGCCGTTCTTCGCCGAACGCGCGATGCTGAAGCCGCTTTCCACGCCGCGCATGATTGCGATGTGACCGTGCCACGCGCGATCCACAACAAAATCCCATGCGGGCGTCAGTATCAGAGCAGTACCCGCTTTACCGTATTGACGCGAGAGGCTAGCAAA
>DATIMA010000121.1:0-18442 GCA_035475915.1 Bryobacteraceae bacterium
TGCGGCATTGGGTGGGGCATGAAATTGGCGCATTCGCCCGCCCGGAAGAGATTCGCTTTACCGACGCCCTTCCGAAGACCAGGAGCGGAAAGATTATGCGACGCCTGCTGCGTGAAATTGTGACGACGAATGCGGTAACAGGCGATGTGACAACGCTCGAAGACCTTACTGTGGTGGCGAAACTGGCCTCGCAGCACGACGAAGATTGACGTTAGAGGCAGGGCGTGCCGCCGACCGTTCTTCTGCAGGACATCGTTGACGCGCTGGAAATGCAATTCGAGGAATCACCTTCGTTTGTGGATCTCGAGACCGGCCGGGTGGAGACTATTCCTCACGATCTTCTACGCAAGGCAGAAGACTCCAGCGATGAGGAACCGGACCTCCCTGACTGGCAGAACGAGCAGTGGGAAGTCGCGAAGCAAATCGTTTCGACTGACCGCTTCCGGAGCCTTCCCAGCAAATTCGACGTTCACGAGTGGGGGATCATGGAGGGCTTCTCAACCTCCGTGAAAGGGGAAAGGTTCCGTGAGGAACTGCTGGCTGCCATTCACGGAAAGGGCGCTTTCCGGCATTTCCAAGACGTGCTTCGGCGCCACAAGATGGAGCCGGCTTGGTTTGCGTTCCGCGGCGAAGCGCTGAAGCAGATCGCGATCGAGTGGTGCGAAGAGGAGCATATCGACTGGCGGTAGGGGATGTCGAGATTCTCGAACGAGGACTGACTTGTGAGATTTAGAACCGCGACATTGGTTGCATGTCTTTTCATTGGACCAGTTCTTTGTGCTCAAAGTAGCGATGAATCCGCTCGCATATTTGAGGCGCACAAGCATCTTGCTGGCTACAATCGCGGCGGCGATAGTCTTCGCAAGAAGCTCGCCCTCTCCCCGGATAAATCCGTTAAGGTCTACCATTATGCTCCCGCCGACGGTCGGCTGGATAGTGCGCCGGGGTCCTCACTGAAACAGTTGTTCCAAATTCACATCTGCCAAGCCGATGCCATTGTTGTAGGAAGTGTAAAGACGATTAAGTCCCTTCTTTCCGCCAATGAATCGCAGGTGTTCACGGACTACCAGATAACCCCGCTCACGATCATAAAAGGTCGAGATCTCACGCCTGGGATTGAGTTTTACATTACCCAGCCGGGCGGAACTATTGACATAGACGGTGGAGAAATTATTGACATTGGATCTGAGTATCCGTCGCCATTATTTCCTCGGAAAACCTATCTTCTTTTTCTGAAAATTGTAGATTCCACGAAAACCTTCCGTCCACTAGACAATCTCAGCACCTACCTCCTCGATGGCTCGCATATTCGAACCGTCACAGAAAGCGCTGAGAGAGATTCGATGAATGATTTTTTGTTGAGCTTGTCTCCTGGTTCTTTATCGACTTACCTTACACGCAACATGCAGTCCTGCGGTAATTACGCGCAATAGAGTAGATAACCACCAGGCCATCCTATTCGGCCCGCAGCATGGCGGCCGGGTCGATTCGTATCGCTCGGACGACGGCCGGGAGCGCTGCCAGGAACGCGACTGCGAAAATCGCCAGGGCCGGCATCGCAAGCATCCCCGCATCGCTGGCTTTCACTTCGTAAAGGAGGGTCGCGATATAACGCGCAGAGGCGATCCCGAGCAGGAGGCCCGCGATTGCTCCTAGCAGTACCATTGAAAAGATATCCGCAGTCACTCGGCGCGCGACCTCGCCAGCTTGGGCGCCGATCGCCATCCGAATGCCGATTTCGCGACGCCGCTGCAGCACGGAATAATCAAGCACGCCATACAAACCGACACCTGACAGCAACAGTGCGACAACTGCAAAAAACAGCGCTAGCATGGCAAGCAGCCGCTCGCGAACGGTTTGCGACTCATCGATCTCCTTCTGTGTTCGGATATTGCTGACGCGGAATCCGGAACGGGCGCGGGGCACGTCCCGCCGGAGGAGTGGCGCGAGCGTTAGCGGGTTCGGGCTCGAAGTGCGAACCAGAAACGTTGCCTCGCTTAACGCTTGCGCCGGATAAGCAAGCCGGAGCGGAACATATGCGGTCGGCGTAATCGGCTCGCGCATGTTTCGGTAGCGGGCATCGCGGACCAGGCCCACAATCTCGAAGCGGCGACTGCCAAATGTCTTCTCGAACGATTTGCCAACCGGATCTTCGCCGTGAAAATATTCCTTCGCGAAGGCTTGGTTGACGATCGCAACTCCAGGAAACGTATCGACCGGGCGAAAATCTCTGCCATCGAGGAGCGGGATTTTCATCGTCTCCAGCCAGTCCGGCGAGACGCCGAGAAAATAGGCCAGGATTGGGTGCGGAGGAGCACCATTCACGGCAACAAAACCGTTTTGGCCAGTGCCGCTCAGCAGCGGCCAAGCGGCGAGAGCGACCTTTTCGACGCCTGGCATTGTGCGGACGTGCTCAGCGAGTTGGTACCAGAACGCGGTCGGCTGCGCCGGTTTCGCTACCGTATCCAGCGCGAGGAGGCGGTCGGCGGAAAAACCGGTGGGCTGGCTTTCGAGCCGGTCGAAGGTGACAACAAACAGACCGGTGATAAAGAGCACCAAAACGCAGAATGTCACCTGTGCAGCGATCAACATGTGCATCAGCCGGCTCCGCGAGTGCGGGCCTTCCCCGCCTTTCAGGGCATTCGCAGGCTTGACCATCGAGGCGCGCAGCGCAGGCAGCAGCCCGAATAGACACGTTACAGTGACGGCCAGCACCAGAATGAATCCCAATACACGCCAGTCCGCCGGAAGAATCAATCGCGCCGGATTGCCGGGCGGGTTGATTCTGGCGACGACGAACGGCGCGGCCCACCAGGCGAACAGCCCGCCGATCCAGGTCGCGAGCAACGCAAGCAATGCGCTTTCGACAAGCATCAATTGCACGAGACGCCATCGCCCCGCGCCGATGGAGACCCGTAGCGCCATCTCATGAGCTCGAGCGGCAGCCTGCGCGATCAGCAGATTGGCGACATTGGCGCAGGCAATGAGCAACACGAACATCACGAGCACAGCCAGAACCATGAGTGCGCGCCGGAAATCTTTACTCATATCGGAAAGGCCGGCCGAGGCAGGCTTGACGAGAACGGTTTGCCGGAGAAAATTCTCCAATCGCTGCTTTGGCCATCCAGTGAAACTCTTCGCTCGCTCGCGTTGGACCCTATTGAAGACCGCTTGCAGTTTGTCGCGGACGAGTGACAGGCTTGCGCCCGTCTTCAGGCGCACGAATGTTCGGATCCAGCTCCAATCGTCATGAGTAATGCCGGCGTGCATCATCGTTGGGATGAAGATATCGGTGAATGTTCCAGGTTCAGTGCCGGTGAAGCCGCTAGGGCCGACCCCGACGATCTGATAAAGATCGTTGCCCATCCGGAAACTGCGTCCGATTACGTTCGGGTCCTGTCCGAAACGGCGCGTCCAGTAGTCGTAGGAGAGCACCGCGTACGGATGCGCTTTGGGCTTCAGGTCGTCACTTTCTGTCAACAGCCGTCCAAGCGTGGGCTTGAGCCCGAATGAACTGAACAACCATCCGGAGACATATTGCCGGTGGGCTTTTTCCATGTCCTGATCTGAACCATAGGTCAGATCGGCGCGCTCTGTCCACGAGACAGCGATCAGTTCCGCCTGGTCCCTAACCGCCGCGCGCATGAGCTGGAACTGCGGATATTCATTGCTATCGGTGGTTCTGAGCGTGCCGTCAGGGCCCATTCCACGGCAGAACATGGCATACAGCCGCTGGGGGTGCGTAACCGGCAAAGGCCGCAGCAGCAGGGCGTCGATCAGCCGGAATGCCGACGTGCATGCGCCCATCGCCAGCGCCAGCGACAGAATCGCCGCCGCGGAAGTCACCTTTCTCTTCATGAGCTGCCGCCAGCCGAAGATTATGTCCGCGCGGAGCGAATCGAGCCAGGCGATCAATCGCACGTCGCGGCTCTCTTCGCGCTGCCTGAGCGCCGGTCCGAATGCTCTCCGAGCTTCAGTGGAATCGCGGCCGCGCGCAATCGCTTCCTCAATGTGCGATTCGAACTCTTCGTCAATCTCGCGGTTCAACCGGTCGCTATGAAATAAATTGGTAAAGCGCGACCAGAGAGACATATCATGCCATCCTCAGAACGCGATTTACGGCTGTGGTTACTGCTTGCCAGCGAGTCTCTTCAGCCGCAAGTTGTTTCTTTCCCGCGGCCGTCAATTCGTAGCTGCGCGCCCGCCGGCCGCTCTCTTTGGTAACCCATTCAGCCCGAATCCAGCCAGCTTCCTCCATCCGATGGAGGGCCGGATAGAGCGAGCCTTCCTCGGCTCGGAGCACCTCGCCGGATATATCCTGAATCGCTGACATGATGGCGTAGCCGTGGAGGCGCGGGCGCCGCGACAGGATCTTCAATACAAGTAGATCCAGCGAGCCCTGGAGAGAATCCGGCTTAGGCATACCTAGGCTTCTTAATATATAGAGGTCTGAGTACGCTGTCAAGGGAAATACAGCAAAGTACATCTCCAGAGCAGCCAAACTATGGCGAGAAGAAACCCCAATGCAGCCTTGTATTCTTCATTTCGACGATAGAGTGCCCAGGAGAAGCGTGCGGGCGAGGCATCCCGCTTCGAGATTGAGAAAAAGCGAGGAACTGAGTTGGCATACCGCTGGTAGGAGGGGAAAATCTCGCGCAAGTGTTGTTCTTCGAGTTCCACGGCGGGAAGATAAACCAAAAAGAACACAGCCGCAAAAACGATGGCGAGCCAGACATCCCGTGAGGCGATGACAATCCCGAGCGCGGTAATCAAAGTTCCGGCATAGAGCGGGTTGCGCAGGTAGGCGTAGGGACCGGAAGTTGCCAGATCACGGTCTTTCGCAAGATGACCGGCGGCCCAACCCCTGAGCACAAGTCCTGCTAGAGAGATAGGAACTCCGACCGCCATGGAAAGTGCTGATGGACGCGCAAACCAGGCAAACGCGATCAGCAGAACGAAACCGAAGGCGACCCGCAACCGCTGGACGGCGTCAGCGTAGGGCTTTGGAAACCAGTAGCCGTTCATGAACGATGGGCATCGGCAGGCTGCCGAAGACGATGGTCTGCCTCACCTTGGCAGAGAGATTTGAGTAGTGCATCCGTGACCTGCTCAGCGCTGATTTCCGCCATGCTGGCATGAATCCGGCCATGCCTCTTATAGGTAGTCTGAACGCTGCTGGAGCGAAGAACCACCATATTACTTTTGAACGGCCCGGTCTGAGCGGGGTCCGTAGGGCCGAAGAGCGCAACGCCCGGTTTGTCGAGAGCGGCGGCGAGGTGAAGGGGACCACTGTCTACGCCGATAACTGCCAAGGCACGGCGAGTAACATCGATCAGGCCATCCAACGAGGAGGTGTGCAGGCGCACGCCATTCGATTTCTGAAGCTGAAGTGCTTTCTGCTCCGGAATGTTGAGGACAAGCTCCAGACCTTCTTCGCGAAGGATGCTGCCGAGCCGGTCATACGATTCCATAGGCCATTGTTTGCTGGTCCAACCTGCAAACGGGCTGGCCAATACGAACGGCCGCGAAGGTAGAGTGCCCTCGGGACTGCCTAAAGGTATCCAGGCATTTTCAGTCAAGGTGGAGGCTCCGGCAGCGGCCACAAGCTGGAGGTTGCGTTGAATCCGATGCGGTCCCGTAACCGCGACGCGTTGGCTATAGAGGATGGAAGCGAGTGATTCACGAGCGACCGATCTGTCGAACCCGAAAAATGCACCGGGGCGCGCGATCCGGCCGGAAATGGAGGACTGCAGCAGCCCTTGAAAATCAATCGCCAGATCGGGTTTCACATCACGCAACTGACGCCAGGAACTCAGCAGAGAGGCAGGCCCCCGCCGGTCGAATGGAATCACCTCATCCACGTATGGATTCCCATGGAGCAGCGGCATCCACTTCCGCGCAACCAGCCAATGCAGTTTACGTTGAGGGAAGCTTAGCTTCAGACTGGCGGCGGCGGGAAGGGCGTGAATAATATCGCCCATCGCTCCCAAACGAATTACAAGGATGGAAGACACTAGCTTAGCCCCTGACGCTCGAGGATGAATTTCACGAACTCCCCCGAGCGACGTCTTTCGGCCGGCAGATCGTCGAGAATGACGAAATCGCTATCGGAAGGAATCGCAGACCGCCACGTGTCCGGGGTTGCGATGATCACCGCATTCACCCCGCGGAGCGCCGCAACCAATTCCGCTCGCGCATCGGCGGTCAACAGAGTATCGGGGGCAGCCAGCACGATGGCCAGCACTTTGCGGCCGCCATTTGAGGCTTCCGCGAAGCGGCGAACCTGAACGGCGGTTAAGGGGTCGAAAAGACCCACCACGACGGTCCATTTCGAATCCGCCAAGACTGAATGCAGGTCTTTCAACGGCTTGATCTTGTTTCGTGTGTCCAATTCTCTATTCCAACAAGGCTCCGAGCAGCTTCCGCTACTCGGGCGGCGCTCACGCCAGTCATGCAGCGATGGTCGATAGGGCACTCGCGCAGAAGGCAAGGACTGCACTCGACCGGCACACGCACCACTGTACTGTGTGCGCCCGTGGGTCCCGTGGCACACTCATCGGTCGCGCCGAATATGGCGACGGTAGGGATACCGAGAGCCGACGCGATATGCATGGGCCCCGAATCATTTGTAAGAAACAGATCGCAAGCAGCGGCCTGGTCGATGAATTCCTGAAGCGATGTCTTTCCGGTAAAATCCCGGCACGGCAATCCGGCTGTTTCGGCAAGTTTGCGAACAGATTCGCCGATGGGCGCTTCGTCTTTCGAGCCGAAGATGGCGACGGAAGCGCCTCGCTCATGAGCAAGCTGCGCCGCTGCCTGAGCGAACCGCTCGGGCAACCATCGCTTCGCGCCGCCGTATGCAGCGCCCGGGCATACTCCGATGACAGGACCGGAAAAACCAGCACGCCGAAACAGCGCGTGTCCAGCTAAAGACGCGGCTGACGCCCCGGCCAGACGGATGGGCTGATCCAACGGGTAACTCTCAATAAGCCCCGCCCGTTTCAGCAGTTCCAGATAATAGAAGCGCTGATGAGGCGGCGTTTCGCCGGCCTTGGGAATCGGGATTGGATGGGTCAGCAGCCAGGCCCGGATATCGCGGCTGTAGCCGATACGGATGGGGATTCGGGCGAGGGCGGCCAAAGCAGCGGCTTCGAAAGCGTTCTGGAAAAGAATCGCGCAATCGAACCCGCGCTGCCGGAGAGCGGACGCAGCGGCCCATTTGACACTCGCGCCTCGCCAGCCTCTCGGCGCTTCGTATGGAATCAATTCATCGCAAAACGGCTCGCGGCTGTACAAACTCGCCACCCAAGGCCTGGCCAATATGGAGATGCGCGCAGCGGGAAACTGCTCGCGCAAAGCCTGCAACGCGGGCACGGACATAACCGCATCGCCGACCCAGTTTGTGGCGCGAACCAAGATACTTCGGAACTGCATTCTTGTGATCAGGAATGGAAATCTCAGGATACCTGTTTGCTGGTTACACACCTCCGGACAACCGGAACATGGCGCGTCATACCGGTGTCTCTTTTAAGTAAATAGGACCTTCCGAGTAATTGAGGTCCGAATATCACGATCGTGACGTGGTCGCTCGCCTCGCAAGGCGAGTGCGGTTTCATAACTGGCGTTTGTGAAAGCGGCAAGAGGATGCCGCTGAACGGAAAGGACCGAGCCACCATGTTCGATCAAACATTTGTCGACGGCAGGCAAAAGACGAAGAAGCCTGTGACTGTCTTTCTCTCAATTCTTTTGCAGGCAGTTGCGATTTGCGTGTTAGTTTTAATTCCGCTGATCTACACGCAAGCATTGCCGAGCGCCCAGTTGAGAAGCATGTTAACGGCGCCAGCGCCTCCGCGGGCCGCACCGCCAAAACCACCAGTTGAGATGAAGGCGCAACACATAATCGCCACTCGCCGGTTTTCAACGGCTCTTGTCGCCCCGACCGTCATTCCGAAGCGCGTAAACAATGTCCAGGAGATTGCGGCCGCTCCTGACTTTGGAGTTCAAGGCAGCACCGGCGAGCCGAGCGGAGGCCCCGATGGCGTCATCAGCAACGTGATTGGATCGGTTGTCCCACCGCCGCCGGCGCCTCCTGCAAAGGCCGCAAGACCTGTACGCGTCGCGACCGGCGTTGCCGAGGCAAACCTCATTCGCAAAGTGCTACCCGTGTACCCACCGCTGGCGAGGTCCGCGCGCATTCAGGGCACGGTCGAGTTTACAGCCGTTATCAGCAAAGAAGGCACAATTGAAAATCTACAGCTCGTGAGGGGGCATCCGCTGCTGGTACAAGCGGCCAGAGATGCGGTTCTGCAATGGAGATACCGGCCGACTCTCTTGAACGGGCAACCCGTTGAAGTGGTGACCGACATTATTGTGAAGTTCATGCTTGCGCAGTGAGTGGCGCATCGCGCGATAGAATCGAGTACGAACGCCGATTGATGACACAACAACTAGCCTTTTTTCTACTTGCTCTGTCTGGCATCGTATCCAGCGCGGCGGCGGAAGAACCTGCCACCCGTTGGACGGCCGATGCCGCGAACCAGTGGTACGCAAATGAACCGTGGCTTGTGGGCAGCAATTATGTCCCGGCCTATGCCGTGAATGAACTGGAGATGTGGCAGCCAGATACGTTTGATCCGAAGGAGATCGACCGCGAACTGGGGTGGGCCCAAGGACTCGGCATGAACACCATGCGGGTATTTCTGCACGATCTGCTCTGGAAGCAGGATAGTGAAGGTTTTAAGAAACGAATAGGCACGTTTCTCGATATTTGCGCGAAGCACAAAATCAAGCCGATGTTTGTGCTGTTTGATTCGGTATGGGATCCCTACCCTCATCTCGGTCCGCAACCGAAGCCGCGCCCCGGGGTGCACAATTCGCGGTGGGTCCAGAGTCCTGGCGCGGACGCGCTGGAAGACCCCTCGCAATATCCTCGGCTGGAGCAGTACGTGAAGGGCATCGTCGGCGCATTTGCGAATGACGACCGCGTGCTCGCCTGGGACATCTGGAATGAGCCGGACAACACGAACGGGTCCAGCTATAAGGATCCGGCAAATAAAGTAGAGCTGGTTCTGAAACTCCTGCCGGAAGCATTTGAATGGGCTCGGTCAGCGCATCCGCAACAGCCTTTGACCAGTGGCATCTGGCACGAAGATCCGACCAAGCCGGACGCTCTCTCGCCCATGGCAAAGGAGCAACTGGATCTGTCAGATATTGTTTCGTTTCATAACTACGATCCCGCGGAAAAATTCGAGCAGGAACTGAAATGGCTGCAGACATTTGGAAGGCCGATCGTCTGCACGGAATATATGGCGAGACCAAGGGGAAGCACCTTTGAGGCGATTCTACCGATTGCAAAGAAGTATAAAGTGGGCGCGATCAACTGGGGATTTGTAGCAGGGAAATCGCAGACCTACTTGCCCTGGGATTCATGGCAGCACCCATATGTCAATCGAGAGCCGCCGGAGTGGTTCCATGACATTTTCCACGAGAATGGAAAGCCCTACCGGCCCGCCGAAGTGGCATTTATTCGCAAAGAGACAGGTAAGAGAAAGTAGCAGCCACGGAACGGGCTAAATCCTACGCGTAGGCGGGCTCAATCTGTTCCGCGGCACTGAAATACGCGCAGTCAGGATGATGGAGAACAAGCGCGGAGACGCTGGCTTCGGGCTCCATCATGAATCCTTCGGTAAGCTGCACCCCGATTTCTTCGGGGCGAAGCAGACGCCAAAGTTTCGCTTGATCCTCCAGGTTGGGGCAAGCAGGGTAACCGAAACTGTAGCGTTTTCCGCGATAGCGGGATGTGAAGCGCTCCTGCATGGTCAGCGTGGGCGAATCCGGAAAGCCCCAGTCTTCGCGAATGCGGCGATGCAGCCATTCCGCGCACGCCTCGGCGGTCTCAATTCCCAGGGCTTGCAGAGCATGCGCCTTGAAGTATTCGCCGCGCGACTTCGCCTCTTCTGAACGCGCAATAATCCCTTCGCCCGAGGTCACGACGAACATCGCGATGTGGTCGCGACGGCCGTCCTGCGGGTCGAGGGAATAATCGCTGAGGCAGAGGCCGTCGGATTTGGCCTGACGGCCGAAATGCAAGCTTTCGAGCGGCGAGCCCGATCCTGGAGTGAACAGGTGAAGGGTGTTCCCTTCCCGCTCCACTTCGAAGAACTGCCAGACCGCACGCGCCTTCATCCAGGTAGCGGCCTCGCGCTTCACGTCCTCGACGTTGTGGAACAGTTCCAGCGCTTTCGGATCGCGCTCCGCCAACAATTTTTCAAAATTACCTTTGAAACCCAGATGCCGGCCGTAGAGCATGAAAGGATTGATGTAGCTCCACACCTCAGCCAGATGGGGAATCGTCCGGACTTTGCGGTCGAGATAGGGGGCGGGGGGAATCGGAATGTCCGTCCGAACCTTTGGGCTGCGATGTTCTCCCGATGGGACAGCGGTCCTCTCAGGCACGGGCGTCTCGACGAACGTTTCGCGAAACACGTGCTGCGAAAGAACCTGCTCGCGCAGCGCCGGATCCATGACCTGGTTCATCAGCCGCAAACCTGTCATGGCATCCTTGGCGTAAAGCGTGGGTGCGTCGTAACTGGGGGCAATTTTCGTCTTCGTAAACTTTTCGGATAGCGCCGCCCCGCCGACGAACAACGGAACGTTAATCCCCGCATCCTTTAAGTCGCCCGCAGTGGTCACCATTTGCTGTGCGCTCTTGACCAGCAGGCCGGAGAGACCAATCGCGTCCGGGCTGTGCTTCTGGTAAGCCTTAATGAGTTCTTCGGGCGGAACCTTAATGCCAAGATTCACCACCTGGTAGCCGTTATTGCTTAGAATGATTTCGACCAGGTTCTTGCCGATGTCGTGAACATCGCCTTTCACTGTGGCCAGGACAATCTTGCCGCGCGTCGACGAAGCAGATTTTTCCATGAACTGTTCCAGATGGTTCACGGCAGCCTTCATAGCTTCCGCCGACTGAAGCACTTCGGCAACAATCAACTCATTATTGTTGAACAGACGACCGACTTCGCCCATCCCGGCCATTAATGGACCATTAACGATATCAAGCGGCGCTGCGCCCTCCTTGAGCTTGAGATCCAGATCGGCAACCAGGCCATCCTTCGTGCCCTCGATAATGTAATTCGCCAATCGCTCATCCAGAGGCAGGTCCGAAGTCTTCTTTTTCTGCCGGCCGGTCGCTCCCCTGAAGTGCTCGGAGATAGCTGCGATGTGGAATTGATTTACCGCCGCCTTTTGGTCACGCGATTGCAATCTCCAATCTTCCGGAACATTTTCAAGCAAGGCAGCGTTAGGATGATCGGAGGCTACATCGACGAGAGGAGTGTTGAACAGGAGAGCCTCGGCCAATCTTCGCTCACCCTCGGGGATACTAGCGAAGCGTTCCAGTTTCTCAGCATTGACGATGGCGAGATCGAGACCGGCTTTGGTGCAGTAATAGAGAAAAACGGAATTGACCACTTCGCGAGCGGCAGCCGGAAGCCCGAACGAGATATTGGAGATCCCCAGAATGGTTTTGATATACGGGATCTGCTGTTTGATGAGGCGGATTGACTCGATCGTCTCCACAGCGCCGCCAATATAGTTTTCGTCCCCTGTTGCGCAAGGAAACACGAGCGGATCAATGATGATATCTTCCGGCGCAATCCCGTACTTCGTCGTGAGAAGCTGAACAGATCGCTGCGCAACAGCCAGCTTCCGCTCGCGCGTGAACGCCTGCGCCTGAATCTTATCCTCATCAATGCACCCGACCACAAGCGCCGCGCCGTACTTTCGCGCAGTCGGGCAGATGCGCTCGAACTTCTCCTCTCCATCCTCCAGATTGATGGAATTGATAATGCTCTTGCCCTGGCAATAGGTCAGCGATAGCTCGATAGATCGGGCATCGGTGGTGTCGATCATCACTGGCGCTTTGATCTTGCGAATCAGCTTCTCATAGAAGAGCGGTATGTCAGCGATCTCATCGCGATCGCTCGACTGGAGGCAAACATCGACGACATGCGCGCCATTGCGGATCTGCCAGCGCGCGATCTCGGTCGCCTCTTCCCACTTCTCTTCGCCGATCATCTTCTTGAAGAGCCGTGAGCCGATCACGTTGGTTCGCTCCCCGACAATCAGAGGCCGGCTGCTCTCCTCGGCTTCAACCACTTCGATTCCGGAGAAATACGTGCGGTGGCTCGGTTGCTTGAGTTCGCGCGGTTTCTTGCCCTCCACCATCTGCACAATCGCGCGAATGTGATCGGGACGCGTCCCGCAGCAACCGCCTACAATGTTCAGCCAACCGTGATCGACAAATCGCTCGAGCTGCGCAGCCAGACTGGTGGGTGTTTCCAGATATTGACCGCTTTCCGCATCGGGTAAACCGGCGTTGGGATAACACGAGACGTGCGTGGTAGCGAGTTCGTGAAGCGACCGGATGTGATCTGTCATCAGATCCGGGCCGGTGGCACAATTAAGGCCGACCGAGAGCAATTGGGCGTGTGAAATGGAGGTGTAGAACGCGTCCGCGGTCTGGCCGCCGAGCATCGTGCCGGTATTTTCGATTGTGCCTGAGACCATCAGCGGAATGCGGTACTTCATCTCGCCCGCAAGCTGATCGATCGCCAGCAGCCCAGCCTTTACGTTGCGCGTATCCTGGCAGGTTTCGAGCAGAAGAATGTCGGCGCCGCCCTCGATGAGAGCCTTGGCCTGCTCGTAGTAATTTTCGACGAGTTGTGGGAAGGTGACGCCTCCGGTAACGCTGATGGCCTTCGTAGTAGGACCCATGGAACCGGCGGCGAAGCGAGGCCGACCGGATTTTGCGAACTCGTCCGCTGCCTGGCGAGCTAGCCGCGCAGCCGCGAAGTTTAGCTCGTACGACTGCTCCTCTAATCCGTACTCGGAAAGAACAATCTTCGTTCCGCCAAAACTGTTCGTCTCTACGATGTCCGAGCCAGCTTCATAGTAGGCGCGGTGTACGCTGAGAATCACGTCCGGGCGTGTAAGCACCAGATTTTCGTTGCAGCCCTCAAGTGCGGGTCCACCAAAATCGGCGGCAGTGAGATGGCACTGCTGCAGCATGGTTCCCATGGCTCCATCGAGCACAAGGACACGGCTGGCGAGGGCGTCTTCGAGGGCTTGGCGTCGAAACTGCCGGTCCTCAATGGAAAAAGATTTCATTTGGGAGGCAAAATCCCATTGTAACGGGGGTAGCCGCGAAACGTAGCGCTACCGCTTCGGGTCCGGCGTTACGGCCGCGCTGCGATGGCCAGCCAAATCGACAGACTGGACTCCGAAGATCACATTGTCCTTCGATACCGGCAAAATCGCGGTGCGATCCTCACCACTTCCGATATCGCCGAACGCGTTCGAAGGCGTCCCGTATTGCCAATCTGGAGAAGTTGTAGCACGCCAGACAATCTGGTAAACCGTTCCGGGAGGCACGCCCGACGGCGCTTTCCAGCGCAATTCCGTATTGTTGTCCAGTTTTCTCGTGATCACTTGGACGTCTGCCGGTTCGCCGGGCGCGGAGGCCAACGCCGCTAAAGTGGCAGCATTCAAGCGCGTGACATTTGCAACGTAGCGAAAATCCACAAACTTCAGCTCATCGCCATATTCGACGCCATCTTCGGTGCGCACATTCTGGTGCTGATGATTGAAATCTTCACGCCACTCGGTGAACCGAACCGCGGTAAATCCCTGGCGGGTGAATGACATATGATCACCGCCTCGCAGAAACCGGTCGCGGCGAAACTCCAGGACCGGATGCAACGCGTTCGACCCGTTCTTTCCCTTCGGAAAATATGTTTTCGCCACATCGCAAATCTCCCGCGCCAGTTCGCGGGACGGCGAATCGTTCTGAGTGCCGACGGCTTCAATTCTCCGTATCTGGTCAAGAGTAGCTGTTTCGGGAATGCCCTCCGAAAAGACGCGAACGGAAGACTTGTCCTGCAGTTTGTCACCGGGCGTAGTGTTTCCGCCCACAATATCGTTGTTCAGAACGCCGCCAAGCTGCCAGCCCTCCTGCTTCGCCAATTGAGCCAGATGTCCGCTGCCCACAAGCCCCTGCTCTTCGCCGGCAACCGCGGCAAAAACCAGCGTCGCCGGGAATTTGTGCCTGCTCAGCACTCGCGCGCACTCCAGACTGACTGCTACCCCGCTTGCATCGTCATTCGCGCCCGGAGCGAAGCCGTGCGTGTCCAGCGTGTCCGAATCCCGCGAATCGTAATGGCCCGTAACAAGATATATGCGCGAAGCCTGAGCCGGATCCGAACCGCGCAGAACGGCATAGACATTCACAACCGTCGTCGGCTGCAGAATCCGGTTTTGCACGAGTGCGGTAAATGTGTCTCGCTTGACATCCAGGCATCCGCCGCAAGCGTCGGAATAGCTCTTGAACTGTTTCTCGATCCAATCGGCCGCGGCCAGCACGCCCTCTCCGGGCTTGAGATTCTTATCCATGCTGGAAAGCGTGTTGCGATTGTGAAACCCGACCAGCGTCTCAATGGTGGCCCGAATACGTTCGGGCGAAACCTGCTGAAGGGCGGCGGCAATTTCCGGATCGGGCGGTGCAGGTTGGATTGTTTTTCCGGCCGCCTCGTAATCGGGCGGGCCACCAGCCGCAGAGCTAGCCTGAATGCCGGCGCACGAAAGAAATAATGCCATGACTACGATGTTCTTCGTCATCGATCCTGACTATATCGTCTGAGATGGGATTGGAAAATCGAACCTTGGACGCGTTAAGCCGGCAAGTGCCGAAAATCAAGCTAATCAAAAATCGCTAAAACTAAAAACCAAGCCCTTGAGAACACACCTTCAGTAGAATCGTATCCAGTACTGGCATGCCCCTCGACCCTGGTACGCGGCTCGGGCCCTACGAGATTGTCTCGTTAATCGGTGCTGGTGGTATGGGTGAGGTTTACAGGGGACGAGACACGCGGCTGGATCGCGATGTTGCAGTTAAGGTCCTCAACGAGCGCTTGGCCTCCGATGGTCGTCTACTGTCGCGTTTCCGCACGGAAGCGAAGGCGATAGCAGCCCTTTCTCATCCCAACATTGTCTCTATCTACGATGCCGAATTGCAGCTCCCGCCATTTTTTCTAGTGACCGAACTACTCGAAGGCGAAACCATCCGCCGGATAATCGAGCGCTCCGCCCTCAGTTGGCAGCGCGCGGCCGAAATCGGAGCCGCGGTTGCGGACGGTCTTGGAGCCGCCCACTCCGCTGGCATCGTTCATCGGGACCTCAAGCCCGAAAACCTTTTCCTCACCGTTCGCCACGGAATGAAAATTCTTGATTTCGGCTTGGCCCGATTTAAACCTGCTTTTGAGGAGGGCGCCGGCGCCCTTGCTTTAACCCTTTCCGACATGCATCTTGTCATGGGAACCGTTGGCTATATGGCTCCCGAGCAAGCTCGCGCGGAACCTGTGACACCCGCGACCGACATGTTCTCCTTGGGGTGCGTGCTCTACGAAATGCTCACAGGCCGCAGAGCTTTTCAAGGCTCGACAGCCGCATCCACGCTGGCCGCGATCCTGCATGAAGAGCCCCGGCCTATCACGGAATATGTAAAAGAGGCTCCTCCGGACCTTGATCGCTGGATTGTTCATTGTCTGGCAAAGGACCCGGACCGGCGGCCGCAATCCGCGCACGATTTGGCGCTTATTCTTCGCGATGTTTTCGGCGAGCGCAAACCCGGCAGGCGCCTCGAAGAACATGACGCTAAATTCCGAGTCGAATCACTTGCTGTCCTGCCATTCGTCACATCCTCGAATTCACCCGATGCGGAGTACCTCGCCGATGGTATTAGCGAAACCCTGATCAACAATCTTGCCCAGCTCCGGTATTTGAGAGTGGTCGCCCGCAGTACAGTTTTTCGTCACAAGGGTAAGGACGTTGATCCGATACAGATTGGCCAGGATTTGGGCGTCAGCGCCGTCCTCACTGGAAGGATTTTCCAACGCGGAGACATCCTGGTCATCGCCGCCGAACTGGTAAGAGTAGGTGACGGCTCACAGCTGTGGGGCCAGCAATACAAACGGCAGATGACGGACATCTTTTCTATCGAAGACGATATCTCTACTGAAATTTCGGCGCGTTTGCGAGTGCGATTTTCCGAGAACGAGCAGGTACGACTGACTCAACACTATACAGAAAATCCAGAGGCGTATCAGTTGTACCTAAAAGGCCGGCACTGCTGGAATAAGCGAACGCTCGAAGGCATGCGGGAGGCGCTAAGGTATTTTGAGCAAGCTGTCGAGACAGATCCAAGTTATGCCCGGGCGTACACGGGACTGGCCGACTGCACGTCAATGCTTGCAATATACGGGGATGCTGATGCGCGACAGGCACACACCAGGGCGAAAGCAGCACAGGAGATGGCATTACAGATCGATCCGGCGCTTGCGGAAGCGCACGCCTCTCGTGGATTTACCCTGCTTCTATTCGATTGGAAGTTTCTTGAGGCCGAAGAGGCACTTCGACGGGCACTCGATCTGAATCCAGGATATGCTTCCGCACACCAGTGGCTCGGCTTTGCGTTGGGTTTGACTATGCGCCTGCAAGAGGCCCGTGCTGCCATGAAAATCGCCCAGAATCTCGATCCTTTTTCGGCCAGCATCAACACTACTGCCATCTGGCCTGTTTATTGGGCGCATTTGTTTGATGAAGCGGTTGAAGGCTTTCGAAGCGCGGCCGCACTGCATCCGGGATATTGGGTGGCGCATTACTACTTAGGACTTTCCTACGCACACCGGGGCGATTACGGCCACGCGATCCTCGCTCTGCGCCACGCAGCAGAAATCGGCGACAGCATGTGGAGATATGCAGGCTTGGGATTCGTTTATGGACGGGCTGGACAGTTGGAACCGGCTCGGGAACTTCTGGCCAAATTACAGCAAGCAGGCCGCGAGCGATACGTGCCGGCCATTTACTCTGCTGCCGTGCATTCCGGCCTCGGTGAAATCGATCAGGCACTGACACACCTTGAACGCGCTGCTGAGGAGCGCAATTGGGAAATCATGTGGCTGCATACTGACCCATTCTGGGATGATATCCGGCAGCATCCTCGGTTCCGAAATCTTCAGATGCAAGTCGGCCCACCTCCCATTTCCGTAGCATTCGGGGGTAGCTCTTCATAAACGCGCTGGCATCAGAATACGGCTCTCTTCGAGAGCCTACAGGACCGCTTCACCTCTATCGCCATTACGGATACGAACAGCGTCGGCAACATCGAAAATGAATATCTTCCCGTCGCCGATCTTTCCGGTATTTGCGGTTGCTGCAATCGTCGAGATCACCTCTTCGGCCCGCGTGTCGTTCACGAACAACTCGAGCTTAATCTTGGGAATCAGGTCGATCTTATACTCGACGCCGCGATAGACCTCGGTGTGCCCTTTCTGGCGGCCGTGCCCGCGAACTTCGCTGACCGTAATTCCGTCGATACCGATCTCTTGCAAAGCATCTCGGACCGGGTCGAGCCTGAAGGGCTGTATGATGGCTTCAATTTTCTTCATCGTTCTCCTCATGAATGCTGAGCCTCGGGTTCCGACGCCAGCGCTACGCGCGCCATCGATCCGGCCGGAATCATATCGGGGCTGTGTGTGATCCCGCTGGGCCGGCCCGAAGATGTGATCATGTACTCCGGGTAAGCGGAAATACCGTGTTCGTGCAGGTCCAATCCATAGGCTTCGCCTTCCGGCGAGACCCGCAAAAGCTTCACCGCGTTGACGGCATACATCACAACGAGCGCAACCGCGAAAGTTGAAACCGTAATGATCATGCTTCCGATCAGCTGCGCCATCAAGAGCGTTGTGCCCCCGCCATAGAAGAGGCCTCTTAAAGGAGCCGAATTGTCCGGGGCGAGCGGGCCGGTAGCTCCATACTGCCCGCAGGCAAACAAGCCGAGCGACAGCGTTCCCCAGATTCCGCACATCCCATGTACGGGTACCGCGCCAATCGGGTCGTCGATCCGCAGCCACTCCAGGAGTTCGACACCTGCGACCACTACCACTCCCGCGACACCGCCGAGCATGATTGCTCCCGCGGGACTCACCCAATAACAAGGGCAGGTGATCGCGACCAGTCCCGCGAGAAAACCATTTACCGTGAAGCTTACATCCCACTTCCTTGTCCAGATGTAGGCATAGAACATCGCTGTCAGCCCTGCCGCGCATGCGGCCAAAGTGGTATTTGCAGCGACGCGGCCTGTTCCGGCGAAGTCCATCGCCGAAAGCGTGCTACCGGGATTGAACCCGTACCATCCAAACCACAGCAGCAATCCACCGGACGCTGCAATCGTCAAGTCGTGAGGCTGCATAGGACCGCCGCCATCCCGCTTGAATTTACGGCCGAGCCGAGGGCCAAGTACAATGGCTCCGGCGAGCGCGATGAACCCGCCGATTGTGTGCACGACGGTAGATCCCGCGAAGTCGTGAAAGCTCTGCCCAAGCGC
>DATIMA010000122.1:0-70599 GCA_035475915.1 Bryobacteraceae bacterium
TCTGCCGGTCCCGGCGTGTAAGACATGCCAAGCCCGGAACTGAGCCAAATCCATTCGCGATAATTCGCCGGCCGGAGCATCCGGTGATCAGGCGTGTAGCGGAGTTCGGCGGAAGTATTTCCAGCGGGCTGTCCGTTCGTCGCCGCGATCCCGAGAATCATGGGTATAGCTGCGGCAAGCGCCAATCCGAAACGTCGCATTCAGCTATGTTCGCGCAAAGCGTCCGTGGGAATCAACCTGGCAAGCTAACCTTCGACGATGTCCACGAGTTAGAGAAGACGCTCAAAAGGCTTAAGCTGGAACGAAAGCAGAAAGGACGCGTGAACCGAAATGATCGGTGAAGTGACGAACCACGTGTGGCAATCGACGATTTTGCGCTTTGAACTAACCCTCGTCAAGAAAATAGCCCTGGCAATTTCCGCGGTAGCGGCCATAACAGCCCCTATCGCAATGGGCGTATCCGGCGCTACCCGCACCCAGGCTCAATCGCAACCCGCGCCGAAGTTCGAAACCGCCGCCGTGAAACGCTGCAGCGCCTTCAGAGGCGGCGTCACAGCCTGGGCTCCAGCAACGCAATTTCATTCGGAGTGCACGACCATCGAACGCCTTATCCAGCAAGCGTATGGTCTCTTCGCGAATGGTCATTGGAATCCGGGCTCATTTCTCACGGTCATTGGCGGCCCGGACTGGACCACCTCTGCCCTTTATCAAATAGCCGCGAAAGCGGAGCATCCGCAAACCAGGGCGACAATGAATGGTCCTATGCTGCAAGCGCTTCTCGAAGACAAATTTAAGCTGAGTGTGCATCGCGAGACCAGGGAGATGCCGGCCTATGTGCTAATGGTCGCCGAAGGCGGCCCCAAGTTCCAGCCATTCCAGGGAACTTGCACGCCGCGGGATTTCGACAAGCCACCGTCGCCAACGGATTGCGCAGTACTCCGCGGCTATGGAAGCGGATTTGATGTGAAGGCCGGAACAATGGCGGATCTTTGCACGGGTCTTTCAGTCTTACTGGAGCGGCACGTTACGGACGAAACCGGTATTGCGGGGAGATTTAACATACATCTGGATTTGTCCGGCAACGGTCCGCGCTCGCTTCCTGCGTTGAGTGACCCTACTGTTCCCCCGCCCGCACCTGTTTCCTACGCGGCAGCGAAATCCGCCCTGAAGAAGGCCGGGCTCAATCTCTCGGAAGCGAACAGGCCCGGCGAATTTCTAGTGATCGATCACATAGAAAGGCCGTCCGGAACCTAGAGATGTATATTGGCGGTTGTCGAAATGAACTCCATTCCGGTCTTCGTTGCCGCTCTCGTCTTGATAACGCCATCCGCCTTCCCGCAAAACGGGGTCCCGCTGACTCCGATTGCACCGAAGGAATTCGCGGTGATGGCTTGGGGTCAGTCGCCCTCGGATCCCGCCCAGTTGCGGGGAATGAAGGACGCAGGGCTGAATATTTCCGGGTTCTGCCGCGCGGAGGATCTCGATCGCGTTAAAGCCGCCGGTTTGACTTGTTTTGTCAACGACCCGAAGCTAAGCGGGTATGCGCCGGAACATCTGCCGCCGCTTGCGACCTTGCGCCAGGATATCGCGGCTTTAAAGAAACAGATCGGCGATAACCCCGCCGCGCTTGGCTTCTTTCTTCACGACGAGCCATCCGCTGCGCTCATGCCGGGTCTGGGTCAGATAGCCAATTTGCTTCGTGAAGAAATGCCGGACAAATGGCCCTATGTGAACCTTTTTCCTTATCGCGTTTCTCCCGCCATGCTCGGCACAAGCGATTACGATTCTTACGCGCGCATGCTGGTAAAGACCATCGGGCAGCCGTTTTTGAGCTACGACAATTACGCGCTTGTCAATGGTGAGATGCTGGATTCCTTCTATACCAATCTCGATATCGTCCGGCGATTAAGCCTGGAGACGAAGACTCCATTTTGGAATTGCATTCTCGCGAACTCGCATTTCAACTACATGGAGCCGTCCGATGCAACTTTCAACTTGCAGGTGTACAGCACCATGGCGTACGGCGGCCGCGGCATTCAATACTTCACTTATTTCGCGCCCGAGATTGGAAATTACCGGATGGCGGCCGTCGATCAATTTGGAAACCGGACCCCAACCTGGGACATGCTGCGCCGCATCAACAATCAGATTCATGCGCTTGCGCCAACGCTGGTCCGGCTGCACAGCACCGGCGTCTATCACTATCCGGATGTCCCGGAACAGGCGCGGCCGCTGGCGGAAAGCAAACTGGTTGAGAGCGTGGAAATGTTGCAGCGGTATGTGCGTCCGCCGGACGCAGGCCGCTTTCTGATCGGCGAATTCGAAGATGACCAGAACCGGCCCTACTTTCTATTGGTCAACAAAGACCTGAAGAACTCCTTTCAATTTCGGATCCATCTGCGGCAGACCGGCAAAAAACTGATTCGTATTTCTCCCTATTCCGGGAAAGAAGAGCCTTTTGGTCGCGAGATGGACTGGCTAGCGCCCGGAGCAGGAATTCTGTTCCGGGTTCAGTAGAAATTCGATCTCCACGGAACAAATCCGCTGAACGCGGCGTACCTACTTGTGTCCTCGATATAAGGGACTGACGAATATGGCCGTTGGATGGAGCAATAGGAGTTCAGCATGCCTGACCTAAAAAAGATCGTTCAGGATCGCATTGCTTGTTTGCATCTGGAGGGAGCCGCCGACTCAAATCTGGTAGACGAACTCGCACAGCACCTTGAAGATCGCTACCGTGAATTGCAAAGCGGTGGAGCGAGTGAAGAAGAGGCCTACCAGAAGACCGTATCAGAGCTGGATGACCTGTATCCGCTGCAGGCGGAATCGAAACGGTCACCGGAGCACGATGCCGTGCCGGTTGGCGATGTGAAGCAGGGGCATTTCGCGGAAGACCTGTGGCGAGATCTTCGTTACGCCGTCCGGACGATGCGGAAAGGCCCACTGTTCGTTTTATTCGTGGTTCTGACGTTGGGCTTGGGAATTGGCGCGAACACTACCGTCTTCACAGTAATCAACACGCTGATTCTGAATCCGCTACCGGTCCCGGATTCCTCAGGTCTGGCTGCGCTTGGCGCGGCGAAGGTGGAGCACACCGCGAAATCGAGCTTGCCCCTGCCGGTCTCGTACGCAGATCTGAAGGTGTATCAAGCCAGGAACCAGGTTTTCCGCTCGCTCGCGGGGTACACGTCTCCGCTTGGCATCACTTTGCAGTCGGGTTCCGGTTCGCAGGGAGCATTCGGCGAATTGGTGACGGGCAACTATTTCTCGACATTGGGCATCAGGCCGGCAAGAGGGCGATTTTTCCTGCCTGAAGAAGACAGCGCTCCCGGCTCACATGCTGTTGCAGTGTTGAATTACGGGACCTGGCAGGCGCGCTTTGGTGGTGCGGACAACATCATTGGCAAGACGGTGCGGCTCAATCACGTGGTCTTTACCATTATCGGAGTCGCTCCGCCGCGATTCATTGGAGTGAATGCGCTGTTCGGACCCGATTTGTGGATACCGGCCGCCATGGCGGAACAGTTGCTTCCGAATGAAATGCGAGGCGTGTTCAGCGATCGCGGTAAAACGATTTTTCATAGCGTGGGCCGGCTGAAGCCGCCCATTACGCGGGCGCAGGCACAAGCGAACGTGGCAACCATCGCCGCAGATTTGGCGCGTGAGTATCCGAAGACCAATGAGGGCTACACGGCCACGGTGCGGCCGGTCAGCGATGTCCTGTTTGCCAGCTCCTTTGGCGCTTCCACGCCGATTCTGTTCGCCAGCGCCGGGCTATTGGTGGTTGTTGGGATTGTTCTGCTCATCGCGTGCTCGAATGTTGCGAATCTGCTGCTTGCGCGCTCAGCGGCCCGGCAGCAGGAGATGGCGGTCCGGCTGGCGATGGGAGCGAGCCGCCGAAGATTGGTGCGCCAACTCCTCACCGAGAGCGTGTTTCTCGGGTTCCTTAGCGGTGTAGTGGGATTCTTTATCGGTTATGCGGGCCTGCATGTCCTGTTTGGAGCGCTACCGGCTTCGGCCAACTTCATAGCGCCGAAGCTGGATGCGACGGTATTTGCTTTTGCCTTATTCATCTCCCTAGCGACAGGCTTCCTGTTCGGGACCATTCCGGCTTTCAAGGCTTCGCGCGCGAATGTGGCGGAAACGCTAAAGGAAGAGGCTCGCACCGTGGGAAGGAGCAGAAGAAGGCTCACGATGGCGAATGCTCTGCTGGTGGGCCAGGTGGCATTTTCTTTTCTGTTGCTAGTGACGGCAGCTCTGTTCTTACGAAGCATCGGGCGCGCGTATGAGATCAATCCCGGTTTCCAGACGGCGCACCTTGCGGTGTTCATGACAAATCCGGGACAGGCCGGATATGGAAAAGCACAGACCAAAGCGTTTTATCGGAACGCGCGCGAGCGTGTGGCGCGGATTCCAGGAATTGGGTCGGTATCGTGGGCTTCGAACCTGCCGCTGTGGGCCAATACGGTGAATGGATTGCAAGTGGAAGGGCGGCAGCAACGGTCGCAAGCAGACAAGATTACAACGGTCATAAACACAGTGGACCGTAATTATTTCGAAACCGCGGGCGTGGCGATCGACAGCGGACGCGAGTTTACAAAACTGGACCAAGAGGACTCGGTTCCGGTAGCGATTGTCAATGAGAAGATAGCGCACGATTACTGGCCGCGCGGAGATGCGCTCGGGAAGCGCATTCAGTTGCCAGGAGAGAAACAGACGCGGCAAATTGTGGGGATTGCCAGAACCGCCGATTATTCGGCCTGGGGCGAGCCGCCACAACCGTGCGTTTATGTGCCGCTGACACAAAACTATTCGGATGCAATGGCCCTGTACATACGCAGCAAAGGAGATCCGCAACAGGTCCTGACGCCAGTTCAACAGGAGCTACATGCCGCGGCTCCGCAAATCCGGATCAGCGTATTGACCAGGAGCACCATCATTAATGGAGGCTTGTTTCAGGCGAAAATGGGCGTGGTGCTGCTCAGTGTGTTTGGGCTGCTGGCGCTCGGGTTGGCGAGTATCGGGTTGTACGGGATATTGGCTTATTCAGTAAATCAGCGCAAGCGAGAGATCGGATTGCGCATGGCATTGGGAGCGGCCCAGGGGAGCGTCCTCCGGCTGATTCTGAAACAGGGGATGTCGCTGGTAGTGACAGGTGTGGTGATCGGGTTCGTGGCGGCGCTTTTTGTGGGCCGGTTCCTGAGCCGGATGCTGTATGGCGTTAGCGCAAGCGATCCAGCCAGTATCGCGGGAGCCGCCGCAGTGTTGTTAGCCGTCGCGTTGTTGGCGTGTTATCTACCGGCGCGCCGGGCAAGCCGTGTCGATCCGCTGGTGGCCCTGAGGGAAGGCTAGCGGGTAAACCCGCACGCGCGCGCTGAAGTTCATTAAGCCGTCGAGATCTGCACGGCATCCTCGGCGTGGAGTTCTTGCAGGCTCCAGACGCGGATAGGATCGCGCCGACGGCTTGAAACGCCTTCGGCGGCTGCCTTTGCTCCGCTCATGGTAGTAATGCACGGTATTCGATAGGTCACGGCATTGCGACGAATCGTCTGCTCGTCAGGGAAAGAGTGGCTGCCCGTCGTCGTGTAGATAACCAGGTTCAGCTTGCCGGCTTTGAGGAGATCGACCGCGTTCGGCCGCCCTTCATTCACTTTGAAAACGGTTTTGCACGGCAAGCCCGCGGCTTTTAGGGCTGCAGCCGTGCCACGCGTTGCGAACAGATCGAAGCCGAAATGGCGGAACTTCACGGCGACTTCCACGGCGGCCCGCTTGTCGCGATCGTTCACGCTGATGAAGAGCGCTCCTGAATCAGGAATGGGTGTGCCTGCCGCGAGTTGCGCTTTGGCGAATGCTTCTCCGAAACTGGCGCCGACTCCCATCACCTCGCCGGTCGATCGCATTTCCGGGCCGAGCGCCGGATCGACGCCGGGAAACTTTGCGAAGGGAAAAACGGGACTCTTGACAAAGAAATTCGGCACTGGGAGCGTTCCTGTAACGATACCGCCGGTGAGGTTCGTGAAGTCTTCCAGCTTCTTTCCGAGCATCAGGCCGACCGCAATCTTCGGCAGCGGCACACCGGTAGCCTTACTGACGAAGGGAACGGTGCGCGAGGCTCTCGGGTTTACTTCCAGCACATAAACATCGCCATTCTTGAGCGCGTACTGCACGTTCATCAATCCGATTACGTTCAGCGCGCGGGCGAGCCTGGTGGTGTAATCCTGGATGGTCCTGAGGCTGTCCTCCGGAATCGAAATCGCGGGCAGAACACAGGAGCTGTCGCCGGAATGAACCCCAGCTTCTTCGATGTGCTCCATAATGCCTGCAATCAGGACATTGCTGCCATCGCAGAGCGCGTCCACGTCCACTTCGGTTGCGTCTTCGAGAAAACGGTCGATCAATACGGGCCGCTTGACCGAGAAGCTAACGGCCTCCTGCATGTACCGGCGGACGGTTTCCTCGTTGTATGCGATCACCATCGCACGGCCGCCCAGCACGTAACTAGGCCGCACCAGCACGGGGAAACCGAGCTTACGAGCGACTTCGCAGGCTTCCTCCACGCTGGTTGCGGAGCCATTTGGCGGGGAAGGAATCGCGAGTTCATCGAGCAGATTGCCGAACAGCTTACGGTCTTCGGCAAGATCGATATTGGCTGGATCGGTACCGATGATCGGCAGGCCCGACTCTTTCAGAGGCATGGCGAGATTCAGCGGAGTTTGCCCGCCGAACTGCACAATCAAGCCATCCGGTTTTTCGACATCGCAGATGTTGAGCACTTCTTCCTGCGTAAGAGGCTCGAAGTAGAGACGGTCGCTGGTATCGTAATCGGTCGAAACGGTCTCCGGGTTGCAGTTGACCATGATGGACTCATAGCCGAAATCCTGGAGCGCGAAGGAGGCGTGACAGCAGCAGTAATCGAACTCAATGCCCTGCCCAATCCGGTTGGGCCCGCTTCCCAAAATCACGACCTTCTTGCGATCGGTGGGCGCCGCCTCATCTTCCGATTCATAGCTGGAATAGAGATAGGGCGTGAAGCTCTGGAACTCCGCAGCGCAGGTATCAACCCGGTTGAAGACCGCGTGGACACCGAGTTTTCGGCGCGTTGCTCGAACTTGTAACGGCTCCGCGCCGATGATTTCGGCAATCTGGCGGTCGCCCAGGCCGCTGCGCTTCAACTTACTGAACTCTTTCGCGGAGATGGAATCGAGCGACCGGCCGGCAAGCGACGCTTCGAGCGCCACCATTTCCCAAACCTGCAGCAGAAACCAGCGATCGATACTGGTCATCTCAAACACCTGGTCTACCGTGTAGCCGCTGGCAAAGGCAAAGCGGATGTACTCAAGGCGGTCCGGATTCGGCGTAATCAGGCGCTTGGCAATCAGATCGGGATCGAGCGACTTCGCACTGGAGGATTTCCCCGTTTCAAGGCTCCGCATTCCTTTGCCTAGAGCTTGCTTGAAGGTTCGGCCAATCGCCATCACCTCGCCAACCGATTTCATCTGGGTTCCGAGAACGGGCTCCGCTCCCGGAAATTTCTCGAACTGCCAGCGGGGGATCTTCACCACAACGTAGTCGATGGTGGGCTCGAAACAAGCTGGAGTGGCGCGGGTGATGTCGTTCTTGATCTCGTCGAGACGATAGCCGACAGCCAGCTTAGCAGCGATTTTCGCGATCGGGAAACCGGTTGCTTTGGAGGCCAGCGCAGAGCTTCGAGAAACGCGGGGATTCATTTCCACGATGACCATGCGGCCATTCTCCGGATTGATCGCGAATTGGACGTTGGAGCCGCCAGTATCGACGCCAATCTCGTTAAGGCAGCGCAGCGCGGCGTCGCGCATCATCTGGTATTCGCGATCCGTGAGCGTTTGCGCAGGAGCGACCGTAATGGAATCGCCGGTATGCACGCCCATGGGATCGAAGTTTTCGATGGAGCAGACGATGATGCCATTGCCGGCGAGATCGCGCATGACCTCCAGTTCAAATTCCTTCCACCCGAGCACGCTCTCTTCGACCAGCACTTCGTGCACCGGCGAGAGGTCGATGCCGCGCTCCAGAATTTCGGCCAGTTCCTCGCGGTTGTAGGCGATGCCTCCGCCTGTACCGCCAAGCGTGAAGCTGGGCCGCAGAATAATGGGGTAGCCGATCCGCTCTGCAAATTGGAGGCCGTCGTCGATATTGTTCACCAGTTGCGATTGGGTCATGTCGAGCCCGATCTTCCGCATCGCATCCTTGAACAGCAGACGATCTTCGGCCTTTTTGATGGCGTCGATTTTTGCCCCAATCAACTCAACCCCGTATTCATCGAGTACGCCCGATTCGGCCAGTTCTACGGCAAGATTCAATGCGGTCTGGCCGCCAACGGTTGAAAGTACCGCGTGAGGCCGCTCTTTGCGTATCACCTCTGTCGCGAAAGCCAGAGTGAGTGGCTCAACGTAGGTCCGGTCCGCAAGTTCCGGATCGGTCATAATGGTCGCCGGATTTGAATTGATCAGGATGACTTCGTAACCCTCCTGCCGCAGCGCCTTGCAAGCCTGCACGCCGGAGTAATCGAATTCGCACGCCTGGCCGATCACAATCGGCCCGGAGCCGATGATCATGATCCGCTTGAGATCGGTTCGCTTCGGCATGATTAGCGCCGGTTCTCCTTCATCACTTCGGCAAATTGGTTAAACAGGTAATGCGAATCATGCGGGCCCGGCGCAGCTTCGGGATGATACTGGACGCAAAAGACCTGCTCGCTTCGGTGCCGGAACCCTTCCACGGTCTGATCGTTCAGATTGACGTGCGTGATCTCGACATCGGAATCGCGGAGCGAATCTGGATCGACGCAGAAGCCGTGATTTTGAGAGGTGATTTCGATTTTGCCGGTCTTATGATTCAGTACGGGATGGTTCGCGCCGTGGTGCCCGAATTTCAGTTTGTATGTCCTTCCGCCGAGTGCCAGGCCCAGAAGCTGGTGCCCCAGACAGATGCCGAAAACCGGCACTTTACCGATCAGGTTTTTCACTTCGCGGGACTGTTGTTCGAGCGGCTCCGGATCGCCAGGACCATTCGAAAGAAACACGCCATCGGGCCGGAGTGCGAGAGCATCGGCGGCGCTGGTATCGGCGGGTACAACAGTTACGCGGGATCCGATCTGTACCAAATGACGCAGGATGTTGCGCTTGATGCCATAATCGTACGCCACAACGTGGAACCGCGGTTCATCCGGCGCGGGCGGCTTGTCGGAGGCGGAGACCGGCTCGACACCCGAGGTCCATTCGTAGCTGCTCGAAGTAGAAACCTTTGAAACCAGATTCTGACCGGTCATGGCTGGAGCGCTACGGGCTGCTTTCACAAGCTCGTCGCGGTCGTACGCGCCGGTGGCAATGATGCCGCGCATTGCGCCCCGCTCCCGCAGGAGCCGGACCAGGCTGCGCGTATCTATCTCTGCGATAACCGGGATCCCGTGCTTGCCCAGAAAATGTTCCGCCCGGTCATCCGCGCGCCAGTTACTCGCAACGGGCGAGATCTCGCGCACGACCAACCCTTCTATATAGGGAACACTGGACTCGCAATCGTCCTGGTTCGCCCCGTAATTGCCAATCTGGGGGTTGGTAAGGACCACAATTTGGCCGCAATAGGAAGGATCGGTGAAGATTTCCTGATAACCGGTGATAGCTGTATTGAAAACCACTTCGCCGGTGCGTTGTACAGGCGCACCAAAGCTGGTACCCTCGAAGACCGTTCCGTCCTCCAGGGCGAGAACTGCTTGCTCCAACTAATAAGCTCCTAAGATTCCTTTGAAGCGCTGCAAGGATTTGCAGCATGACCGGTGGGCCGATCACTTTATTTGAGCACGTTTGGGAGGTGGTTTCAACGTCAGGCGGCGTTTTGGGCTTCAGGCTGCCTTTTCGGCGGCAATGATGCGGTGAACGCGCTCTGTATCGTAGTTTTCGGGGGTTTCGAGCTTCATGTTTTGCAGTTCCTGGTTATCGACGCGCGCCTGAGCGAGCAGAACGGTCCATCTGTGCAATTCCTGGCGGCGCTTTTCGACCGCCTGGCGGCGGGCATGCTCCTCGGCCTGCTGGTTCGCACGGTTCTGACGGAGTTCCGCTTGCTGGCGCGCGCGGCTCTGTTTCTCTTGGTGCGATTCGAAGCCAAAGTCGGATCTTCTCTTTTCGGCTCTGAGCTTTAGAAACGTGTTCAATGCTTTATAGAAGGCGCGCTCATGGGTGGTCTGGTAGCGGAGGTAGAGCGCAAGCTGTTTCTCATCTACGGAATCCGCAAAGCAGCTATTCTGGAGCACCAGGGCGCGGCTGCGCAGCCACCATGCCTGGGCCATTTGCGTGACGAGCAGGGTTTCGGTGGCTGTGGAAGGCTGGTGCTCTTCGCCCAGCTGCTGACTGAGCCGGCTGAATTCCTCCTGGTTCTCCCAACTGAGAACCCTAAATTCGCCCGTGAAGCCGTGGCGGAAATTGTTCCGGGAGGAAACGGATTTGCCGCCTTCGGATTTGGGACCGGTAGAGAGCTGCGAATTCTTCTGATTAGCGGCGATTTGAGCTGGTGTAGACATACAGATTCCTGCCGCGAGACTACAAGGCGCCGCAGAATTTTTCGGGCTAATCCATTGAAAGGACGCGGAAAAACTTTCTGGCATCCTCCGTGATGACCGGGTTACGGCGGCACGCTCTCCGGTCTATGATGGCCGTCCGATTCGGCTCATCAATATCTTGAATCGGGCATCCCTGCGGAGGCCGTCGAACCGGGGATCTACGCCCAAGAAGGCAGCCCGCGGCGAGCGCTCTTCCACCGCTTGGGCGAGCAATGCCAATGCCCGATCCCTCTCGCCCACACCTAACGATGCGATCGCAAGGTCATAAGGCGACACATATCTCTCTTTCGAAAGCTTCCTGAGATCCTGGAATAGTTTTCGCGCCTGGTCTCGCCGGCCCGCAAGCCCGTACGCGTGCGCTAAGGAGGCGATATAAACCGGGCTGCCGCCAGATAGACTGACCGCTTTCTCGAGTTCCAGGATGGCTTCCTGATACATATGCTTCTGTTCGAGTGCGTGCCCGAGCACCAGATGCACCGGCACGAAACCAGGGTCCATCTCAATGGCGTTTCGGTATTGCTCGATAGCCCGATCGTACTGCCGCGCAAAGAAGTACCGCGAACCCACCCAGGTGTTAATAATGGTTGAAAGCGGGTCGAGCTCGCGGGCGCGTTCCGCTTCCGCGATGGCTTCGGCGTGCCGTCCCACGAGCGATAAGAACTCGCCGTACCAGTGATGGCCGTTTGCGTAGTTCGGATTCAGGGCAATGGCGCGGCGGAATTCACGTTCAGCGCCGGTCCAGTCGCGATCGTAGTAAAGAGTCACGAAGGCGAGCGAGGTGTGTGCCGCCGCAAGCGAGTCGTCCAGGGCCAGGGCCTTCATGACCGCCGCCTTCGCGTGCGGAAAAGTGTCCGCAGGGGCCATGTAGGCGTACCATCCCAGCGGCAACCAACAATCCGCGAGGCCATCGTAGGCGAGCGCGTAACCGGGGTCCTTTTCAATTGCTTGCTGGAAATAGCCAATAGCTCTCTTTAGATCCACTTCGGTTCTTCTGTTCCAGAAAAACCTCCCCTTGGAATAGGCCAAGTAGGCATCCGGATCGAGAGTGTGGCGGCGGGCCAGCCGCGCGCGATCGGGTGGGGTCAAGGTTACCCGGATTTCGTCTGCGATTTTCCGGGCCACTTCGCTCTGCAACGCAAATACGTCCTTCAGATCCCGATCGTAGGTATCACTCCACAGGCGCGTGTCGCTGGGAGCCCGGATCAGCTCGACAGTGATGCGCACCCGGTCGCCGGAACGCAAAACCGAGCCATCGACAACAGCATCGACGTTCATCTGACGCGCAACCTCCGGAAGTGGCTTACCGCTTCCGCGGTAATACATGGATGAGGTTCGAGAAATGACTCGCAGAGCGCTGATGCCCTCCAGGTGCTGTCGAAGCGCATCGGCCATTCCCTCCGCAAAATACTCCTGGTCGGGATCTCCGGAAAGATTGGCCAAAGGAAGGACGGCCAGGGACCGGATCGGACCAGATCCTAGGGAACTCCGGTGTCCCCCGCGAAGGCCGAGTAGCACGCCTGCGATTATTGCGGCCATAAGAACGGCGGCTGCAATGGCCGATATCAGACGGAAATGCCGTTTCTCCGCTGTCTTGTTCTTCGGAGCAGCCGGCTGCGCCGTTTCAACGGCCTGTTGGCTCACTGGAGCGATGAAGCGATATCCGTTACGGGCAAGGGTTTCAATGAAACGAGGCGAATCGGCAGAGTCACCCAAAGCCTGCCGGAGTCTTTTAATCGCGGCATTTACGCTGTGTTCGAAATCGACGTAAGTACCCGCAGGCCAGAGGTGGTTCTGCAGTTCTTCGCGGGTGATCACCTCGCCGGGGCGCTCCAGGAGCATGGCCAGTACGCTAATCGGCTGGCCACTGAGCTTGATTCGAAGTCCGTGCTTTCGCAATTCGCGCGCCTGCTCATGGAACTCGAATGCTCCAAACCGGCAAATCCGGCCAGAGGCGGTTGATTCCGGCCTGGTAACCACGCTCGACATTTGCTTGAGGTACGATTCTACACCTGCGATCGTGCTTTCACCACTAGCCAGAACTCCAAATTATTCAACAGGATTCCATGTCACCTACGTTTCGCCTCTCTTGCATTGCACTGCTTGCCCGAACCCGCGAAGCTATTCGCACGGACAAGATGCGTACCTGTCTTTACCGGACTCGCGATTTGACTCTGTACGGCGCTCTAATCGCCCTCGCGGCAGGCGCGCAGAACGATTCCAGCGACCATCATCATGATCTGGGGAAAGTATATTTTCCGGTGTCCTGCACTCCCGAGGCACAGACGGCCTTCGAAGGCGGCGTCGCGCGCCTCCACTCGTTCTGGTACGACGAAGCCGAAAAGTCCTTTTCGCGAGTGATAAGTGTTGATCCGAATTGCGCGATGGCTTACTGGGGCATTGCGATGAGCCACTATCATCCACTCTGGTTCCCGCCCACGCCGGCCGACCTGGGAAAAGGGATGGCTGCCGTCCAGAAGGCGAAGTCGATTGGAGCGAAAACACAGCGCGAGCGCGATTACATCGCGGCTATCGAAGTGTTTTACGGGGATTCGGATAAGACGCCCTATCGAGAACGTACGCTCGCCTGGCGTAAGGCCATGCAACATCTTTCGGCGCGCTATCCCGACGACCGCGAAGCCGCCGTTTTCTTTGCGCTTGCATTGATCGCAACCGCGCCTCCGACCGACAAGAGCTATGCGAATCAGAAACGGGCGGCCGAGATTCTGAACCGAATCCTGGTGGAGCAGCCGGATCATCCGGGCATCGCCCACTATCTGATTCACAGTTACGACTCGCCGCAGCTCGCGATTCTCGCTCTGCCGGCCGCAAGGACCTACGCGAAAATCGCTCCCGATTCGCCGCACGCGCTGCACATGCCGTCCCATATTTTCACACGATTGGGTCTTTGGCAGGACTCAATCGAATCGAATCTCGCCTCGGCAGCGGCTGCCAAGAAGTATATGGCGAAGGCGTTGCCGGGAGCGACTTCGCAGGACGAGCTTCATGCGATGGACTATTTGGCCTACGCGTATTTGCAGACGTGCCAAGACAAGGAAGCGAAGGGCATCGTCGAAGAAGCGAGGGCGGTAACGAAGCTTGATCAGCAGGTGCTGCAAGCCGCATATGCCTTCTCCGCCATCCCCGCGCGTTATGCACTGGAGCGAAGGCGCTGGTCGGCAGCGGCCGCGCTAGAGCTGCAGCCTGCGTGGCTTCCCTGGATGCGGTTTCAGCCCGCAGAAGCGATCACGCGCTTCGCACGTGCACTCGGCTCAGCGCGCAGCGGAAATCTAGTGGAGGGGCGAGCCGAGATCGGGAGACTGGAACTGCTTGAGAACGCACTGCGAAAGATCCGCGAGGGCTATGACTGGTCTGCTCAGGTACAGGTGCAGCGGCTTGCCGCACGGGCATGGCTGGAACACGCGGAAGGGAACCAAGAATCCGCGCTGCGGTCGATGAGAGCCGCGGCAGATCTTGAAGACAACACTGAAAAACACGCCGTAACCCCTGGACCACTTTTGCCCGCGCGCGAGCTGCTAGGCGACTTACTTATGGAACTGGACCGGCCGGCGCAGGCCTTACCCGAATACGAAAAGGTATTGCGGAGTGCTCCGAACCGATTCAATGCGACTTATGGCGCCGGACGCGCCGCGGAGCTTTGCGGAGATCGAAACAAAGCGGACAGGCACTATTCCGATCTGCTTCAGTTATGCGGGCGCGCCGATGCTCAAAGATTTGAGCTTCAGAACGCCCAGGCTTTTCTCGAAAGACGGTGACGTTAGTTGAACAAGCTCATATGAGGGCGGAAAAAGGAGACATTGGAGATGGCAAAAATCAAAACGGATAATCATGCGTTGGCTAGAACCGGGATAATACCCGCGCTGTTGGCGCTACTTCTGCTGGCCGGCAATGGATTCGCAGCAGCGGACGAGGTGACCGACTGGAACCACATCATGCTCGAAGCGACGCTATATGCGACGCCAACGGTACCCGCGACACCCGCACCTCTTACAACACGAACAACGGCTATTGTGGAGGCTGCCGTTTTCGATGCGGTCAACGGTATCGATCCGCACTACACCCCTGTTTTTGTTCAGCGCACCGGTCCACGACGCGCTTCGAAACGTGCGGCGGCCGTGCAAGCCGCGTATGCCATGTTGATTCGGCTGTACCCGGCACAATCAGACACCTTCGTTGAGCGGCGATCGGCATCGCTGACGGGCATCTCTCGCGGTTGGGACGCCGAGGATTCCGAATCAATCCAAAAGGGAATCGAGTGGGGCCAGGAAGTTGCCGACGCCATCTGGGCATGGCGGAGCAATGATGGGCTCGCGGACGTGACGCCACCTTTCACCGGCGGAACCGCTCCCGGCGAGTGGCGGCCCACTCCGCCCAAGTTCCTGTCGGGCCTTACTCCGCAACTCGCTCACATAACTCCATGGGTTATCAAATTCCCATCGCAGTTTCGCCCTTCGGGCCCCCCCGCTTTAGCCAGCGCCGAATACGCAGCGGATTTCAACGAAATCAAAGTAATGGGAAACGAGTCGAGCAGTAGCCGTACACCGGATGAAACCGATGCCGCGCTTTTCTGGAATCCTGGCAATCCGCCCGACTTCTGGAATCCCGTTGCGGTTTCGCTCGCCGACAAGCATCATTTCAACCTGTTGCAAACTGCACATCTGCTCGCGCAGGTGAATCTGGCCATGTCCGATTCCATGATCGGCTGCTGGGATGCCAAATACACCTACGTATCCTGGCGGCCGATCACGGCGATTCAGCTGGCGGACACAGATGGAAATCCCGAGACGGCGGCTGATCCGACCTGGATACCGCTTCTGGTGACTCCGCCGTTCCCGGGCTACCCGTCGGCGCACTCTTGCGCCAGCGGCGCCGCGGCCCAAGTGCTGTCTCACTACTTCGGTGAGAACACGGCAATTACTGTTACAAATGACGCGCTGCCCGGGCAGACACGCAGCTTTTCGAGCTTTTCGGCAGCTCTCGAAGAGATAGTAAACGCTCGCGTATTCGGTGGCATTCATTTTCGGACAGATTGTAATGCCGGGCAGTCGCTCGGTGTTTCTGTCGCCGATTATGTTGTAAAACATTCCCTGCAGCGAATTGACCGGTGTGATTGGCGCGACGGACGATAATGCGAAGCGGCGAGCCAGGGGACGGAATGTAATTCGGCGGCCGGTCGTCAGCGCGCCAAGGACTCGCAAACAGGCGAGCTCCGATAGCGCAATGATCAGCGCCAGGCCTCTATCTCAAACTGAAGCTCATCCGTCCCACACGCCGCAAAAATGTGGTAAGCCTGAAAGTTCAGGAGACAAATCAATGGCTAAAGTGAATGCGATTCCGCCCGGGTATCACACGGTGACGCCCTATCTGGTCCTCAATGATGCGAGCCGGGCAATTGAGTTTTACAAACAGGCGTTCGGCGCCCAGGAGCTTGCCCGGATGGGCGCGCCGGATGGAAAGATTGGCCATGCGGAGATAAAAATTGGTGACTCCATCATCATGGTCTCCGATGAGATGATGGGGAACCGGTCGCCGCAATCGTTGGGCGGTTCTGCTGTGAGCCTCTTTTTGTACGTGGACGATGTGGATTCCGTTTTCAACCGGGCGGTCAAGGCCGGCGCGAAGAGCGATATGCCTCCATCGGATATGTTTTGGGGCGATCGGTATGGGAAGCTGACCGACCCGTTCGGCCACTTATGGGGACTGGCCACTCACGTGGAAGACGTGGCTCCCGAGGAAATGGAAAAGCGCGCGAAGGCGGCCATGTCCCAAGCGGCACAACAGGCCGCGCACGGCAGTTAGGCCCAGATCTCAGCGATTTTCGTTGCGGCTCCGCGCGAGTATGATGGCCAGATGCAATCGGACTATCTGACGAAGGGCTTGCTCCTTCTGATCGCAGGTTTGCTCAGTGCGAATCTGATTCGTTCTCTGGTAAATGCGCCGCCGGTGCGGGCTCAGCCTCCGGCAGAATACAACGTCTATATCGAACCGGGCGTTCGCATGCTGCGTGCGCCCGACGGTAGCAGGCAAGTTTTGGGGAAGGTCTTCATCGACCTAGCGAATGGGAACGTCTGGGGCTACCCGACAACGGTGGACCAACCCTATCCGGTGGACGTGATGAATTCCAAGCCGCCCACATCCAAACCGTTTCTGTTAGGCCGGTTCGATCTGACCGGGATGAACGCGCACTGATTCCAAGCGCGAAGGTTCAGCGCGAAGTTTTAGCGATTGACAAGCGCCCGAAGTAGGTACATGCTTTGGGAAAGGGGTTTTTATGCGCTCTTCGCGCGTACTCTTCCCGGCCGCGATTTCGATTCTGGCCTGCCTTCCGACCGCCGGGCAATCCGTAATTTCCGTTCGATCCGGTCTCGTCAATTTCTTTGAAGGCTCCGTGTTCCTGGACAGCCAACCGCTTCAGGACAAATTTGGAACATTTGCAAGCATCAAAGAAGGCTCAACGCTTCGAACCGAGCAGGGCCGTGCCGAGATTCTGCTCACGCCGGGCGTATTTCTTCGCCTGGATCAGAACAGTGCAATCCGCATGGTAAGCGTTGCGCTGACAGACACTCGAGTGGAATTTCTGAAAGGCTCCGCCATTCTCGATTCAATGGATGCGCAGCCCGGCAACTCCCCGGTGCTGGTTTACTGGGCTTCCGAAGTCCGATTCCCGAAACCCGGAGTATACCGGTTCGATTCGGAGCCTGCGCCGCTTCTGGAAGTGTATAGCGGCGAGGCGGAGGTGAAGCACGATGAGAAGACGTCACCTATCGATTCATCAAGTGAGTTCTTCTTTCTAGCGGGCACCGAGACAAATAAGTACGGCGAAGGAAACTTCGATGCCTTCTACGACTGGGCGAAAGATCGCAGCGACGTAATCACAGCGGACAACCGATCCGCGGCACAGAGTGCGGCCGACCCGGGAGACATGGACAACGGGCTGAATCTACCGATTGGCCCGGGGACCGCTCCCGATCCTTCGATGCCAACCTATGGTGGTGGTGGGGGTTGGACTGGTCCGATTTATGGGGGTTCCAGTATGGCTGCTCCGTTCTGGAATAACTCACTTTATCCGTTCAGCCCATTCGGACCGTACGGCCTGAACCCGTACCCGTACGGCATTCTCGTCGTGTTTCCCCGGTATCGTTATCAGCGAGTGCATTCGCGATGGCCGGACAGTCCGCATTCCAACCACTGGGCTCCCAGAACTGCAGCAGTTGCTCCTGTACGCACCGTGATTCCGACCTATCAACGGTACAGGCCACCGACGTTTATATCGCGTCCGATTCCGCGTTCTTACAGTCCGCCAAGACCGGCCGTTTCGCGCCCATCGGGAGTGGCAGTGCCACGGGTTGGAATTCGAGGCGGCTTTGGAGCGCGTCCGATTGGACACCGGTGATTGCAAGGCGGGGCGATCCGGTTACTGCGTGGGAGCGTAGTAGCCCAAACGCCAGCGGGCTTTGAGCGGGGGAAGACCCTTAGGCTGTTCCAGCTTTACTTCCACTTTGCGGTATTTGCCATTTCGGGCCTGGTTCAGCGGGTAATAGGCCAGGACGTACTGGTTGCGGAGCTCGATGCCAATACGAGTTGCGATGCCGGGCAAGTCCTTTGCGTCCGAGGCAGCAAACGCGCGCCCCCCGGTCTGCTCTGAAATTTCGGATAGCAGCTTCGGTCCGGACCGCTCCGCCGCGGTCAAGGCCAGATAATCGAACGGTTCAAAGACGCCCATCGAATAAATCTGTACGTCTGCTTCGCGAATGAGGTTTTCGATCTCTTCCGCCGTGTAGCGGCTGTTGTTATCGCCGCCGTCGGAAATAATGAGAAGCGCCTTCCGGGGATTCTTTGCGCTCTTCATCTCACGGATTCCCAGGTGCACCGCGTCGAGCAAGGCCGTGAGACCCTGCGGCTCGACGGAAACGAGCCGGGACTGAATATCATCCGGGTTCCGGGTAAACGGAACAGTAAGCTGCGCGTGATCGTTGAACTCGACCAGAAAGGCCTCATCCTGGGCATTCATGGTTTTCAGGAACTGAGCCACAGCGAGCCGGGATGTCTCGATCTTCGCGCCCATGCTGCCGCTGACATCGACCAGGAGACCGACTGAGAGCGGCGCATCTTCGCCCGAAAACTGTTTAACGGTTTGATCCTTGCCATCTTCCAGGACACGAAAATCCTGCTTGTCCAGACCGAGGACAAACCGGTTCATGGCATCGGTGACCGTAACTGGTATAAGCACCAGCGTGGTATCGACCCGAATATCGATTTTCGGATCAGGCGATTGAGCCGGCGCAGCGATGGCGCAGACCCAAAGGATTGAAACAGCAAATAATGAGGCACACCGCACGGCTGCACGCCCCTGGCGAGCATGAGTCTAACATAGAAAACTGACCGTGAAGATCACCAGAATCGAAACTATACGCATTGCGGAATTTCCGCAACTTCTGTGGCTACGCGTCCACACAGACGAAGGTTTGACCGGACTCGGCGAGACATTTTTCAACGCCACTTCCGTGGAGGCCTATCTACATGACGATATTGCGCCGCGTCTCTTAGGCAGAGATGCACTGGCGATCGACGCGATCGCGCGGGATCTGGTGGGTTATCTCGGTTTCCGCTCGACCGGAGTTGAAGCGCGGGCGGCATCGGCGGTCGATATCGCGCTGTGGGATTTATTCGGCAAGTCGACCGGGAAGCCAGTCGTGCAAATGCTGGGTGGTTGGACGCGGGATCGGATTCGGACATACAACACGTGCGCGGGCGCGCAATACATGCGAAAAGCGGCGACACAATCCAGCGCGAACTGGGGCATCGGGAAACAGGAATCCAAGCCGGTTACTGGTTTCGATGATTTAAATGATTTCCTGACGCGGGCAGATGATTTGGCGGAATCGCTGCTTGCGGAAGGAATCACCGCGATGAAGATTTGGCCGTTTGATACGGCGGCTGAACAAGATTATGGACAGTACATCTCGAAGGAAGATCTGAAGAAGGCGCTTGAGCCTTTCGAGAAGATCAGAAAGCGGGTTGGCGACAGGACGGAGATTATGGTTGAATTCCATTCGCTTTGGCAACTCATGCCGGCCATGCGAATTGCGAAAGCACTGACGCCATTTGAAACTTTCTGGCACGAAGATCCCATCAAGATGGATAGCCTGGCTAGCTTGCGGCGATATGCCGAGAATTCGCCTGCGCCGATCTGTGCCTCCGAAACGCTGGCCGGGCGCTGGGCGTTTCGCGATCTGCTGCAAACGGATTCTGTTGGCGTGGTTATGTTTGACCTGTCCTGGTGCGGCGGGATATCGGAAGCACGAAAGATTGCGGCAATGGCGGAGGCGTGGCACCTTCCCGTAGCGCCTCACGATTGCACTGGACCGGTGGTGTTCACAGCCTCCACTCACCTCTCACTGAATGCGCCGAATGCACTCGTGCAGGAATCGGTACGCGCCTTTTATAAGGGTTGGTACCCGGAAGTGGTCACCGCGATTCCAAAGGTGAAGGATGGGTTTGTTACGGTTGAGGACGAACCGGGGTTGGGATGCGAATTGATGCCGGACCTTGATAAACGGTTTTCTGTTTCGAGGCGAATATCGCCGGTGAAAATCTAAACAAATATGCGGGAAGCGGCGCGAGTTGTCGAATCCAGGACATCTATACGCCCCACCATCGGCGTTGTGCTCGGCAGTGGTTTGGGCGCGTTCGCGGATTCACTGGTGCATTCGGTCCGTATTCCGTATAAGCAACTTCCTGGAATGCCGGAAGCAACTGCGATTGGTCATGAAGGCGAATTCGTGATCGGAACGCTGGGCGCAAATGGAGCGGGCACCACCGATGTGGCCGTGATGTCCGGACGCTTTCACCTGTACGAGGGCTACACCGCGAAGCAGGTGACGAGCGGCGTGTGGCTCTTTCGAGAGCTGGGGGTCCGGCAGATCGTAATGACAAACGCCGCCGGCGGAATCAATCCCGCTTACGCCGAAGGAGCACTGGTTCTGATCTCCGATCACATTAATCTGCAGGGATCGAATCCATTAGCCGGGCGAAACGATCCTACCCTGGGCGCAAGGTTTCCCGATATGACAAATGCGTATTCACCCCGGATGCGCGCGCTCGCGTTCGAAACAGCCCAGGAACTTGGAATCCGACTGGAGGAGGGAGTCTACGCGGCCGTGCTTGGTCCCAGCTATGAAACTCCGGCGGAGATCCGCTATTTGAAAATCATCGGCGCGGATCTGGTCGGCATGTCGACGGTTCCGGAAGTAATTGCGGCCAATCACATGGGCATGGATGTGCTTGGAATCTCCTGCGTGACCAATCTTGCGGCCGGGTTGAGCGGCGAAAAGCTGGACCATGGAGATGTGCTCGAGACTGGACGGCGCGTATCCGGCACGTTGTTAAGACTGTTGGCAGGACTGCTTCCTAAATTAGAGCGCCCATGAGCCCATCCGGAAGTCTGGTGCTGTTCGATATTGACGGGACACTAATGCGCGGGGCAGGCCAACACCACCGAGAGGCGCTGGTGGAGGGAATCCGCCGTGTAACCGGACGTTTGACGACGCTGGATGGCGTCCCGACGTCAGGGATGCTGGATCGCGATCTGATTACCGCAATGCTTCGCGCGAGCGGCGAAGGCAACAGCCGTATTCAGAAATCGCTAAGCCGTATCGTTGCCGAATGCCAGAGTTGTTATGCGGCAAACTGCGCGACCGATCTGAGCGCGTTCGTTTGTGTGGGAGTTCACGAGGCTCTTCGAGGGCTGTTCGCGCGAGGAGCAAAAGCAGGCTTAGTGACCGGCAATCTGAGTACGATCGGCTGGAAAAAAGTAGAGTTGGCCGGCTTGCGGGAATACTTTTCGGTGGGTGCTTTCGCGGAAAATGGACGGACCCGGACGCACCTGGCGCAGATAGCCGCGCAACGCGCCCGACGGGAGCGGCTAATCACGAAAGATGCTCGCATTTCGCTGATCGGCGATCACATGAACGACATCCAAGCCGCAAAAGCGAACGGGTTTCAAGCGATCGCGGTCGCGACGGGAGTCATCTCACTTGCGGAGTTGAAAGCGGCAAAGCCTGACATTCTGGTCTCGAATTTAAGCGAGCTGGATTTGGAAAAACTGCTGTAGTTCTACTCGACTCGGCAAAAGCAATACAAAAATTGTTGTGTGGTTCCAAACGGAGTGCGATGCAACTCCTGGGAGCTTTCCAGGAGCCGAAACCGTTCGCCGAATTGATCATGCAACAGGCGGCCGTCATATCGCACAACATCAAGACCGCTGCACTTGGTGGGGCCTTCCGGTCCGAACGTACTGACAATCACGTGACCGCCGGGACGCACAGCGCGGGCAACCGCGTGAACGTAGGCAGATCGCTGCTCGGGTAACGTCAGAAAATGGAATACCGCCCGATCATGCCATACATCATAGGAACAGGGGCGGCAGAAAACGCTGGTCACGTCCGCAACCAGCCAGTGAATGCGCGAGGCACGCGGGCCTAATCGCTGCTTTGCTACCGCGAGGGCCGTCTCTGAAATATCAAGCACCGAAACGTGCTGGTAGCCCCGCGCCAGAAGATCGCCCGCCAGGGTAGATTCACCGCCGCCGACATCAACAATCGAACTGGAAAATCCGGAGGAGGCCCGCTCAATCAAAGCGAGCGATTTTTCCAGATGAGGAGTGTACCAACTGAGAGCGTCAGGCGGTTTTGTGCTGTAGATTTTCTCCCAATGCGCTCTGGTATTCATCCGATACGCCTGCCGAAACGTCGCTTTAATCCTATACTGACCATTGTGCGCTTCTACCGGCATCACATCTACACGCACCTGGTAAGCCTGCTAGGCAATCCCAAACCTATTCGGGAAATACGACAGCAGATTATCCCAAAAGCGCAAGGGACTGTCCTCGAGATCGGCGTAGGTCCCGGCGTCAATTTTGCTCATTACAATCGCGCACGAGTGGGCAAGGTCTACGCGCTGGAACCGAACCCTGGCATGCTCCGGCTTGCCGAAAAAGAACGGGACAAGCTGAATCTGAATCTCGACATTGAGTTTCTGGAATTTCCCGGGGAGCGCATTCCTCTGAGCGATCATACAGTCGATACCGTTGTTAGCACCTTCACCTTCTGTACGATCCCCGCGGTGGCGGAAGCAATCCAAGGTCTCCGGCGGGTATTACGGCCAGGCGGCAACCTGATTTTCTTCGAGCACGGAATCTCTCCGGATTTGGAAATTCAGCGCTGGCAGCGCCGCTTGGAACCAATCGGCCGGCGCGTGTTCGGTGGCTGTCACCTGACGCGGGATATTCCCGCGCTGCTTGCAGAAGCGGGCTTTCGGATCCAGCAAATGGAGACCGGTTATCTGGCCGAATTCCCTAAAGCCTGGACCCATTGCTGGTGGGGAGAAGCAACTCCGCAATAGCTGCACGAACCTTTACGCAAGTGCTTGTCTCTTTTGTGGAAATATCTGGCATTTTTTCGATACTTTCACTATGCTTATGTAGCCAGCGTTTATTCAAGGAGGGTTAAACCTGTGACACGTTCTTTTCGATATTGGTCTGGCTTTAGCGCCATCATATTCGCGGGCCTTTTTGCGGCAAGAGCGGAAGGACAAGCAAGAATTCGATTGATCGGGCCAGTAACAACGGACCAAGGAGTCGAATTCAATGTTTATCTCCCGTTGCGGCACACCGACGAACTGGATCGATTACTGGAAGCGCAGCACACACCTGGAACAGCGGAATTTCATAAGTGGCTGACTCCGGCGCAATTTCGGAACCGTTTCGGGCCAAGTTCGGAAGATATTGCCACACTGTCACAAATACTTGGCGAAGCTGGTTTCACTGTGACGGGTACGCACGCTCACGGAGTACGCGTTCGGGGAACAGCGGGGGCGGTACAACGGGCTTTCGGAGCACCAATTTCCAGCGCCATGACAGCAAACGGCAGGATGCGCATGGTAACGAACGAGCCATTCACGATGCCGGCAGCGCTTCAGCGAATGGGAGCGCGCATCATACATTTCGCGCCGTTACCCGAGCTTCGGTCGCAAGCGCGGCGCATGGCAGGACCCATTTCGCTCGAGAATCGCTACTCTCCTTTCGGCGGGTACTGGTTTGACGATCTGAAGCAGGCATACGATTTTCCATCGGTTCAGTCACTGAACGGCGCAGGCAGGACGATCGCAATTATTTCCGTTTCGGATTTTCTGGACTCCGATATTAAAGCGTTCTTCGCTCACGAATCAACCAAAGCCGCACGGATTTTTCCGCCGCGCATCGTCCGATTCCCGATTGCCGGTGGATCGCCGTTCGATCCCAGCAGCGGAAGTTCTTTTGAAGCCGAACTGGACCTTGAACAGGCGGGAGGGATGGCTCCGGGGGCAACGTTAGTGCTGGTCAATCTTCCTGACGCCTCGCTAGGTTCCTTTATCGATGGTTATCTCACCCTGGTTAACGATAACTTCGCCGATATTGTAAGCACCTCGTTCACGGCCGGAGCGGAAGCTCTGTATACGGCCGCATACAACGCGGGGCAGGATTTTACGGGCATCCTGCAGGTGTTCGACGATGTATTCAAACAAGGTAATGCGCAGGGGATCACATTTGTAGAGGCTTCGGGGGATAGCGGAGGCGTTCCGACGCCACCGCTGGCATATTTCACCAAGGCGCCCCAATTTCCGCCGGTAGTGGTTGGAAGATTCCAGCGCGGCGTCGAGACCTTTAATTCCAGTTCCCATGTAACTTCAGTGGGTGGCACAAATCTGAAGACTACCTTCGATCCGCCGAGCCTGGAATCCAGTTACGTGAATGAAAACGCCTTTGGCGATCCCGAAGTGCCTTATGATCCGTATGGCGTCGGCAACCTGGTCGCCGGCGGCTTTTGGGGTTCGGGCGGTGGGGAAAGCATTCTTTACTCCAAGCCTCCTTATCAGCGGTTTATCGATACCGGAACCACAAATCGCGCGGTACCCGACATTTCACTGCAAATGGGCGGCTGCCCAAGTGGACTCGCGAGGCTGCCTTGCAGAAAGACCGACAGCTTCACCATTGAGTTCTTCGCAGGACAATTGGTCGGCGTGATTGGAACCAGCGTGTCGGCTCCCGACTTTGCCGGTATTCTGGCGCTCAAAGAACAATTCCTGGGAGGATCGAGGCTGGGCAACGTGAATTACGAGATTTACGCGATCGCCGCGGCTCAGCCGGCTGTTGCGAATTCGCCGATCGATTTTCTGCACCAGGGACAGCCGGGCTTCAACGGCGGTTTTCATACGACGGCCACGGGTTATAACCTGGTGCTGGGCGTCGGGACACCGCTTGTGAAGAACTTCATCTTTGCACCCGAGCTGCCGGCTGCAGGGAATCCACAAACAAAATCGAACCCATAGAGACTTAGCTGATGCGGGCCGGGCGCTCCCCGGCCTTTTACTGTGCTGTTTCGGGGACGTAGTACTGAATAGTTCGTGCGCTGATCGCTTCGCCGCGCACAACTTCAACGTACACGTTCCACTGACCGGCATCCGGAAATACGGGCTTCGCAATGTATACACCGGGGCTAACGGCAGGCGCGTCGAATACCTTTACATCAGTGTGTTCCGTCGTTTCAATCTGCAGCTTGACTTTGGCCTGAATCAGCGGCTTGTGAAGGTCGTCCGTCACATCAATTTCGAACGGAATGGCCGCCCCGGTTTGCAACACGGCTTTCGGTTCAAAACGAATGATGAAATTTCCTTCGTGCCGCTGCTGAGCTGGCAGGAGCACGGCTGCGGCAAAAAGAAGAGCGGCGGCAGTTTTCACGCTCTTATTCTAGCCGTCGGTCTACGCGCGGTTCAGGCCTACCTGCATGCTACCCTTTAGCTTCCCGCCTGCCGATGAGGAAACTTCTTGCCTTAAACCGTGGTGAAATTGCAATCCGAATTCTGAGAGCTGCAAACGAGCTGGGTTTGCGGACCGTCGCCGTGTATTCCCAGGAAGACCGGCTGAGTCTGCACCGGTTCAAAGCCGATGAAGCCTACCTTATCGGGGAAGGCCAAGGACCCGTTCAAGCCTACCTGGATGTGGACGGAATTGTCTCGCTGGCGGTGGAGAAGGAAGTGGATGCAATTCATCCGGGTTATGGATTTCTTTCCGAAAATCCAGCGCTTCCACTGGCTTGCCAGCGCGCCGGCATTACGTTTGTGGGTCCGAGCGCGGATATTCTGGAGATGCTTGGCGATAAAACGGCCGCCCGGAAGCTGGCCCAGCGCACCGCGATTCCAGTGGTTCCGGGGACGGAAGATCCGGTTGATCCCGCTAGTCCGGAGATGGAGCGGATTGCCCGCGAGATTGGCTTCCCGCTGATCATAAAGGCGGCGTTCGGCGGGGGCGGGCGCGGCATGCGTGTCGTGGATTCGGCCGCCAATCTGAAAACGAAGTTGCAAGAGGCAAGCCAGGAAGCAGGCGCCGCGTTCGGCAATCCCGCGGTTTTCCTGGAGCGATACATACGCCGGGCCAAGCACGTCGAAATTCAAATCATCGGCGACACGCACGGCAATATTCTGCACCTGTATGAGCGGGACTGCTCGGTACAACGGCGTCACCAGAAAGTGGTTGAGATCGCTCCGGCAATTGGCCTTCCTGATTCGGTGCGCCAGGCGCTTGCGGATGCCGCCGTGAAACTGGCGCGTGCAGCCGGTTACTACAACGCGGGCACGGTCGAGTTTCTGGTTGACGCCGACACGCTGGAATGGTTCTTTATCGAAGTGAATCCACGTGTCCAAGTGGAGCACACGGTGACCGAAATGATCACCGGCGTCGATATCGTTCGCACGCAGATTCAGATAGCGCAGGGATTGAGCCTGCACGGAGAAGAGATCGGGCTGCCCGCGCAGAATGCGATTCCCCTACACGGAACCGCTTTGCAGTGCCGTGTCACGACGGAAGATCCGGCGAACAACTTCATGCCCGATTACGGCAAGATCCACACCTACCGCTCGCCTGCGGGATTTGGCATCCGGCTGGACGGGGCATCCGCTTATGGCGGCGCGGTCATCTCACCGTATTACGATTCGTTGCTGGTGAAGGTGACGGCCTGGGGCAGCAACTTCAAGCAGGCCTGCCAGCGCATGGACCGGGCCCTCCGCGAGTTTCGGATTCGCGGAGTAAAAACGAATATTCCGTTTCTCGAGAATGTTGTCAACAATCCGAGTTTCCAGTCGGGTGAAATAACGACATCGTTCCTGGATGAAACGCCCGGCCTTTTCACGTTTCTTCCCAGGCGTGATCGCGCAACGAAGCTGCTGAGATACCTGGCCGATGTAGTTGTCAACGGAAATCCAGAGGTGGCGAATAGGCCAAAACCTGCAGTCCTTCGTGAACCCCCCGTTCCTCACTCTTCGCTGGCAGAACCTCCGCAAGGGACTCGTCAACTGCTCGACCGGATGGGTCCCAAGAAATTTGCAGAGTGGATTTTGGAGCAGCGCGGCCTGCTCATGACGGATACGACTTTTCGCGACGCGCATCAATCGCTGATGATGACGCGAGTACGCTCTTACGACATGCTGCGCATTGCCGGTTATGTGGCAAGAGAGCTACCCCGGCTTTTTAGTCTGGAGATGTGGGGTGGAGCAACTTTCGACGTAGCGATGCGGTTTCTTCTGGAGGATCCGTGGAACAGGCTGCATGCTTTGCGCGAACGAATTCCGAACATCTGCTTTCAGATGCTACTGCGGGCTTCGAATGCGGTCGGCTATACGGCCTATCCGGACAATGTCGTTCGTGAGTTCATCCGGGAAGCCGCGGTGCAAGGCATCGATGTCTTCCGCATTTTCGATTCGCTCAACTGGCTGCCGAATATGCAAGTTGCGGTTGAAGCTACGCTGGACACCGGCAGGTTCTGTGAAGCGGCGATCTGCTACACCGGCGACATACTTGATCCAGCAAGGGACAAGTATTCACTCAACTACTACGTGCGGCTCGCGAAGGAACTAGAGCGCATGGGAACGCACATACTGGGCGTGAAGGATATGGCCGGATTGCTGCGGCCGTATGCAGCGTACAAACTGGTAAGGGCGCTAAGGGAGGAAGTCGGGATACCCATTCATCTGCATACGCATGACACGAGCGGGATCAACGCTGCAACCATTCTGAAAGCATCCGAAGCCGGAGTGAATATTGCCGATGGGGCGATCTCCGCAATGAGCGGCACCACCAGCCAGCCGAACCTGAATTCAATTGTGGCGGCGCTCGCGCACACTGAACGCGATACGGGCCTGAACTTCGACGCGCTGAACCGCTGCTCGGATTACTGGGAAACGGTGCGCACCTACTACACGCCGTTTGATCAGGCGCCGAAATCAGGCACCGCGGATGTGTACATACACGAGATGCCAGGCGGCCAGTACACAAATTTGAAGGCGCAGGCTGAGGCCATGGGGCTGGGCGGCCGTTGGCCTGAGATCGCGCGCATGTATGCAGACGTGAACATGGCGTTCGGAGACATAGTGAAGGTGACGCCGTCGAGCAAAGTTGTGGGCGACCTCGCGCTGTATCTGATCAGCCACGATCTGAGCGTGAAGGATCTAGAGAACTTGCCGCCGGATCGCCAGCTCGCGTTGCCAAATTCGGTTGCCGACATGTTCATGGGATCGCTCGGGCAGCCGGAGGGCGGGTGGCCGTCGAAGCTGCAGGAAGTTGTCCTGCACGGAAGAAAACCGTTCGAGGGACGGCCTGGCGCGCAGCTTCCGCCTGCCGACCTTGGGCAAGCGGCCTCTAAGGTGAAGCAGCAGACCGGCTCAACCAGCCGTACCGACCTGATGAGCTATCTAATGTACCCGGATGTGTTCGCGAAATTCGCGGCAGCGCGCTCGCAATACGGCGAACTCGAGGTATTGCCTACGCCGCAATTCTTTTACGGTCTGGCTGAACGAAACGAAGTGACGATCGAGCTCGAGCCTGGCAAAACGCTGATCATCCGGCTTCTGACAGTGGGAGAGGTTAGGGCGGACGGAATGCGAACGGTGTTCTTTGAGTTGAATGGCCAGCCGCGCGAAGTTGAAATACGGGACAAATCGTTCAAGGAGGAAGTCGCGGCACGCCGGAAAGCGGATCCCGCGAAACCGGGCGACGTGGGTGCGCCGATTCCGGGCGCGGTAACGACTCTCCATGTAGAACCCGGCGAGAAAGTCAAGAAAGGCGATCGCCTGCTTGTGCTCGAAGCAATGAAAATGCAAACCAGTATCTATGCACCGGTCGCCGGCGCAGTAAAGGAGATTGCTGTTAAGGCGCGCGACACAGTGGAGTCTCACGATTTGCTGGTCATCATTGAATGAACCGAACATCCGCCGCTAGACTGGAATGTGTGCCACGCACGTGGGGGCGTAGCTCAGGTGGATAGAGCACCTGCCTTCTAAGCAGGTGGTCGCTGGTTCGAGTCCAGCCGCCCCTACCAATCAAGCGGCTTCCATTGGATCCATGACTTCCGTCGCGTAAGGCGAAAGAGCTTTGAACGCCTCCGCGTAAGACAGGACCCGAATTACTCGCTAAATGCTAAGTTGAGAGAGGGCCGCTTGATGGACACCCTCACAGAATCGGTATTGGCTACGTTTGACTCCAAGCCCCAGCTCGTTTGGAATCTCAAAGCTTCGGATAAAGTCGAGGCTCGCTTCGACGTTGAAGATATCCGAGCAACCGTTCAATTTGCCCATTTAGATGAAAATTGGAAGGTCTCATTCGGAACTTCTAAAGAACGAATGCCGTTGGCGTTCCAAGTCTTCAGCGGCGTATTCGAAGCGGTGCACGAGTTTTTATTGGTCCGGCAACCGGAGAAGCTGGTATTCACCACAAAAGCGGAGCCGCTCGGACGTCTGTACGAAGGTTACCTAGAGCGTAAGGACACAGAACTCGCTGAGATAGGCTACGCAATGGCTACGGTGAAATCAACACCGCTGGCTGAGTTCATCATCCTGAAACGCACCCCGTCCGCTTGGAAGAAGTAAACCCCCTTTTCGAGCAAACATCCTTAGTTAATTCAGACGATGCGGATTGCCTGTATACATGCTCATCCCGATGACGCGGAGATTCTGGCTGGAGGCACGCTCGCGCTGCTTGCAACGCTTGGACACCAGATCACGATTGTGACCATGACCGCAGGCGATTGCGGGTCGGGAACGTTTAGCGCGGGCGAGATATCCGCTGTTCGCAAAGCTGAAGCGGCGGCTTCGGCGGCGCTGATCAAGGCGGAATACCGCTGCGCCGGTTTTTGGGATTTATCCATTTTCGATAACGATGAATCTCGACGGAAAGTAACCGGAGTGCTGCGGGAACTGCGTCCCGATATCGTGCTGACCGCCTCGCCGAGCGACTACTTGTGCGATCACGAAGCCACCAGCCGACTCGTTCGGGATGCCTGCTTCACGGCTTCCGTTCCGAATTACACCACGCCTACGCCGCAACCGGCGCTTGCTGCGATTCCGCCGCTGTACTTTCTTGATCCAATCGGGCAGATGGATCGAAGCGGCGAAATTGTTACTCCTGACTTCACCATCGATATCGCCTCAACTTTCGCTACAAAAACCGCGATGCTCGCCCGGCACAAGAGCCAGCGAGCATGGCTCAAGCAGCAGCACGGTCTGGACGATTATTTAAGGCAAATGGAAGATTGGACGCGCGCTTGTGGAGTCAGAGCCGGGGTGGTCTTCGGCGAAGGATTCCGGCACTATAAAGTGCATCCTTATCCGCATGAACCTGTGCTTCAACGAATTCTCGCAGCGCATGTTGTAAATGCAAGCCGTAAACTATAGCTAAGTACAATTACAATATCCATTAGAACCTATGCTCCGTCTTTCACTTCTGCTTCTGCTTATCTGCCCTGCCCTGATGCCCGTTGCGGCACAAGCTCAGAATCCCGACTCCTGGAACTATGACAACAACAGCAGATGGGACAACTCCTGGAACCGCCGTCCTTACCCGCGGGCAGGAGCTTGCTTCTTTTCGACCGCAGGTTTCAGAGGCAACCACTTTTGTGTGAGGCGGGGTGATCGTCTGCGCCGGCTGCCCTCCAACTTCGGCGATAACATCTCCTCCATCCAGCTATTTGGAAATGCTCGGGCAATCGTTTTTAACGATCGCGACTTCACCGGCGGAAGCCAGGAGTTTCGCAATAGCATTCCCGATCTCCGGCGCGCTCGCTTTCGTGGCGGCCATACCTGGAACAATCGAATTTCTTCGCTGATTGTGCGCTGATCCGGCCAGTGAAAGGGCGTGCGGGAGCGCCTGCCCCATGCCGGCGCGCTCCTATACTTGGATGGTGCCTTCCAACCTCGACACCTATGTCAAGCAGAACGAAGCCCGCTTTCTGGAGGAGTTGCTGGCATTTTTGCGCATTCCCAGCATTAGCACGCTTCCGGAGCACAAAAACGATGTTGCACAAGCGGCCGAATTCGTTGCCGAACAACTCAACCACTCCGGGCTTGAAAACATAGAGATCATTCAGACGAGTAAGCATCCGCTTGTATACGCTGACTGGATGCACGCACCTGGCAAGCCGACGGTCCTCTGCTACGGACATTACGACGTGCAGCCGCCCGACCCGCTGGATTTGTGGGAATCGCCTCCCTTCTCACCGGTCATTCGGAACGGTAACATCTATGCGCGCGGCGCGTGTGACGACAAAGGACAGATGTATATGCATGTCAAGGCGGTCGAAGCTCTGCGGGCGGTGCATCGCGGCGCGCTGCCGTTGAATGTCAAGTTCTTGATCGAAGGCGAAGAAGAGGTCGGCGGCGAGTCGATTTCGGAGTATGTACCAAGGCAGAAGGAGAAATTGAAAGCCGATGTGGCCCTGGTTTCCGATACGGAATTGTTTGCGGATGGGGTGCCGACGCTGTGCATCGGACTGCGCGGACTGGTGTACCTGGAGATTGAGGCCAGAGGGCCCGTGCGCGATCTTCATTCCGGCATGTACGGGGGCGCTGCGCCAAACGCTGTTTACGGGCTGATTGAATTGCTGGGCAAGGCGAAGGACGCAGACGGCCGCATACGGATTCCGGGTATCTACGAGGATGTGGCCTCGCCCGAACCCGCTGAAATTGAGAGCTGGAAAGCGCTGCCGTTCGACGAACAGGATTTCCTGCGGAATGAAGTGGGTGCGACTCAACTCACAGGCGAACCGCAGCAGCCGGTCCTGGCGCGCATCTGGGCGCGGCCGACATTCGAGGTGCATGGAATAGCAGGTGGTTTCACGGGTGCGGGAGCGAAAACCGTGATTCCTGCGAGAGCAGTGGCTAAGGTGAGCCTTCGGCTTGTGCCGAACCAGAAGCCCGATCGCGTCCTCGACGCAGTGAGGCTATGGATAGCGGAGAACACGCCAAAGGGAATTCAGATAGAAGTGCGGGTTCTGAGCGCCGGGCCGGCTATTTCGGTCAATCCGGACCATCCGGCCATCCACACTGCCGCGAGGGTATTTAGCGAAGTCTTCGGCAAGCCCACCGTTTTTATCCGAAGCGGCGGCTCCATCCCGATCGTTGGCGAGTTCGCTGCGCATCTGGGAATTCCGACAGTGCTGATGGGTTTTGGCTTGCCGGATGACGGTCTGCACTCACCCAACGAAAAATATCGAATCAGCAATTACTACGAGGGGATCAGGACTATCGCGCGGTTTCTCGAAGAATACGGCGGCCGGTAATCATGCTAGGAGTCACCCCTCAAAAAAAGAGCGCGTCCGAACTCCGAACGCGCTGTTATCGACACAATGAGCGGGTGTCCCTCGCTGAAAAGTGGTGAGCCTCCGAACTCACCACTTCATCTGCGAGCACAATGATCTATGCATTTTTCCTGCCGTTCAGAAACGGCAGCTAAACGATTGATAAAGCGAGGACACATCCTCAAACTCCGGAGCCGACGATAGATAATGTGGCACGAGTTGGATAACGGCGCATCAATTAAGGGGCGAAGTAGATAATAGCGTTAGTCGCACGAGTGAGCGCGAATCAGGACGCATGGCTATCAGCTTCATCTCCAAAATGGAAGACGGGTTCGGAATTCTGGAACTCGCGGGAACCTTGACGCTTGGGCCATCGTTGCGCGACCTGCGAGAGAACGGGCGAAAGGTATTAACCGACCCGAAACTGGCGGGGCTGATTGTAAATATGACCGAGGTGAGCGCCGTCGACAGCGCGGGTTTGGGCGAATTGACTGTGCTTTATTCGGTTGCAAGCAAGCGGGGCTGTCAGGTACGGCTGATTGGGGTCAGTCCAGGGCTGCGCAAAATGCTGGAGATCACGCGGCTGGATGTGGTCTTGCCGTCGGCGGAAGACATGGCAAGCGCAAAAAGGGAAATTCGCGCCGGCTAGCGATACAGATTCGTTATGAAATTGCACGGGAAGAACTTGATCGGGCCAGATCTGGCGGCCGCTGGTGAAAAGACGTTCCAGGCGTGCGATCCACGCCACGGCCAGTTTCTTGAGCCGGTGTTTCATGAAGCAAGCGGCGCAGAGGTGCAAGGCGCAATGGAACTTGCCGGACGGGCGGCGCCGGCCCTCGCGTCCCTGAAACCGGAAGCGATCTCAGGCTTCCTACTTGCGATACGCGAAGAGATTCTAGGACTCGGCGATGGGTTGATTGAGCGAGCGGATGCGGAGACCGCGCTGGGCCAGGACCGCTTGCGGGGCGAACGCGACCGGACTGTTAATCAGATCAAGCTTTTCGCGGATATTGTGTCCGAAGGCTCTTGGGTGGATGCGCGGATTGACCCCGCAATGCCCGACCGCAAGCCCTTACCGAGACCGGATATCCGGCGGATGCTACAGCCAATTGGGCCAGTGGTCGTTTTCGGCGCGAGCAACTTCCCGCTGGCATTCTCGGTGGCCGGCGGCGATACCGTCTCTGCTCTCGCGGCGCGCAACCCGGTTGTGGTGAAGGCTCATCCTGCACATCCAGGCACGTCGGAACTGGTGGGCGCAGCCATCATGCGGGCGGTGAAAACGCGGGGCATGCCGGAAGGCGCATTCTCCATGCTGCATAGCTTGGGAACCGAAGCGAGCATCGCGCTCGCCACGCATGCGAAGACAAAGGCAGTCGCCTTCACAGGTTCGCTACGCGCCGGGCGGGCATTGTTCGACGCTGGCGCACGGCGACCGAATCCAATCCCGGTGTACGCAGAGATGGGAAGTGTGAACCCGGTTTTCGTGCTGCCGGACGTGCTGAGGGAGAAAGCGCAGCCGATTGCGGAGGGACTGTACCGTTCTGTGCTGCTCGGCGTGGGCCAGTTCTGTACGTCTCCGGGCCTAATCTTCGGAATTGAAGGTGAGGCATTCCAAGAGTTGGTTCAGCGGTTGGAGCAAATGTTTGGAGAAGGCGTCCCCGGAACCATGCTCAATTCGGCGATCTGTAAGGGTTTCGCCGAACGATTCAAAGTGGCGGCGGCGGTGGCTGGCGTCAATGTGAAGGTTTCCGCGCGAACAGGCAACCCGCAGCGGACCGAAGGCAGACCAGGACTGCTGGTTACGAATGCCGGCACATGGTTGAATAACCCGGAGTTACACGAGGAGATCTTCGGCCCGGCGACCGTAATGGTCGGATGCAAATCGGATGCAGATCTGCTACAGTGCGGCCGCGCCTTGGAAGGAAGTCTGACGGCAACTGTTCATGGCACCGCAGAGGAACTGGCTGAACGCCGTGAACTCGTGGAGGTGCTCGGCACTAAGGCCGGCAGATTGATTTTCAACGGGTATCCGACCGGAGTCGAGGTTGGATACGCGATGCATCACGGCGGTCCTTATCCAGCCACTACGGATGCGAAGTTTACCTCAGTGGGGGCGACTGCCATTTACCGGTTCGCGCGCCCGGTCTGCTATCAAAGCTTTCCGGAGCAACTGCTTCCGCCGGAGTTGCAGAATGCCAATCCGCACAAGATCTGGCGTACTATCGACGGACGCCCGACGCGTGAGCCGCTGTGATGGCATCTTAAGCGCTGCACCATGGCAATCGCGATTCCTGCAGGAGCCGATACGCATGAACTAAGGTTCGGCCAACAAACGGTCGCACTAACAAATCTGCGCAAAATCTTCTGGCCGGAGTCAGGTAAAACGAAGCGCGATCTGCTGCTGTACTACGATGCCGTTTCGCACGCGCTGCTTCCGCATCTGAAAGACCGGGCGATGGTGATGAAGCGGTATCCGAACGGAATCAACGGAAAGTTCTTCTTCATGAAGCGGACACCTGCGCACAAGCCGGATTGGCTGGAGACGTGTTCCATCACGCACAAGTCTGGGAATGTGATCGATTTTCCGCTGGTCCAGGATCTCGCTTCCCTGCTCTGGGTTGTGAACCTGGGATGCATCGATTTGAATCCCTGGTACGCGCGCTGCGATGACGTGGACCGCCCGGATTTCCTGCATTTCGATCTGGACCCGGTACCCCCGGCCGAGTTCAATCAGGTGAGAAGTGTTGCGCTGATCCTCCGGGATTATCTTGCGGCACGGCATGTCAGAAGCTATGCCAAAACCACCGGCTCTCGTGGCATTCACGTCTATGTAGCGATCGAGCGCGGTCCGCTGCAGAAAGAAGTTTGGCAAGTGGCCAAGCGCATCGCGTTCGAACTCGCAAAAAACCATCCAGACACGATCACATCGGAATACAGGGTGGCCAAGCGGCCGGCGGGGCGGGTGCTGGTGGATTATAACCAGAACGCTTGGGGACGCACGCTGGCATCGGTCTATTCGGTTCGGCCAAAGCCGGAGGCCACGGTATCGGCGCCGGTTACTTGGGAAGAGATCGAGGCCGGGATCGACATCTCCGATCTCACCATGGATACCGTCCCGGAGCGCGTAAGGAAATACGGCGACCTTTTTAAGCCGATCCTGCAGAAGCGCGGACGATTGCGCCTGGAGAGCTTGCAATGAGCTTGCCCATTTCGACTGGCTTCGCCCCCATGGAAGCCGATAGCGCGCGTGATATTCCGGGCGGGAGCGAATGGCAGTATGAGCCAAAGTGGGACGGATTCCGGGTTCTGGCGTTTCGCGACGGAGAGCAGGTTGAACTGATGTCGAAAGCGAACCAACCTCTGGCTCGCTATTTTCCCGAGGTTGTGGCGGCACTGGCCGCGCTGACGCCGAAGAAGTTCGTGCTGGATGGAGAGGTGATCGTCACTCAGGAGCGGACACTCAATTTCGATGCGCTGCTCCAGCGAATCCATCCCGCGGAGAGCCGGATTCGAAAGCTGGCGAAAGAAACTCCGGCGACGCTGGTCGTCTTCGACATGCTGGTCAACGAAAGCGGAAAGGACTTGACCAGCCGGGTACTGAGCGAACGCCGGGAAGACCTGGAGCAGTTCGCGAAGCGCTATTTCAGTGGCCAGGACCGCATCCGGCTGTCGCCGCGAACAAGAGATTTCGAAACAGCGAAGTTGTGGTTCAAACGCATGGCGGGGCCGCTCGATGGTGTGATCGCAAAGCGGGTGGACCGATCCTACGACTCGGGCGAACGCAAGTCGATGCTGAAGATCAAGAATCTGCGAACGGCGGATTGTGTGGTCGGCGGCTTTCGCTACGGATCCAAGAACAAGCTTATTGGATCGCTACTGCTGGGTCTGTACGACGAAGCAGGGCTGCTGAACCATGTCGGCTTCTGTTCCGGGCTGGCGGCTGCCGATAAACCCGCACTGACGAAGAAAGTGGAGGCGCTTATTGAGCCACCGGGATTCACGGGCTCGGCACCCGGTGGTCCCAGCCGCTGGAGCACCGAACGCAGCGCCGAATGGGAACCTTTGAAGCCGGAACTTGTGGTTGAAGTCCAATACGACCACTTTTCGGGACACAGGTTCCGGCATGGAACGAAGCTGCTGCACTGGCGCCCGGATAAGGATCCCAAAGCCTGTACGATCGAGCAAGTGCGGCGCGAGAGCGAATCGCCCTTGACGTTGCTCGATTAGCGTTCACTTATCGGAGAGGTCCACGACCGCGTACGCTTTCAACTCCGGAACTGTAAATTCGGTGGCGCCTGGCTCGAGATCGTAATCCGTCAACTGATCGCCCGGGCTGCCGAAGGAGTGAAGTTGAGCCTTCGTGTAGCGGCCGAGGACACGGACGCGGAAAGCCCCTACTCGTGCGCCTCTCGCCTCGCCGTAATTCAGAAGATGGAGCCTGAGCCCGCCGGGGTCCTTGGTGAGTCGCGCGACCACTACGCTGGTTCCATAAATACGAAGTGTCCGCCGGTCATCAGTCAAATTCGCACGAATCTTTTGCGCGAGGGCGACCGGATTCTTTTCTTCCTGGATCGGGTATTCTTTGGAGCCGAGTTCGACTGTAAGTTTCAAATCAGTCGTGGGCGAATGAACGATTTTGAACAGGAGATTGTCCCGCACGAGCAGGTTCAGCACTTCGCCGGCAGCCGGCGAGCCGTCGTCAATGACGCCGATATCGGCGACGGGTTGACCTTTGTGGGAGTCGATACTGCCAAGAAATTTCAGCATCCCGGCCAGGGGCCCAAGCCCGCTTTCGTCCGTTTGCACGGCCGCATCCGCTTGATAGCAGAACGCCTCAGCCGCGGCGAGAGCTGCGTCACGCTCCTTCACGTCGTAATAGAAGCGGCCATCGGGCCGGCGTATGAAATGCCATCCGTTCGAAGTGATCCACGGAACCCGCGAGGCTGATGATCGTTCCATGCGAAAAGAGACTCCCGGAGAAGGCAGTTTCTGCGCCCCCTGCAGATCAAAGGCGCGCGCGTCGATACCGGAAACATTCTTCCACGATTCAACCTGGGAAGCCGGAACCAGAATATGTGTTATGCCCGCCTGCCGGAGCGAAGGAGCAGTTTCCGGGCCGCTCTGCCAGAACAGCCCGGGCAGAACAACAGCCAATAAAAATAGCATTAGAGTTCGACTACCTTCAGCTTGATCTGGTTCGCGTCATAAACTCCTAATCCGAGATGCGATGCGTATTCCACATGCCCCGGCTCGCGAATATAGTGGTTGAAGTTCGGGTTGCTGTTATCCGGACCGATATGGGCCGGTGAGCGATCGAAAATGGAGGGCGCGCCTTCCGCCTTCCGCTTCGCTTCAATCACATCGATCAGCATATGGTCCATCGCGACGGGATCAGTACCAAACATGATCTGCTTCGGATAGAAACGAAACTGCGGATACTGGCTGAAGGGACCGGCCTGCCAGACACCGCTCAGACCATCCATGATATTCAGCACTGTTTTAGTGGGAATTGGCTCAACCGAGGCGAGCGTTCCTATAAAGGAGTAGGTATTCGTCTTTGAAAACCGGTGAGATCGATCCACGTTGGAGAAATCACCATAAGAGATGTTCTTCAGGCAGCCAGTCACGCCAGCGGCCTGATGTTCTTTCATTTTCGGCACGTTGATGATCTTTGTAAACGTATCCGCCACTTTACGCGACATGAATGATCGGGTGTCTTCCTCGCCGAAGAAGTCCACTTCGACGTACGTGTTCGGGTCATAACCCAGAATCGCTCCGCGAGGACCATTTTCAGCGGCCCAGGTTTTCACACCCGGCGCGACATAGCGATCATAACCAACGGTCTTCAGCTGGTTTTCAAAGCGCTCGTAAATGCAAATCTGCTGCGCCGGGACGCCAATCGCGATCAGGTTCTCGACAATACCAGCAACAATCTCGGGACTCGACATGATGTGGGGGGCGCCGGAACAATTCACCTTAATGCCCACAATGTCGCGCGGGGAGATAAAACGCGACCAACAATCTTCGTCCCGAGTCTTACCGGTGAGAGATTGCATTCCGGCTGAGAGCATGCGTTTCACTACCACGCGATCGACCCGCGCAGTGCTGCTATCGATTGATTTTTCTGAATGGACTCTTACAACGTGGCCCTTGTATGGGCCCGGCATTCCCGGATTTGGCGAGTGCGGGAAACGGCTGTTGATCCGGTAATCCGGTATCGGTTCTTCGGCCGCTCGCGCAAGCAGCGAGCAGGGCGCTGCGAGATACAGAAACGAACGTCTATCCACCGATCAAGGTTACCAAGTACGTCCTCTTCCGGACCTCACCGGACCCACGCGCAGTTCGCACCGGGTTGGTCTTCACACATGAAAACCCGAAAACCGCACTTCTTGTGCCTGGAGGTCCATTTCCGGCCCAGGATGTAGTAAGGCTTAGCCCAGACTTCGCTGTCAATTGTTCGCGGAGCAATCACCGATACCGAGCGCATACCCTGCGCCGGATAGCCGGTGCGCGGGTCCATGATGTGGCTCCAGCGCTTACCATTGGCATAAAAGAACTTTTCATAATTTCCGGACGTGGATAGCGATTCATCCCTTAACGTAACGCTTTGCGCGCGCCCGGGCGAATCTCCAGGACTGTTCAGATCTATGCGCCAGCCCTTCCGATGTGGTCGGGCCCCGAGCGCGTAAATGCTGCTTCCTGCCGCCGAAACGAGTGCCGCGCGGACGCCGTGCTTGCGTAACACATCCACCATCCGGTCGACTGCGTAGCCTTTCCCGATGCCTCCCGGATCAAGTTCAACTCCTTGCTTCGTGAAACGAACGGTCCGGTTTTTCGGATCGAGAATAATGTTTCGATAACCAACAAGCTGAAGCGCATTGAGCACTGCAGTGCGATCGGCCAGATGGCCGCTGTGTTTATAAAAGCCCCACACCTTCATCAGCGGTCCTACGGAAATATCGAAGGTTCCTTCGCTTTCGCGGCTGTACTCTTGACACGCCGCCAGCAGCCGGAATAACTCTTCCGAAACAGGAACGGCTTGTTGCGCGGCCAAGCGGTTCATCTTGCTCCATTCGCTGTGCGGCTTGTAATTGGAGAGCATTGCGTCCAGGCGTGCCGCTTCATCCAGCGCGTCTGAAATCGCCGCTCGGACCTGATTGGCATTAGAACCATATGCCTCAACAGCGATCAGAGAGCCCATCGTATCGATGCTGCCTTGTTCGCGCACTAAGGCTTTTTCGTGACCTGATGGGGCGGCTCGTGACAAAACGAGAGAACACATCATTGCCAGAAGAGCGCCCAGGCGATTGGGACGTACCACGCTATAATCCTCCCATTTGAGCCGCTACAAACGGGTCGTGCTCTGGTCTCTGTTTGGCTTTATCGCCGTAACGGGCGCAAGTTTAACTTCCGACGGAACCCCAGAGTTCCTTCGCTTGAACGACAGCGCCGACCAGGACGCCTTTCGCCGCTGGTTCACTTTTCTTGCTGAAGTCCAGTACTTCACTCCGCCCGCACAGCGGGCCACTGAAATCACGGATTGCGCAGCCCTGTTGCGGTATGCGTATCGCGAAGCTTTACGGCTTCATGATGCGAGGTGGTCAGCGGAATCGCATCTGCCTCTCGTCCCCGCGCTGGAATCCGTGAGAAAGTACCATTACCCGCACACGCCGCTGGGCCCCGCGCTGTTTCGCATCCGCCCCGGCCCATGGTCGCCCACTGACCTGCACAATGGAGCTTTTGCTGAATTCGCCGATGCCCAAACCCTGGAACGCTGGAACACCTTTTTCATCTCGCGCGAAATCCGAGATGCTCAATCGGGAGACATTTTCTTTTACCGCCGCGCGACGGATCACATAACCTTTCACAGCATGATTTATCTCGGCAAGAGCCAGATCACTTTGGGCGATACGGCCTATGTCGTTTATCACACCGGTTCCGAAGGCACGAAAACCGGCGAAATCAGGCGGCTCTCGCTGGATCAGCTCTTGCATTTTCCCGATCCGCAGTGGCAACCTGAATCTACAAACCCAATCTTCCTAGGCGTGTTTCGCTGGAATATCCTCAACACAAGCTCATGAACAAGCCGCGGTTCTCCGCTGTGGTCTGGCACTTTGCGCGGCTCGCTGTCGCACTCGCGCTGGCGGCCCCGCTCGTCTGTCAGGACGAAGCGCGGCCTTACTTCACCATCTCTTCCAGCCGCACATTCGGCTCAACCGAGACGCCGGCCATCATGTTGAGCGGTTGGCAGGTAGATGCCGTTCAGATTCGCGCTTACCGCATCAACGACCCCGTAAAATTCTTTAGCGAATTGCAAGATCCGCACGGCTTCGGAAGCAACCCGCCACGCGTAGGGACAAAACGCACCTTGCTCGAACGCATCCACAATTGGAAGCGCAGCTTGCGGCGGGGCATTCGCGTTGCTCTCCGCAGCCAGTTCACTGAATCGCCCAGCGCGCATTTAAGGCGCTTTTTTCCTCGGAAGCCATCCGCCGCCCCCCAGAACCGAGCCACTTATTTTGCCAACGCTCCTGTCCTGAACCAGAATCAACTGCTGCTCTCATTCATTCAGCCACTGAGTAGCAGAGCGGCCTGGAATTCCAGTACCGTGCCGATTCCAATTAAGAGTAAAGGGCTCTTTCTGGTGGAAGCCGTTCATGGCAACCTCCGCGCCTACACCATCCTGACGGTCTCCGACATCGTTCTGCTGACGAAAGCCGGACGCGACCACGTGCTTGGCTGGGTTGCGGACCGCGCGACCGGTGAGCCCATTGCCAACGCGAGCATCGCAGGCATGCCGCCCAAGGGAGAAGCCGTAAGGGTAATCACCGACGCGAGCGGTCTCGCAGAACTGCCCGTTCCCAAGGCCATGGCGGAAGATGTGCGCGTGATTGCAAGCCGCGGCATCGACATCGCACTGAATGACATCGGCAGTTGGACGTTTTCATCCAGAAACCGAAACTGGACCGGATACATTTACACAGAGCGCCCCGTTTATCGACCCGGAGACGCCATGCACTTCCGCGGCATCCTTCGTCAACAAGCGGCCGTCGGGTACGAAATTCCAGGCAACCAGAGCGTCACGGTTCAAATTGCGGATCCCGATGGCAAAGCACTCTACCAAAAGGCTCTGACCACAAACGCGAATGGCATTATTCACGACGATTTTGCTGTGCCTCACAATGCCCCGCTCGGCAATTACTGGATTCAAGTGACCGCCGGCGAAAGCCAGATGAGCGGCAACTTCGAGGTGCAGGAATATAAGAAGCCGGAATACGAAGTACGCGTGACACCCGCCGCGCCGCGGGTCCTCGAAGGAGAATCGGCCCAGGCAGCCATTGATGCGCGCTACTATTTCGGCGAACCCGTTGCAAATGCCAAGGTCAAGTACTCCATTTACCGCAGCCGGTATTGGTTTCCCCTCTGGTATGACCCGGACGAGGATTCCGGATCAGAGGATTTTGCCGATCAGTACGACGATGCCAACAGCGGGCTCATCTCGCAAGCCAACGGCCAGCTCGACCAAGACGGGAAGCTACAGATTACGGTTCCGACCACGGTTTCCGATCACAAGATCGACTACCGCTACCGCATCCAGGCGGAAGTTTCGGACAAGGCGGGCCGCGGTATATCTGGCGCCGGATGGATGGTCGCGACTTACGGCAGTTTCGTCCTGAACATCACTCCCAATCGCTATTTCTTTGAGCCTTCCACCGCCGCGACTTTCAAAGTGGAGGCCCGCGACTATGACAATAAGCCGGTTTCGAGCGCGGTGCATGTCGAACTCCTTACCTGGAATTGGCGGAATCGAAGCAAGAAGGGCGAAATCCGGAGTCAGGCCGAGGTGCATACGGATGCAAACGGCTCGGCCACAGCAGAGCTTCGCATCCCTTCTGAAGGCGGCTCGTACCGCATACTGGCAACGGCCCGCAGCGCGGAAAACCGAACGGTAGAAAGTGAAAACTACATCTGGGTGTCCGGCGAAAATGAGGCTTCGCTGTGGGGCGGCCCGCAGGGCATGGTCCAGATCGTTCCTGACAAGAAGAGTTACCAGCCAGGCGACACGGCCAAACTACTCATCGTGACCGGCCAGCCGAACACTCCTGTTCTGGTCACCGTCGAAGGGCGCGATATCCGTTCTAAGGTCGTCCTTCACTCCCAGGGCGCTACCGCGACGTTTCCATACACTGTCACTAAGCACGATGAGCCGGGATTTTTCGTCAGTGCTCAATTCATTCGCAACGGCCAGCTTTATCAAGGCCAGAAACGGGTCAAAGTTCCGCCTCACAATCACGAATTGAAGGTTAAACTGTCTACCGACAAACCGCAGTATCTTCCCGGCCAGGCTGCTGTATACAAAGTGGACGTTACGGATTGCGATGGGAAACCTGCGGCTCGGACGGACCTCAGCCTCGGTATCGTCGACGAAGCAGTATACGCCATTCGCCCGGACAACGTGCCGGATATCGTCAGCTTCTTTTACGGCCGCGAATGGAACAGCGTATACACCGATAATTCGCTCACGTACTTTTTCAATGGCGAAGCCGGAACCCGGCGGATGCGTTTGGCCGAGTTACGCGCCCCTTCGCAGCTTGCGCAACTCAAGCCTGAGCGCCTGGTGCAGCCGAAGATTCGGAAGGCCTTCCCTGACACGGCATTCTGGGCCGCCGATCTTACCACCGATGCCGCCGGACGTGCCCAGGCGCACGTCGACTTTCCCGATTCGCTGACTACCTGGCGTGCGACCGCGCGCGGCGTTGCACCGGGCGAGCGCTTTGGTCAGGCGGTTCTGAAAACAATTGTTCGCAAAAACCTGATGGTCCGTCTGGCCCTGCCTCGATTCTTTGTGCAAGGCGATGAAGTGGTCATCTCCGCTCTGGTTCATAACTATTTGCAGACGGCGAAGCACGCCCAGGTTCAATTACAGATCCAGGGCCTCGACATCCTGAACGGCGCAGCGACACAAGAGGTGGATGTCGCAAGCCGCGGCGAGGCCAAAGTGGACTGGCGTGTTAAGGCGCAAATTGCGCGTCACGCGAAGATTACGGCCGAAGCGCTAACCGATGAAGAATCCGATGCGCTCGAAATGGATCTGCCCATCAATCCTCCCGGCGTGCCGGTCCGACAGGCAAAATCGGGCACGATGTCCGGTTCCGGATCCATGAGCTTTTCGTTTACGTTTCCCGCCGGCGCAGTCCCTGGATCGCGCTCGCTGTCGATTCACCTTGCATCCTCGATCACGGGATCGATCTTCGGAGCGCTTCAATACCTCACATCATTTCCATACGGCTGCGTCGAGCAAACGATGTCCAGCTTTCTGCCCGACATTATGGTTTCAAAGGCAGTGGCGGAGTTGGGCCTGAAAGAGCCCGTCGATCGCTCCGATCTGGACCAGAAGATCCAGGCGGGTCTCGATCGCCTCTACAGTTTCCAACACGACGATGGAGGCTGGGGATGGTGGGTCAGCGATGCCACTCAGCCGTTTATGACTGCCTACGTCGTGGCCGGTCTCTCCGAAGCGCGCGAGACCGGAATTGCCGTCCGAGGCGCGAGTGTTGAGCGCGGCATCACCTGGCTGCGTAAGGCCATTACCTCAAACGAGCAACTCGCTCCGGATCTCCGCGCGTACATGGGATACGCCCTGGCGCTCGCCGGCCAGTCTGATACAGCGGCTCTCGACCAGAGTTACAAAAACAGATCCGAACTTTCGCCCTACGGCATCGCCCTGCTTGGCCTCGCTTTCGACCGCGTGAAAGATCCGCGCGCGGCGGAACTCGCATCGCGGCTTGAAAAGACGGCGCGCCAAAGCGAGAGTGAAGCCTGGTGGCGCGCCAGCCGTGACGAGATGCTGGATTTCACGGCCGATGTAACTCCCGAAGCGACGGCCTACGCCATGAAGCTAATCAGCCGACAACATCCGAACAGCCCCGTGCTGCCGAAAGCGGCGTTATGGCTCGTCAATCATCGCGATGAAGGCTATTGGTGGTCTTCCACAAAACAAACCGCGATGGTTATCTACGGCCTGGTCGATTACCTAAAAACGACGAACGAACTGCATCCGGATTTCACCGCGACGGTGTCCGTCAACGGCCAAGCGGTGGCCATACAGGAATTCAAATCCGGCGCGATTCCCGCCGCGGAAATCGTTCTGGATGAGTCGAAGCTCCAGGCCGGAGCGAATCAGATTCAGATCAGCAGCCAGGGCCAGGGCCGCCTCTACTACTCCATCGCGGCGATTCACAATTCCGAACAGGCTCGCTTCGAAAAGCAAGGCGCAATCTCACTGAATTTGTTGCGCGACTACTTCCGCCTTGTGCCAGCCAGGACCGGAGATCACATCGTCTACGAGTTGGCTTCACTGGACGGAGCAGTAGCGCAGGGCGACACCATCGCTGTACGGCTTACTGTTACGGGCTCAGACTGGCGGTATCTTATGGTCGAAGACCCTATTCCCGCCGGGACTGAATTTATTGAGCAGGATAACCTTTACGAGATTGCAAACAAGCCACCCTGGAGGCAATATTGGTTCACGCGCCGCGAGCTGCACGACAATCGCATGGCGATCTTTCAGACGTACTTCAATGAGGGCCAGCAGCAGTATTTTTACCTGTTAAAGGTGGTCAACCCGGGATTATTCCATGTGAGTCCCGCTCGGGTGCAACCTATGTATCAACCTGAGCATCAGGCCACCACAGAAGCCCGCACACTGGAGGTCAAATGAACCGGCCAGCTTTCGGCCTCGTGATTGCCCATCTGATCGGCAATGCTCTGCTGCTCTATGTTGGCTACCGGTGGCTGGGCATGAGCGAATCGGACGGTCCGCATCTTCTGGCCAGCATCTCGGCTCTGCTCCTGTTTGTATTCGGCGCGCTGTGGCTTCACGGCACCGCTTTTGCGTCGTTCGATCGAACCGGGAACGGGAGCTTCGGCTCCGCTGCCCTGCGGACTTTGCGCCATCTTCTGCCCTTCTTCGTGCTTGCGGTGGCAGCAGCGGTTATTTACGGACTGCTGGCGTGGTGGCACGATTCGTTCCAGCACAACGCGTTCGCGATCGGCTCATACACCACAATGAAGCTGAGGAAACCGGTTTCGCCCTCCTCCATCGAGCGCGGGTTTCACGCTTTCATCTGGATTCTGCGCTGGATGGTAGTCCCGGTCATCCTGTTGCCGCTTGCAGCCGGAGCGGCGACAAATGGCTGGCCGGGCATTCGCTGGCGCTCACTCGCGCGGGGCCGCAGTGTCATCTACTGGCTCGAAGTTTGCGCGCTGCTCCTCTGCGCCATCTGGGTTCCGCTGAAGCTCGTGAATTGGATTCCGCCGGTCAGCAGCTTCAATGGCCAGTTCGCGAGTTTGGCGGCGCGGCTCGGCTTTGGCTACCTGCTGTTCGTGGCCGCGCTGCTGTCGCTCGAATTCTTCACTGCATCCGGAAGGCCGCGGCTCACCCAGGTGAGCACCGCTTCCGTGCCGTAACGGTTTGCCAGATCGCGCACGCGAGCTTCGGCTGCCGCGTAGCCGCGCTCGGCCGTTGCGCGATCCTGGCGTTGGCGGAGATCGCGATCGTTAATCCGCATATTGCCGCCATTCACAATTCGTGGTCTCATCAGCCACTCCACGAGGCCCTCGCGAAACCAGACCGGTAATCCCGAAGCCGCGTGCGTCTCCACCATCTGATGCAGCAGTTCATGCCGCAGAGTTTCGCGCAGCACGCCGCGTGTTTCGAGAATATTTGCAGGCTGAAGATCAATGGCCCGTCCCGAAGTTCGTGCCGCGACCCAGCCCGGTTCGCCAGTCGCATTACGGAATGACTCGAGATCCGGATAGACCCGGATGATGATCTCGCGATCGCTTACCCAGCCCAGCCTGGATTGCCATTCGTGCTCCAGATGTTCGGCCAACGGCAGAATATTCCGATCGGAATCCGGCCGCATCGTCAGCACAGCAATTCCCTCGCCGCCCAGCCGCGACCATTGGAACTGCCGCGCCGTGGTTCCCAGCGTCGTGCCTGGATAGTAAAAGGCTAGAATCTCCCGATACGAAAATCCTTCCGCTGCCATTTCGTCCGCGCCTCTCTGGCACAAACCGGCTCCATGCCCTTCGCCAGACCCGCGAAAGGAAATACGTCCTCCAACAACGCGCACCTCGTAACGGTCGCTTCGTAAAGTGTTCCACCCAACTTCTCTTCCTAGCGCGAACCGCAGCGAACCGGCGCTTACGAAAGCTGTCTTCCGCCCCTGAAGCAGCAAGGTTTTTGCCCGTTCGGACTTAGTCCGGTCCAAGACGGTGATTGTGTGAAGCGCATCGGGCGATTGCAACCCGGAGGCTTCCAAGGCGCTCACGATCTGCTGCGGCGTCCCCGACCAGGCCCACTGTTGCGGACCGCTTCGAAGGCAATATGGGTCCGAGTGCGCGCGCAAATAGGGGGCTTCGATGTTCGGCCAGACGGCCGCACCCGACTCCGTTTTGCCGCCGCAGCTTCGTGTATAGACTGCGAACGCCGGCTTGCCCTCAAACCACAGCATCTCTCCGGTTGTTGCCCGTACGGCCGCACTCAACCGCGCCGTTACGGCGCCTGGCTCCGCCCTCTGGCAATGGGTTGTCGCGCAGAAATCGAATCCGTCCGCGGCATGCCGCCCGCGCGTGCGCGCCGCGTAGGTCCGTGCTGCCACCGCCATCGCTTTCAGAGCTTCATCGTTGTGGAACGTGCTGGCCTCGCCGGCTAAAATGGCGGCGACATACTCCTCGGCCGGCAAGGTGAGCACACGATTTCCTTCATTGGCAGTTAGTCGGACCCGATAGGTGACACCGGCGGAGCAGATCATAGTCGCAGCGAAGAGCGCAAACAGCAAGCGCATCAAGCCGAATGTCCGTTGGTCGGGCGGTTTCCCACATCCGTTAAGTTAGCGAACTGGGAGGCCAAGCGCATCTTCATATCACTTTCCATAGACCGTGTTTTGAACCATTGAAACGGATCCGCTGATCAGCCTCTCGGTTGTACAGGTCATTGGTCCCGGGCTTGAGAGCCATGCTTGTCAATAGGAAGATATGCCCCTCATCCCGGCCCGGCAGCAGCATCTGAACGATAGGTATGCCGTTCTTGTTGAACACGAGCACCCGGCCTTGACTGTACATGGCGACGTAAAGGTTGCCATCACTGTCAGCGCACATCGAATCCGGAGCAGGGCCGGTGAAGTGATAGGCGATGGCGTACCTATCGGCGTGATGGTTGTCGCGTCCGTCAACTCCACGCAGTGCAGCAGATTTCTGCTGAACTCGGTCGTCCATAAGCCCTGACCGCTTGGGCTGAGCTTATCTTGACCACGGAATCTGATGGAGCAGATTGCGCCGTCGTCTACTGGACTGTTTGCGAGTGCGCGGATCGCCACTCGCCTGGGGAAGTTCCCTCCCGTTTGTCAGTTCTCAGGCCGCTCCTCGGAGCCCAGCCTCAGGCCAATTGCGGGATCCCCATTAACCTTGGCAATTGCGCCTCGCCGCGTCAGGCGTTGACGAACTCCATCATGCCAGGGGAGTAGCGGTCGCCAGCTACAGCGCCCCTTGGAGCCGTCTCATCCAGCAGCTTCAGTTCTTGCGTCGTCAGCACGACGTCCACCGCACGGATGTTTTCCTCTAGGCGCGGGCTGCTGCTAGTGCCGGGGATCGGAATGATGTCCTCGCGTTGGGCGAGTACCCAAGCGAGAGCGAGTTGCGCGGAAGTAACTCCTTTTTCGCGAGCCATCTCCGCGATGCGATCCGCAATGGCGAGATTACGTTGGAACTGTTCTCCCTGGAAGCGAGGATTGGTCCTACGCCAGTCGTTCGGCGCGAGATCGTCGATGCTGCGAAACCGGGAGCTGAGAAAGCCGCGGCCCAGCGGACTGTACGCAACGAGCGAGATTCCAAGCTCACCCAAAGTGGATAGCAAGTCGCCCTCGGGATCGCGTGTAAACAGGGAGTATTCGGTTTGGACAGCACTGATCGGATGTATTTTATGCCCGCGGCGGACAGTAGCGGCAGACGCCTCAGATACTCCGATGAGCCGCACTTTGCCAGCCCCAACGAGATCGGCCATCGCGCCGATGGTCTCTTCGATTGGGACTTGAGGATCCACGCGGTGCAGGTAGTACAAGTCGATCACGTCGACTCCGAGGCGCTGCAGCGAGAGATCGCAAGAGCGGCGCGCATTTTCCGGGGTACCGTCCACGCTCCGTTCTGGAGCAGAAGCAGCACCGGGCACAATTCCAAACTTCGTTGCGAGAACAACGCGATCACGCCGACCCCGGAGAGCCTTGCCGACCTTTACCTCGGAGTCGCCATAAATGTTCGCCGTATCGAGGAAATTGACCTCCAAGTCGAGAGCACGATGGATAAGCGCGATGGCATCGGCTTCGCTTTGCGCACTGCTGGTATAGACATCATCGATGCCAATGCTCATGCAACCAAATCCGATTGCGGAGACTTCGGGGCCACCTCGGCCGAGTAAGCGGTTTGTCATGTTCGATCCGATTGGATAGACGCGACAGATATCAATTAAGTCTCGCAGCTATCGAGCATAGCCGCGGCCGGGCGTTGCCGCCACCGATTATGTTTGAGTAGATCCTCACTCTACGCGTTATCCGGAAAATGCTCTCAGGGCGTTTTGAGAGCCACTCGCTTGTTCCAGGGCGCCACACTTTCCTCGTATTCCATGGGATCGCCAAAACCTTCGGTTTCGACGCCGAGTTGGCGGAGAGCGTCCAAGGCCATCAAGCGGCGATGTGCGTTGAACGTCATGATGTGAGCAAAAACGCCGCCGAACGTGAAAGCCTCAGCCGGTTCGCACAGAGCGTCGACGAACGTATCATCCCATGCAGAGCGGTTTCGGACGTCACTCAAAATCCGATGCAGTTCAGCATCGGTCTTTTCGAGCCTTTGCAGCATCGCTTGCGGGGAGCGCTCGGATTTGGGAGGGCCGTTCATATCCATATCGGCTCCGGACAACGCGGCGGCCCAGACCTCTTTAGTGAAGATAATGTTTTCCAACAGCTGCCTTAAAGTCCTATTCGACTCGCGCCAGGGCAGCAGTTCTACGACCGTGGGCAGCGGCCGATCCAATTGTTCCTCTGTCAAAATACTCGCGTATTCCAACAAACGCCGCGTGTGCCAGGAGTCATTGCCTGCAAAACGATCGAATAAATCCATGTCTTTTTCTCCTTTTGCTGGGGAACCAGGGGCAAGAAAGTGAATTTTGTTGGACGCCGGCAAGTGAAAGTGCGGATCACGTCTGCGCCGGTACAGGCTGGGAGAAGTCCGAAAAGCTTTTCGGAAAGCGCGACTGAACGCCTCCAACGAACCGTAATTGGCGTTTAGGGCGACATCCGTGACCGACATTTCAGTATGTGCCAATTGATGTGCTGCTCTTTCCAACCAGAGCCTTCGTCGCATGGCTCCCGGAGTTTCTTCGATCACTGTTCGGAACAACCTGTGGAACTGCGTGCGGCTTTGGTAGGCTTGGCGCGCCAGATCTTGTGTTGTCGCCCGAGTATCCAGTGAGTTCGCTACAATTGCACCGACGCGATCTGCCGTGTCCTGACCATCCGCTTTATCCATGCGTCCGGTTCCTCATCTTCTCTTCAAAGAATCATAGACAAAGATGACATGTCCCGCCTGATCGTACGTACCAATTTTCGTTCTACTTCAAAACCCGGACCCAACGATGGATAAGCGGCATACTCGAGACCGCGCTTGAACGATTAGTTCGTATCCGTGTTCTGGGTATACAGGATGTCCGAGGGCGCCGGCGGTAGCCCTTTCCAGCGTGTGCTATACGTAGGGCATCGCGGCTGCGGAACCAACCATTTATAGAGCGATTGAAGGCGACCACGCGGTGCAGGAGGTGAAACCTTCCTTCGGCTATGGCGGTTCCTTTTTCCGAAAGCTTCTATTCAGCGCGCTTCTTCTCATTGCATTCGCGCTGGGCGTATTGGATTTTTACCTGACGCGGTACACAGCAGCCCGCGAGACCTCGAATGTTGAACTTCGGCTAATTTCCGAAGCGCATCTGATCGCCTACGAGGTGGCGAATGTTCCGCCAACGGAACTCAACCGGCGGGTAGGCGAAGCGGGAGACCGGGCGCAAGCACGCGTTACCGTGATGACGCACGCGGGCGTAGTGCTTGCGGATTCCCAGCACGACCCGGAAACGATGGGGAACCACGCGAATCGCCCGGAAGTTCGCCTCGCGCTGCAAGGGCGAACGGGTGCTTCGGTTCGGCATAGCGCCACGCTCGACCGTGACCTTTGCTATGCGGCCCTTCCATTTACGTATCGCGGGCAAAGCGGATTCGTGCTGCGGCTGGCCGTGCCGCTCTTTGAACTGAGCAATGCGGTTTCCGCCGTGCGACGCCGAATTATTTACGCGTCCTTCGCAACTGCAGCATTGGCATTCTTACTCGCCTATTTTTTTTCGCTGCGCATCAGCAGGCGGATCGGGAGGATCAAGACGTTTGCAGAACGACTGCTCACGTTAAGAGAACCAGCCACGGTCCCGCCCGCAGTGAATGACGAACTCGGAGCTTTGACCCACGCGCTGAACCATATGGGCCGGCAGCTCCGGGATTCTATTGACAAGCTGAAGGTTGAATCATCCCGCCGAAACGCAGTCCTGGCGAGTATGGTCGACGGCGTTCTGGCAGTTGGCCAGGATCTGCGCATTCTCTTCTGCAATGAATCGTTTGCACGCGCGATCGGCGCCGATCCGTCGAACCTGGACCGCACGCCTCTGCTTGCGATTCTGCGCGATTCGGACCTGTTTACCGTACTCGAGAAGGTGCTCGCCACAGGAGAATCCGTCACGAGCCGCGTACAGCTTGCGGCTGCCGCCGAGCGAGTATTTGCGGTCAATGCGGCGCCCCTGATTGCGGAGGAAGGGCGCGGCGCCGTAGCCGTTTTGCACGAGATCACGGAGATTGAGCGGCTCGATGCCGTCCGTCGTGATTTTGTCGCAAACGTCTCGCATGAGCTCCGTACGCCCCTGGCAGCCATTTTGGGTTGCGCGGAAACGTTGCTGGACGGTGCTATGCAAGATGCAAACGCCGGCAACAGATTCCTGGAAACCATCAGGGCACACGCAATCCGTCTAAATAGCATCAGCGCGGATCTGCTAACGCTATCGGAGCTTGATGCGGGAGTTTCCACTGCCCCGTCTACCTTCTTCTTAAAACAGACGATCTCAACGGCGGTGCACATCATTGAGCCGGAGGCCTGCTTGCGCAACGTGACGGTGATTTGCGGGGAACTCGAGGATGTAGAGTTGCGGGGCTACAAAGTGCGCCTGGATCAAGCCGTGGTGAACCTGCTCGATAACGCGGTCAAATTTAACCATCCTGGCGGCGAAGTCCGTATCGATGCCGTACCGATGGCTGATGGTTTTGTGAAAATCAACGTAGCCGACACTGGTTCCGGCATTCCGAAACAGGATCTGAATCGTATATTCGAGCGGTTTTATCGGGTAGACCGGGCGCGGTCGCGGCAAGTGGGGGGAACCGGTCTGGGCTTGGCGATCGTCAAGCACGCTGTCGAATTGATGAGCGGCAGGATTGAAGTGGTGAGCGAGTTGGGCAAGGGCTCGACCTTCACATTTTTCATTCCTATTGACATTACGCCGCATCTTCCACCGTCTCATTGACTTGTATTACAGGCGTAACCGCTTTGTAACATTCGAAGCCGACAATCCAAACAGATTCAGGAAAGCGAGGGACAGTGAAGCGTTGGATTGGCGGAGCAGGAGTGCTGTTTCTGCTGCTGTTGGGCGGTTGTGGACAGGGCGGTACATCGAACGGGAGCGAAGATGGTGGCCGGCTGCTGATTAACGGGGCGGGTGCTACATTTCCCTACCCGATCTATTCAAAGTGGTTCAACGAATATCACAAGCTGCATCCGACGATCGCGATCAATTACCAATCGATCGGATCCGGCGGAGGGATCCGGCAACTGCTGTCAGGCACAGTCGATTTCGGTGCATCGGATATGCCGGTGACCACACAACTGCTTGCCCAGGCAAGCACAAAAATTCTGCATTTTCCGACCGTGCTTGGCGCTGATGTTCCAACGTACAACCTGCCTGGAATTAGCCAGGGATTGCACTTTACACCGGAAGCCCTGGCCGGAGTTTTTCTCGGCACGATCAAGAAATGGAACGATCCGCAGCTGGCGCGTTTGAATCCCGGCCTTAATCTGCCCGCGCACGAAATTGTAATTGTGCATCGGTCCGATGGAAGCGGTACTACGTTCGTTTGGACCGATTACCTTTCGAAGGTCAGCCCGGAATGGAAGAGCCAAGTTGGGGCGAGCACGTCCGTGAACTGGCCTACCGGGCTCGGAGCTAAAGGGAACGAAGGTGTTTCCGGCCTGGTGCAGCAGACGCCCTATTCGCTTGGGTACGTCGAGCTCATTTACGCGCTTCAAAACAAGCTTGGCTACGGGATTGTTCGGAACGCGGCTGGCAAGTTTGTCAAACCGGATCTGAACAGTGTGACGGCAGCAGCAGCCGGCATGGTCGCAAATATGCCTGCGGATTTTCGAGTGTCGATCACGAACGCTCCAGGTGCGAATGCCTACCCGATTTCAAGTTTCACATGGATGTTGATACCGGCGAGCATTTCAAATCCGGCCAAGCGAGACGCGATCAAGAATTTCCTGAATTGGATGCTTACGGACGGGCAGACGATGGTTCAGTCGCTCGATTATGCGCCGCTTCCGGACCAGGTGAAATCGAAGGAACTCGCGCAAATTTCAGAGACCCGCTAATGAGCTACACCCGGCCGGCCAGAATGAGCGTAGAACGACCGCTTGCCACAGCGCGAGTTCTCGTTTCGGGCGACAGAATTGCCTATCTGATTACATTTCTGTTCGCGGCGGGCGTGTTGCTTCTAACCGCACTCGTACTGTACGAGCTCATCTCGGCATCAAGCCTGTCGCGCGCCAAGTTCGGCTGGTCCTTTGCATTCACGCAGCTTTGGAACCCGGTAACTGGCGAATTTGGCGCACTGCCATTCATGTACGGAACAGTTGTCACGTCTTTGGTGGCACTGATCATTGCGGCTCCGCTAGGCCTGGGCTGCGCCATCTTTCTGTCCGAACTGGCGCCTCCTCGCGCTTCCGGTGCGCTTAGGTTTGTGGTCGAGCTCCTGGCAGCCGTTCCCAGCGTCATCTACGGACTGCTCGCGCTGTTTGTGCTGACGCCGCTGCTTCGCCATCCGGTTGAGCCCTGGTTGAAGGAATGGTTCGGATTTCTGCCGATCTTTCAAGGCCCGGCATATGGCGTCGGTTTTCTGGCGGCCGGACTTGTGCTCGCGATCATGGTTATCCCGTTCATCACTTCTGTATCACGCGAAGCGCTACTCGCAGTGCCGCGCGATCAGAAGGAGGCGGCTCTCGGCCTAGGCGCTACGCGATGGGAGGCCACGTGGAACGTCGCGCTGCCTTATGCTCGCTCCGGAATTGCGGGATCTATTTTTCTGGCGCTTGCCCGAGCCCTCGCGGAAACGATGGCTGTGACCATGGTGATCGGAAACGACCCGAAAATCAGAAGCTCGCTTTTTGCTCCGGGATACTCGATTGCGGCCGTAATTGCCAATGAATTTACAGAAGCGATCACAAATCTCCATATCAGCGCGTTAGTCGAGCTGGGTCTGGTTTTATTTGTCATCACGGTAATTATGAATGGCCTTGGGCGGCTTTTCATGCTGGCTACAGGCAGAACGGGGTCGATTCGCGCATGAACCGGCTGGCCAGACGGAAATTAGTCAGCGCGTTGATGTTCGGCCTCACCGGAATATGCACTCTCCTCACGATTTCGAGTTTGTTCTTTATTCTCGGCTATCTGCTATGGCACGGAATTCGATCGATCAATTTGGAATTCTTCACGCAATTGCCAAAGCCGCCAGGCGAAGTCGGCGGCGGGATGGCGAATGCGATTGCCGGAAGCGCAGAGATTATCTTTTTGGCTACGTTCATCGGCATGCCGGTTGGGTTTCTCGCCGGAGTGTATCTGTCCGAGTACGGAGAAGACAAATTCTCATTTGTCGTACGGTACGCGACTGACCTCCTGAACGGGGTACCGTCGATTGTCATCGGCATTTTTGCTTACGCGCTGGTGGTTGTACCGCTCGGGCACTTTTCGATTCTCGCGGGGAGTGTCGCACTGAGCGTTATTTTCATTCCGATCGCCGTCCGGACAAGCGAGCAATTCCTGCAAGATGTACCGCATGCTTTTCGCGAAGCCGCGCTCGCATTGGGTGCACCGAAGTGGAAAGCCATTGCAACCGCGGTAGTGCCGGCTGCATTTAGCGCGCTCGCGACGGGGATGCTCCTCGCGGTCGCCCGCATCGCGGGCGAAACAGCGCCTCTGTTGTTTACGAGTTTCAACAACCAGTTCTGGAGCCTGTCACCGAATCAGCCATCCGCTTCTCTTCCGGTCATGATTTTCACTTACGCGATTTCCCCTTATCGCGATTGGCACAGGCAAGCATGGGCGGCGGGGCTGGTTTTGCTTGCGCTGGTTCTTTTTATCAACGTTTCAGCACGGTTATTATTGCCGCGCAGAGTGTTTAAGTAAACCAATGACTGCTGCAGCCAAAACCAAGAGTTCTGCCGTCGAGCCGCATGCAGCCGCGCTGGCTCAAACGGCGCAGAAGCTGACCGTATCGCATCTCAACTTTTTTTACGGCATGCATCAAGCCCTCTACGACGTTTCGTTGGAGGTTGAAGCAAACCGGATCACTGCCCTGATCGGGCCATCAGGTTGCGGGAAGTCCACTTTTTTGCGCGTTCTGAACCGGATGAACGAGACTGTGAAGGGAAGCCGCGCCGAAGGCAGCGTATTCCTCGATAACGATAATATTTTTGACCTAGACATAACACTTCTGCGCCGGCGCGTCGGACTGGTGTTCCAAAAGGCGAACCCGTTTCCAAAATCGATCTTCAACAACGTTGCATACGGGCTGCGCATCAACGGGCTGTGCTCCAGGTGGGAACTCTCGGGCGCGGTAGAAAACAGCCTGCGGCGAGCCGCGCTCTGGGATGAGGTGAAGGATCAACTGCACAAGTCCGCCTATGCACTCTCAGGCGGGCAACAGCAGAGGCTCTGCATCGCACGAGCGCTTGCCGTAAATCCCGAAGTTCTTCTGCTCGATGAGCCCAGCTCGGCACTGGACCCGATCGCAACATCCAAGATCGAAGAGTTGCTGTTTCAGCTGAAGAGGTCCTGCACAATCGTCGTCATTACGCATAACATGCAACAGGCGGCGCGCATCTCCGACCGCACTGGATTTTTTCTCCTCGGGCGCCTCGTCGAGATCAATGAGACGGCGACTATGTTCCGGAACCCGAGCCGGAAGGAAACCGAAGATTACATCACGGGGCGCTTCGGCTAAAAAACATGCGGCATTTTTTAGAGGAACTCGAAGAGCTACAACAAAGACTGCTCGAGATGGGCGGCCTAGTGGAATCGTCCATACGCGAAAGCGTGCTCATGCTCGTAGAGCGCAGAGCGCAACGCGCCGACACGGTTTGGAGAAATGAAACGCGCATTAACCGTTTGGAGATCGAGATCGACGAACTCGCTGTGCGCCTGCTCGCGTTGCAGCAGCCGATCGCCGGAGATCTCCGCTTCATCACGGCGGCTATTAAGATCAATACGGACCTAGAGCGCATGGGAGATCTGGCCGTGAATATCGCGCAGCGGGCAGTAGTCTTGATCGAAAAACCCATGCCCAAAGCGTTCATTGAAATTCCCCGGATGGCGATGCTCGCCCAGCAAATGGTTGGGAAGGCACTGGATGCGTTCGTTCGGCGCGACCCGGACCTCGCGCGCGAGGTGTTGCTGTCGGACGACGAAGTGGATGCGCTCCGGAGTTATATTTACCGTGATCTGATTCAATTCATGCAGCAATATCCGTCGTCGATCGCGGAGGGTGTCGATCTAATTCTAATCTCGCGCCACTTGGAGAGAATCGCCGATCACGCGACAAACATTGCGGAGGACACTCTGTTTCTGGTGAAAGGCGTGGATGTGCGGCACCATGCCGAGACGAGCGCCTGAGCGCCAGGTTAGTCCCGGCTGAAGGTATATCCGAATCCGCGAACCGAGCGAATCAGCAAAGGATTCGAGGCGTCGTCCTCCAGCTTTTGACGCAGGCGGAGAATGTAAACGTCCACGGTACGGTAGGTAACTGATTTATCCAGGCCCCAAACAGCATCGAGGAGCTGTTCGCGGCTGAAGACGACACCGCGGCGAGTCATCAGGTGCTCGAGCAGGCGGAACTCGGTGGCAGTTAGAGTCACCTGGGATCCGTTTCGAAGCACACGACAGCTATCGCGCTGCAACTCGATCCCGGCAAATCGAAGCGTCTTCTGCGGGACGGGCTGCGTGCGCAACTGCGTTTTGATGCGTGCAATCAACTCGCGGATGAAAAAGGGCTTCACTACGTAATCGTTTGCTCCCAGTTCCAGCCCGACGACACGATCCGTTTCCGAGGCGCGGGCGGTCAGGAAAATGAGCGGAACGTGGCCCAGGTCCGCATGTGCTCGGATTTTGCGGCAGATTTCCAGCCCGTCCGAATCCGGGAGCATGATATCGAGCACCAGCAAATCCGGCCGCTCTCGCCGGCACAGGTCCAGCACACCCGACCCGGCCTGCGCGCCCACGATCATGAACCCTTCTTTTTCCAGGTTGTACTTGATGAGCGCGAAGAGATCGGGGTCGTCTTCGACCAACGCGATTTTCTTCATCCTGACCTTTAAGATAGCGGCAAAACGTTACAAAATGATTACGCGAGCCGCGTTTTCGAGCAATGGAGCGTAAACCGACGGGGACCTCGGCTGCGGGCAGAAGCGCGCAGCGAAGGCGCCCGCCCCTCACGCCCGTACTCCAAAATATTCCCGCAGCAACGTGCCCGCAACAGGTGCAGCATCCGACCCGCCGGATCGCCCTTGCACCAGGACGACCAATGCGACCTCCGGCGCACGGCTGGGCGCGAATCCCGCAAACCACGCCGCCCGGAAGCCCGATGCCATCCGCACGGTTCCCGTTTTTCCCGCCACCCGCACCCGCTGCAGCCGGGCCCGTTGCGCGGTCCCGAACTCCACCGCTCCTTCCATGCCTTCGACAACCGGCCACATTTTCGGATCGGCAATTCGACGGGCCATGCGCCGGTATGCAGCTAACAATTCAAGCGGCGTCACCGTAACGCCCCGTTCACCCAGCGCCTGCAACTGCTGTTCCGCTCCCGATTCCGCCCGCACAGAGCCAGCGGCTTCCAAACCAGCGAGTAAGCCAGTCGGCGATGCCAGCCCGTCCCGAAGCAAAGCTTGTTCGAATTCACCCGGCGCGAAACGCTGCGCAAAATGCGCCACCGCGCAGTTGCAGGAATAGGCAATGGCCCTGCTGACGTTCATCGGAACCGGCACTTTCGGATGTGAACAATTTAAGCTTCGCCCGGCGAGAGTAAGCTGCCCTGGGCATTCGAACTCTTCACCCTGGCTCACTTTTCCCGCATCAAGCAGCGCAAGCAGGCTCAGCGGTTTGATCGTGGAGCCCGGCGCGCCCAGCCATCTTTTCGCTGCCTCGCTTCCATCACACGCCAGAACACGGCGATTCCCAACCTTCATCAGTACCGCAGCCGCACCAGGCGATTCCGCGCCGGAACACTCGACCGCGCAGGCAGCCGCACCCGCGATTGCCGCCAGAACCTGCCTCCGCCCTGGCTGTTCGTTAGAATCCATCCTGAGAGCCCCTAATGAATCCAACAACGATCAATAGCGCCATTTCCCTCACTCTGGAACAAATTGGCCCCGCCGTGACGGAAGAATTGCACAACACTTTGTTTATTGATGTTCACACACATTTGTTCATGCCCTCGCTGGGCAATCTCGGGTTGTGGGGCATCGATGAACTGTTGACCTATCACTACCTGGAAGCGGAGCTCTTCCGGTTCTCGCCTGTCACTCCGGATCAATACTGGGGGCGTTCCAAGCGCGAACAGGCAGACCTGATCTGGCAAACGCTGTTCGTCGAAAATACTCCGCTGTCGGAGGCAACGCGCGGCATTGTTGCGGTGCTGGCCGCGTTCGGGCTGGATACTGGAGCCAAAGACCTCAAGCAATCTCGCGAGTTCTTCGAAAACCAGAAACTCGAAGCACATATCAGGCGTGTCTTCGAACTCGCCGGCATCAGCGAAGTGGTCATGACAAATGATCCGCTTGATCCAGCCGAAACGCCGCTCTGGGAGAAGAACCCCGAGCCTGATCGGCAGTTTCATGCCGTCCTTCGGCTCGACCGCATACTGAACAAATGGCAGCAACACTGGAAGCAATTAACCGGCGCCGGCTACAACGTTCAGGAGAACCTGGCGGGACAAACGATTCCAGAAGTGCGGCGCTTCCTGGCCGATTGGTTCCAGCGCATGCGTCCCGTCTACATGGCTTGTTCGCTGCCGGACACCTTCCAGTTTCCGGAAGAGAGCGCACGAGCCACTCTACTGAGCCAGGCGATTCTTCCGTCCTGCCGCGAATTCCAAGTTCCGCTCTCGCTGATGATCGGCCCCCGCTACCAGGTGAATCCAGCAATACGGCTGGCTGGCGATGCGGTGGGCAGAGCGGATCTTCGTGCGGTGGAACACCTCTGCGTCCAATTTCCTGAGAACCGGTTCCTTATCAGCGTTCTCAGCAGAGAAAATCAGCATGAACTGTGTGTCTATGCCAGGAAGTTCGCGAACTTGCTGCCGTTCGGATGCTGGTGGTTTTTGAACAATCCCTCGATCGTCGAAGAGATCACGCGCGAACGCATTGAAATGTTGGGCGCCAGTTTCATTCCCCAACACTCCGACGCGCGCATTCTGGAACAGGTTATCTATAAATGGCGCAACACGCGCCGGACAATGGCCTCCATTCTTACCAATGCCTACGAATTAGTGGCGCGCGATGGCGGCCAAGTGACCAAAGCAGAGATTCATCGCGATATTAAAAAGCTGTTCCGAGACAATTTTACGCGTTTCGTCCACCTGAAGGGCAGCAGGAATGACCACGCCGGAGCCGCTTAGGCCGGAAGCCGTCCGGCGGGCGAGAACGTCGCAACATCTGCGCTGGTATGTTTGCGGTCTGCTGTTTTGGGCGACGACCGTAAACTACATCGATCGCCAGGTACTCGGAATCCTGAAGCCGGTACTGGCTCATGACCTCGGCTGGAACGAGGCCGATTACGGTTGGGTGGTCTTCGCGTTTCAGTGCGCCTACGCCGTGATGATGCCCATTGCGGGCCGTGTGCTGGATTGGCTGGGAACCAGGTTAGGATACGCGCTCGCCGTTCTGGTGTGGAGCGCCGCGGCCATGAGCCATGCTCTCGCGCGAAATCTGATCGAATTCGCCATCGCCCGCTTCTTCCTGGGTTTGGGAGAAGCTGCCAATTTTCCCGCGGCCATTAAGACCGTCGCTAACTGGTTCCCAAGGCGCGAGCGCGCGCTCGCGACAGGCATTTTCAATAGCGGCACAAATATCGGGGCACTGGTCGCTCCCCTTCTGGTCCCATTTGTTGCCGCGCGGTTTGGCTGGCGCTCCTCTTTCCTGGTCACAGGCGGGCTTGACCTGCTCTGGATTGTTGTTTGGCTTGCAACCTATCGCCCACCACGTCAGCAAAAATGGCTCGCCCAACAGGAGTTGGCATTCATCGAATCCGATCAGGAAACGGAGCCCGCGCGCCGCATTCCATACCTGCAGTTGCTGAGGACTCGCGCGGCCTGGGCCTTTCTGCTCGGCAAGTTCATGACGGACCCAGTCTGGTGGTTTTATCTCTACTGGCTCCCGGGATTTCTCAATCAGAAATACAAGCTGGATTTGACCCACTTGGGACCACCGCTCATTGCGGTTTATCTCTTCGCCGATATCGGCTCCATCGGTGGAGGTTGGCTATCATCGCGCCTGCTCGCCCGCGGATTCGGTGTCACCGCGGCTCGTAAGATCGCGCTGCTAACTTGCGCGCTTGCGGTGGTGCCGGTTTCCTGCGTGATCCTCACTGGCGGAAAACTGTGGATTACTGTTGCGCTCATTGGCTTGGCGGCAGCAGCGCATCAAGGCTGGTCCGCGAATCTGTTTACCATTCCTTCGGATACATTCCCGCGCTCGGCAGTCGGGTCTGTGGTTGGTTTAGGCGGCTTTGGCGGAGCAGTCGGCGGCATGCTGGTGGCCCCAGCCGTCGGATACTGGCTGGATTTTTCACACGAATTTTACGGACCGCTGTTCATCATCGCCGGCGTCGCATATCTGTGCGCATTATTGGTCATTCACTTACTGCTGCCGAAATTCAAGCAAGTGGATGTATAACACAAAGCCGGTATTTCCGACGGACCCCTTCAAGGTACAATCCCGTTAGTGTCGCTTGCCGAACATATGGACTCCGTGGCGAACACGCTTGCACCCAGTGAACTGGGATTGCAGGCAATCCTCGACAATTCCGCCGCGGTGATTTTCGTCAAAGATCGCGAAGGCCGCTATCTTCTGGTGAACCACAGGTTCGAGGATCTCTTTCACTGCACCAGTAGCGAAGTCGTCGGCAAGACCGATCATGAGATCTTCCCAGAGGAGATGGCCGCCCGCTTTCGCGAGAACGATCTACGCGTTCTTGTCACAGGAGAACCGCTTACGGTTGAGGAGTATGCGCCACACGATGACGGCGTACATACCTACCTATCAAACAAATTCCCCATTCGCGGACCCGACGGAACGGTGACTTCCATCTGCGGGATCGCGACCGATATTACCGAAACAAACCAGCTTATGGCCGCGACTTTGCACTTTGCGGCAATTGTCGAAAACTCGGAAGATGCTATTTGCGCCAAAGATCTGAACGGAATCATCACAAGCTGGAACAAGGGAGCCGAGCGCATCTTTGGCTACACCGCAGCGGAAGCCATCGGCAAGCCCATTTCGATGTTAGCCGCTCCGGACCGAATCGATGAGTTTCCTGAGATTCTGAATAAGATTCGAAACGGCCAGCGAATCCACCATTACGAAACTTTGCGGCAGAGAAAAGACGGCCGGCTGATCGACATATCCCTGAGCGTCTCGCCGGTTCGCGACGCATCAGGCCGCATCATCGGCGCCGCGAAGATCGCTCGCGACATTACCGACCAGAAGAGGATCGAACGCGAGAATGCCCGGCTCTTCCAGCAGGCGCAGCATGCTCAAGCCGAATTGAAACGGTCGAACGAGGAACTGCAGCACGCGAATCAAGCACTGGAGACATTTGCGTACTCGGCAAGCCATGATCTGCAGGAACCGCTCCGCACAATCGGCATCTCCGCTCAATTGCTGGAGCGGAGATGCGGGGAACAACTGGCGGGCGATGCTCGAAGCGTTCTGGCCGATATTGTGCAGTCAACGCGGCGCATGCAGAATCTGGTCCGCGATATCCTCGCCTACGCGACCGTGACCAAGCGTGCCGATGGGCCGCCGCCGAGCATTGATTCGGCAAGGGTCCTGGCGACCGTTCTCGAAAATTTGAAGGCTCAAATTGAGCAAACTGGGGCAGTAATCACCTCGCACAACCTGCCCCTTGTTCCCGTGCACGAGAACCGCCTCGCCCAATTGTTCCAAAACCTGATTAGCAACTCTCTCAAGTACCGGAGTAGCCGCCCTCCTCGTATACAGATTTCAGCGGAAGAGCGGGACGGCTCTTGGTTATTTTGCCTGGCTGACAACGGAATCGGCATTGAACGAAAGTACGCTGAAAACATTTTCGGGCTCTTCAAACGGCTGCATAGCCGTGAAGAATATCCAGGAAGTGGAATCGGACTGGCCATTTGCCACCGGATCATAGAGCAATATGGCGGCCGCATCTGGCTGGAGAACTCCGTACCGGGAGAAGGATCAACCTTTTGCTTTACGTTTCCGGCACAACCTGGATAGGCCCCTCAGCGCCGCTTAACTGCCTCCAGTTCTTCCAGCGTGCGGGGCCAATCCGATCCCAATAACCGTGACAGGCTTCGGTCGGCAAGCACTTTGCCGCCAGTCTGGCATGGCGCGCAATAGTTCGTTTCGTTATCGGCGTAGCGAATGCGCAGGACTTTTTCGCCGCACCGCGGACACCGTTCGCCATAACGGCCATGCACCGCCATGCCTTTGCGAAACGCAGTCACTTTTTCAGGAAACCGAATACGCGCTTCGGCTTGCAACCGATCCACCCAGAGTTCGAGCGTCCCGCGCGTCGCCGCGAAAAGCCGCTCCCATTCTTGCGTCTTGAGCTTGTGTGTTTGCGCAATGGGCGACAGTTGCGCCGCATGCAGGATCTCATCGGAGTACGCGTTGCCGATTCCGCTCACAAGGCGCGGATCAGTAAGGGCCCGTTTCAGCGTGTGATTTTCAGACGCGAGCGCTGCGCGAAAGGAGGCAAGATCGGAAGTCAAGACCTCAATGCCTCCCGGGTCCGCGGAACGCAGGCTTTCTTCGCCTTTGAGGACATGGAGTGATGCGCGCCGCTTCGTCCCGGCCTCGGTCACCGTGAGAGAACCCGTTGAAAAATCAAAAGCCGCCAGATTCTGACGGCCAGCCAGTGCGGTGTGCGGAGGCCGCCAGTGCAGCCGGCCCGCGATCATCAAATGAAGCAACAACCAGAGGTCTCCCTCTACCCCGAGGGCGATCCGCTTGCCGACGCGGCGCAGCTCGCGAACGGCACGACCCTCGAGATTTGCAATCGGAGGTTCCGTCGTGCGCAGCAGAAATGGGCTCGCGATCCGGACCCCGGTGAGAGACTGACCGACAATGCGAGGCTCGAGCGCCGTTATGTACGCCGCGATATCGGGCAGTTCCGGCATTCGCTAATTCCGAAAACTCAACATATTCTAGCGGGAGATGCGAACCTGCTTTACATTTGGATAAACTTCTGAAAAGACGTCAGGTAATCAAAACCGATGATTTCAAACCGGGGCCGGATGGTTGCGGCCGGCATCGCCGCGCTTTTCTTGTTGTCTGCGAGCCCGTGTGCGGCCCAAAGCGGCGGCGCGATTCAATTCCAGAGGGACATTGCCCCGATTTTCCAGCAGGCTTGCGGAAAGTGCCACACGGGCGATTCCGTCATGGGCAAGCTGCGGCTTGACTCCCAGACCGCGATCCTGCGCGGCGGAGAATCCGGCCCCGCAGTCGTGCCCGGGAATAGCGGTGAAAGCCTGCTGGTCAAGCGCATCCTTGGCCTCACGGATGGACCGAGAATGCCGATGGGAGGCGAGCCGCTGCCGCCCGCCCAGGTCCAACTGATCCGAAAGTGGATCGATCAGGGAGACATCCACCCCGAGGCAGCATCGAGTGCCCATGTTGGAGAGTCCTCCGCTCAGTCGTCGCCAGTGTTTGCGAAAGAAGTCCGGCCCATTCTGGCGGCCCGCTGTTATTCGTGCCATGGTCCCGATGTTCAGCAAAACGGGTTGCGCCTGGATTCCCTTGCGAGCATTTTGAAAGGCAGCGATTACGGAAAGGTCATCGTTCCAGGACACAGCAGCGACAGCCGCATCGTTCGACGGCTGATGGCCCAGGAGCGCCCGCAGATGCCGTATGGAGGGCCGCCGCTTTCGAACGACCAAATTACCGTCATTCGCAAATGGATCGATACCGGAGCGCCGGGGCCCGATGATGCAACTCCGATTGCTGCCGCAACAGCCGCGAAGCACTGGGCATATGTAAAGCCTGTCAGGCCGCCCGTGCCACAGGTGAAAAATGGGGCATGGCCCCGCAATCCCATCGATACCTTCATCCTGCAAAAACTCCATAAAGAAGGTTTGCAACCATCTCCCGAGGCGGACAAAACCACGCTGATCCGGCGCGTGTATCTCGATTTAACCGGCCTGCCGCCATCGCCTCAGGAAGGGGATGCCTTCCTCGCCGACCAGAGCCCGAACGCGTATGACAAGGTTGTCGACCGGCTTCTCGCCTCGCCGCATTATGGCGAACGATGGGCCCGGCAATGGCTCGATCTGGCTCGCTATGCGGACAGCAACGGTTATGAAAAGGACCGGGAACGCACCGCCTGGGAGTACCGGGATTGGGTAATCCGCGCGCTGAATGCCGACATGTCGTTTCGCGATTTCACAATCGATCAGATTGCCGGCGACATGCTTCCGAACCCCAGCAATGATCAGTTGATCGCGACCGGGTTTAATCGCAACTCGATGCTGAATCAGGAAGGCGGCATCGACATTAATGAATATTACTGGTACAGCCTGGTAGACCGCACGAATACAACCGCCTCCGTCTGGCTGGGGAGCACGCTCGGCTGCGCGCAGTGCCACAACCACAAGTTCGACCCTTTTACACAGAAGGATTATTACCGTTTTCTGGCGTTCTTCAGCAACAGCAAACACCATCCCGCTGGGAAGGGCGATCACTGGATGGACGAGCCGGAGCTGGAACTGCCTACTGCTGCACAGGAAGAGAAGAGTGAAGAGCTGCGCGTGGAAATCGCCGGCCTGCAGAAGACGCTGGATACCCAGACTCCGCAGCTCGATAGCGCTCAAGCGGCATGGGAGCAACAGATGCACGGGGCGGAAGAGCGATGGCAGGTTCTGCTGCCCGAACGCTTTGAATCGGCTGGGGGCGCGACGATGAAACGTCTGCCGGACAGTTCTCTTCTGGCGGGCGGCGAGAATCCCAACGCAGACACGTACACGATCACGGCGAAAACGCAGGCAACTTCGATCACGGGCTTGCGCCTCGAAGTGCTGCCGGATCCGAGCCTGCCGCATGGCGGACCGGGCCGCGATCCCAATGGCAACTTCTTCTTGAGTAATTTCGATGTGGAAGCGGCGCCCCTGAACAACCCGCAGGCAAAAAAAACACTGCAATGGAAATCTGCGGAAGCCGATGAATCGCAGGACGGATATTCAGTAACGAACGTTGTTCGCAAGAAGAACGGACAACTCGCCGGCTGGGCCATTGAGGAAAACGATCCCAAGCCCATTCGGAGGCAGGCGGTTTTCATTCCGGAGTCTCCGGTCGGATCACCAGGCGGTAGCATTCTCACCATCACGCTGAAGCACCAGATGCGGCATGCTTCGCGGAATATCGGGCGGTTCCGGATTTCCATCACGACAAACCCGGATCCCGAATTCATCGTGCAAATTCCGGCTTCTGTTCATCCGCTGCTGGATGTGCCCGCGAACCGGCGCTCATCAGAGGAAAGCGCGACGCTCGCAAAGGCCTTCCGCGCGGTTGCTCCAGAGCTTGAACCAACCCGCAAGCAAATCGCTGATCTAAAAGGCGACCTGAAAAAGCTGGGCATCGTCACCGCGATGATCATGCGTGAACAGGGTGGGTTCACGCGGCCCGCGGCCTACATTCGCGAGCGCGGAACGTTCACCAGCAAGGGCGAACTGGTGTACGCCGACGTGCCGAGTGCTCTTAATCCGCTGCCGAAAAATGCCATGCCCAACCGGCTCGGGTTGGCCGAATGGCTGGTCAGCGATGATAATCCACTAACCGCGCGCGTCGCAGTGAATCATTTCTGGGAGGCGATCTTCGGCCATGGAATTGTCGAGACCAGCGAAGACTTCGGCACGCAAGGCGATCCTCCATCCCATCCCGAGCTACTGGACTGGCTCGCTACCGAGTTTATGCGCGATGGCTGGAGCATGAAAAAAATCCTGCGGCTGATGGTCACCTCCGCTACCTATTGCCAAAGTTCACGCGCGACGCCGGACCTGATCTCGCGCGATCCCTACAATAAGCTGTACGCGCGGGGGCCCCGGTTCCGGGTGGAAGCCGAGACCGTTCACGATATCGCGCTGTCGGTCAGTGGCTTGTTGAGTACCAAAATGTACGGGCCGAGTGTCTTCCCCTACCAGCCGGCCGGCGTTTGGGACATTCCTTACAGCGATGACAAATGGATTCAAAGCAAGGGCGAGGATCAGCACCGCCGGGCGATCTACACCTTCATTCGCCGCAGTGCGCCGTATCCCAGCCTTGTTACTTACGACGCGCCGAGCCGCGAGTTCTGCACCATCCGGCGTGTTCGCACGAACACTCCGCTGCAGGCGTTGACTAGCCTGAACGATCCATACTTCTTCGATGCCGCTCGTGCCATGGCAAAACGCATGGTTACGGAGGGCGGCAGTAGCGAGGCAGATCGGATCACATATGGGTTCCGGCTGGCCGTGTCGCGACGCCCCACGCAGAAAGAATTGGGCGACATCCTGGCGTTTTACCGGCAACAGTTGGCGGAGCATCACGACAGCGGAAATGCGACCGAGATGGCCGCATGGACTATGGTCGCGAATGTTCTATTGAATATGGACGAGACAATCAGTAAGGAGTAAAGGCGTGAAACCACTGCCATCCGATCTCCCTTCCGAGATGCTACAAGCATCAACACGGCGTCATTTCTTTCGCCAAACTGGGTTTGGAATTGGCGCGGCCGCGCTCACCGGCCTGCTGAACAATTCTCTGTTCGCAAGTACGATTGATACAAATCCCCTGGCGCCGAAGCCGCCCATGTTCCCGGCTAAAGCGAAGAGCATTATCTATCTCTTCATGGCGGGAGCTCCGTCACAAGTGGATCTGCTGGATCCGAAGCCCGCGCTGCAAAAATACGATGGCCAGAATGTGCCCGCGGAGTTGATGAAAGGCGAGCGTTTCGCATTTATCAAAGGCACTCCTAAACTGCTGGGCTCACCGTTTGAATTCAAGCAGTGCGGCCAGGGCGGCGCGCAAATCTCGGAGCTGCTGCCGCATTTGCAAACGGTCGCGGATGACATCGCCATTGTGAGGTCGATGCACACGACGCAGTTTAATCATGCGCCGGCGCAGATCTTCATGAACACGGGTTTCCAGATCATTGGACGCCCGAGCATGGGATCGTGGATGACCTACGGGCTTGGCAGCGAGTGCAAAGATCTGCCCGGTTTCGTCGTCCTCATCTCAGGTGAAAATCAGCCGGACGGAGGCAAGGCTTGCTGGGGCAGCGGATTTCTTCCGACCGTCTATCAGGGCGTTGAATTTCGTTCGCAGGGCGATCCGGTGCTCTTTCTGACGAATCCGGAAGGCGTTTCGGACAAGAGCCGCCGCGAATCACTCGACCTTCTCAAGCAACTCAACGAGATGCATCTGGCCAGTAACGGAGATCCGGAAATCCTCACCCGCATCGCCTCCTACGAGATGGCGTATCGCATGCAATCGAGCGTTCCGGATCTGGTGGATATCTCGAAAGAACCGTCGTCCATCCACGAGCTGTACGGAACGGAGCCCGGCAAAAAATCGTTTGCGAACAATTGCCTGCTGGCGCGAAGGCTTGTGGAGCGCGGCGTCCGCTTCGTGCAGCTTTACCATCGCGGCTGGGACAATCATGGGACATCCAGTCACGACGACATCGTCAACCGGCTCCCCAGCTTGTGCCAGGAAACCGATCGTGCCGCCGCGGCTTTGATTAAAGATCTGAAGCAGCGGGGATTGCTGGAGAGCACGATTGTGGTCTGGGGCGGCGAGTTCGGACGCACGCCGATGAACGAAGCCCGAAATAATTCCAAGTTTCTCGGCCGCGATCACCATCCAAGGGCATTCACCATGTGGGTGGCCGGTGGCGGATTTAAGCCGGGAATTACGCTGGGGAAAACGGACGATCTGGGCTACAACATCGCGGAAGACCCAATTGATGTGCATGACCTGCACGCGACGATTCTCAATCAGATGGGAGTCGATCATACGAAGTTGACCTACCGCTTTCAAGGGCGTGATTTTCGTTTGACCGATGTCGGTGGAAATGTGGTGAAGCAGCTTGTGTTGTAGGAAGTGGCCACTCGCTTACGCGCGGGGTTCTGCCGGGGCGCGATTGTGCTTGCTCCTGTTTCTACCGCTCCTTGCGCCGTCCCAAAGCATTCAGGAACTGGAATCATCTGCGCGGAAATCACTGGCCGCGCGTGATGCCAACGGGGCTCTCGCGTCATATCAGAAGCTGGCGCAGTTGGTTCCGACTTCGGCGGCCTATCAGGATGAAGTCGGATTCCTGCTGGCCGCCACCAACCGTGCTTCGGAAGCCATTCCTTATTTCCAGCGCGCCACGGAATTAGATGGCGACATGGCCCAAGCCTGGTATCACTTGGGCGCTGCCCTCTTGATAAAGCAGCAAAAGGACGCAGGCATACACGCGCTCCAGAAGGCGGTTCAGCTTGCACCCGGTCAGGCCCAATATCGCGGACATCTCGCGTCGGCTTGGGAAAGTCTAGGCCAGTCCTACCAACAGAAGAAGCAATGGACAAAGGCGCGCGATGCGTATCGCCAGGCATTAGCCCTGAATCCCAACAACAATGCACTTCGGAACAGCTACGGCCTCGTATTGGTGAATAGCGGAGACACGCCAGGCGCGATTGCTGAATTCCGGCGCATTCTCCAACGCGATCCCAACAATGTGCAGGTGCAGGTGAACATCGGCTACGCCTACATCGGAGCGGCAGATTATAAAGATGCCATCAAGCATCTCTCTAACGTCGCAGCGGCTCATCCAAACTCCGCTTCTGCGCATTACGACCTGGGCGTTGCCTACAAACAGACTGACGATCTGCCGCATGCGAAGGCGGAACTCGCAAGAACCGTGCAGCTGGATCCGAAGCTGGCAGAGGCGCATTATCTGCTCGGGCTCGCGCACGTCGATAGCGGCGAGCCGGATAAGGCAATCGAGCAGTTTCGAGCCGCCGTCGCCGAACGCCCCGATTACGGTGACGCCTGGTTTGAGTTGGGGACTATTTTGAAACAGCAAGACGATGCAGATGGCGCGATTGATGCTTTGAGGCACTCCGTCGCGCTGGACCCTACGGACGCAGGCGCTTTCAATTCACTCGGTTTGCTGCTCCGGCGCAAAGGCGACACAGCGGGTGCGAAGGCGGCCTTCGACAAAGCTGCTGCGTTGAGAGCGGCGGAAGCGAAACAGAAAGAACGAAAACTGGAGCGCGGAGCGGCCCGAATCTCCAGGTAAATCTCAGAACAGGTTGCCGGCAACGTGTTCGGCCGCTGTTCGCGCTTTCTCGGCCCCGTCGGTCGCATTCACTCGAATGATGAAAACCCGGTCGCGTACCCGGCCTATGGCGAGTTCAGCAGCTCCGGTGTGACAACTCACCGCTTCGTTTCCGATTGCCTTCAGCGGTTCTGGTTTGGATTTGCATTCGGCCAAATACTTCGGGTATGGGTGGTGCGCGATGGGTTCGACCTCGACGTGCAAGCTGTCGACCATGGAGCCGCTGCGATGCGTGAACTCGCACGTAGTTGCTGTCACCTTGCTATCCACCGGATCACCGAGAATGCCGCCCACAGTACCCGAACTGATCCAGGGGCAGGTTTCGGCTGCGCAGCACAGCATCGGCGCGAACACCAGTAACGCCGGAATCCCGAGTTTCATGTACTTCTGGCAGGCTGCAGTGCTTCACTCTTAAGAATCTTGCCGCCCTCCTGAATCGTGTAGAGCCGGTTCACATCAAGATCTTGCAGCCGGTCCACCTGCCCGCTCAGCCAGCGAATTTCCACCAGGTCCACCCTGGTCGCCTGATCCAGGCCGAAATGCATGCGGAGATCGTTTTGCGAGAAATAGCTGCCTCCGCTGCGCAACTCATCGATCTGTCTCAGCGGCTTCGGTGAATCCGGTTTGTTCTTCGCCACCACTGTTACCCTCGTGCCAATGCCGGTCCGATTCGATTTCACTCCAACGAGCTTGATCTTGATCCAGTTTCGCTTCAACGTTGAATCGCACCGCAGAAGCTGCGGAATCGCGTTAACGCAGTTCACGGCAATATCAATATCGCCGTCATTGTCGTAATCGCCAAACGCGCAGCCCCGCGCCGGAGCATTCTCTAGAATGCCCGGTCCGCCTTGCTCCGTCACCTCTTCGAAGCGGCCGTTTTGCAGGTTTCGATACAGATATTTGTGCTCGGCATATTTCAAATCGGTTTTCGAATTGTCAACCTCTGGATACACATGCCCGTTCGACATGAGAATATCCAGCCAGCCGTCATTGTCCATATCAAAGAAGCCTACGCCCCATCCGAGCAGGCGCGTGTTGACGCCCAGACCGCTTGGATAGGTGCGATCCTCAAACGACGCGTCACCCAGATTCGTGTAGAGCGAATCAGTATCGCCGGCAAAATTCGTCTTGACGACATCCAGGTTTCCATCGCGGTTGTAGTCGCCAATCGAGACGCCCATGCCGGCCTGCGGTTTGCCCTCTGGAGAAAGCGCCGCGCCGGATTCAATCGCGATATCGATGAACGTACCGTCTTTCTGGTTCTGGTATAGGGTCGCGGTACTCGAATCGTTCGCTACGTAGATGTCCGGCCAACCGTC
>DATIMA010000123.1:0-11005 GCA_035475915.1 Bryobacteraceae bacterium
CCCCTGTCACATTTACGGTATTCCGCCTGAACCGGAAAGAGAGACAATATTTGCGGTTGCTTTTTTTAGCGCCAAGCTGAAGGAGGACAAACTCCAGTGCAAGACGAAAGCAAGCTCAACCGATCAGATAAGCCGCCAAAGCGCGGCTTGGGCCGCCGCAGTTTCTTAAGGGGCGCGGGCCTCACGGCCGCGGGCGCTACGGTGCTCGACCATGTGGAACTGCTGGCAAAAGAAGTTCCAAAGCATTCCATCGCGCTGGGTCCGGGCCAAACGCCGGTGACCTTGAACGTTAACGGCAAAGATTATCGCGTGGCTTTGGAACCTCGAACCACGCTCGCCGATGCTTTGCGTTATCAACTCAACCTGACCGGCACGAAAATTGTCTGCGACCGCGGGGCATGTTCCGCCTGCACGGTCTGGTTGGACAAAACTCCGGTCAACTCCTGCATGACCTTAGCCATCGATGTTGGCAAACGGCGCGTGACCACAATTGAAGGCTTGGCGGCCGGCGACAATTTGCATCCCGTGCAGGCAGCGTTCATCAAGCACGATGCGCTGCAGTGCGGATTCTGCACCCCCGGCATGATCATGAGTTGCGCGGCTCTGCTGGAGCGCAATCCCAATCCCGATCTGAACGATGTGAAGCTGGCAACCAGCGGCAATCTCTGCCGCTGCGGCACCTATCCCAAGGTTTTCGACGCGACTCTCGAAGCGGCGCAGACCCGAAAGAGCGCCGCGGCGGTGAACATCAGGCGTAGCGCTTAGAAAGGGTAGGTCTGAAATGGGCTTTCAAGAAAATCAACATAACTCGAAGCCGAACGTCCCCACCCGGCAGCAGTCCCTGCAGGTTGGCATTGCCGAGGAACAACTGAAAACGGTCCAGCGAGAAGTCCCCGCCACCGAACCCCCGCCGCTCGCCCCCAACGCCGATCTCAACGTGATCGGCAAACCCACGCAACGCTGGGACGGAAAGGCAAAGGTCACCGGCGCGGCGCGCTACACCGCCGACATCCGGCTCCCGGGCATGCTGTACGGCAAAATGGTGAACGCCTCCGTGCCGCATGCGAAAGTGCTCTCCATCGACACCAGCGCCGCGGAGCGATATCCCGGCGTGAAAGCCGTCTACATCATCACCCACATCGACGGCAATGCCGAACTCCGCGACAAGAGTAAAGAGATTCCATCCCGCTATCCCATCGTTCGCTATGCCGGTCAGCCCATCGCCGCGATTGCCGCGGTTTCTCCACAGATCGCTGAGGACGCCGTAAAGCTCGTCAAAGTGGAGTACCAGCAGTTCCCCTTCGTTACAGATCGAAGCGTTGCGCAACAGTCCGATTCGCCTCAGGTGTACCCTGGGCCCGCCGACCAGGCCGGAACAGCGGGCGGTGGCGGCGGCCCGAAAAACGTCCCGCAGGTCGGGAACGTCCACGGGCCCGCCGAAAAGCAAGTCGGCTATGTCAAAGAAGGATTCGCCGATGCGGATGTCACGGTAGAGGCGCACTTCAACACGCAAGTGCAAACCCACTCCGCTCTTGAGACGCACGGCTTCGTGGCCGATTGGAAGCCCGATGGCTTGACCGTGTACGCCTCGACTCAGAGCACCTCCAGCGTTCGCGAGGAACTCGCTTACGTTTTCAAGCTGCCTAAAAGCAAAGTGCGTGTAATCACGGAGTACATGGGCGGCGGTTTCGGCGCGAAATTTGGCGCTGGAAATCCTGGAGTCGCGGCGGCGTGGTTATCGCAAAAGGCAAACGCCCCGGTCTGGTTAATGCTCGACCGCAAAGAAGAACATTTGTCTGTAGGCAACCGGCCCGATTCCGACCAGGCCCTAAAGATCGCTGGAAAGAAAGACGGCACTCTCACGGCCATGCAACTGGTCAGCTACGGCACTGCCGGAACAGGTACTGGCGCTGGCTGCTCCGGCCCCGTGGTCAACATGTACGAGTGCAAGAACAAGTGGACCCGCGAATACGACGTATTCATCAATGCAGGTCCCGGCGCGTCATTTCGTGCTCCGGGCCACCCGCAGGGCTGTTTCGCGCTTGAGCAGGCCATAGATGAGCTTGCCGAGCGGATCGATATGGACCCGCTCGATCTGCGCGACAAGATCGACGTGAATCCGCAGCGGCGTGTCGAACGAAGACTCGGCAGAAAGAAATTCGGCTGGTCGGAACGCCGCAGGCCTAACTCCGATCCAGGGCCAATCAAAAGAGGCGTAGGCGTAGCGCAGGCAGTCTGGTACCGTATCGTGAATCTCGATTCCGCCGCGGAGGTTCGGCTGAGCAGAGATGGCTCCATCGAGCTCATGTCTGCCGTCCAGGACATCGGCGGTGGCATCAAAACCGTTTTGGCCCAGATCGTGGCCGAAGAATTTGGCTTGAAAGCCGAAGACGTGGTCATCCGCGTAGGCGACACTCGCTATCCGGTCGGCCCGCCCTCGGGTGGCAGCATGACTACCGCGTCCATCACCCCCGCTGCCCGGAATGCCTCTTATCGTTTGAAGCGCCAATTTTTCGAAGCAGTAGCTCCGGCTTTGAATTCGTCACCGGATGACCTATACTTCGCGGACGGAAAGCTGAAGTCAAAATCGAATCCGGCGCTGTCGTTGAGCTTCCGCCAGGCTGCGGCAAAGATGAAACAGGAAGAGTTGTCCGTACGGGCTGACCGGGCGCCCGATTACAGCGGGCGGATGCCTCGCTCTGGAACCACCACCCTGGGCGGCGTGCATTTCGCGGAAGTGTCTGTCGATATGGAGGCCGGCCGCGTTCATGTGGAGCGCGTGCTGGCCGTTCAAGACTGCGGCCGCCCCATGAATCCGCTGGCGCTCGAAAGCCAGATCAACGGCGGCGTGTTGCAGGGCATCTCATACGCCCTTTATGAAAACCGTGTTCTGAACCATGCCAAGGGTCTGATGGTGAACGCGAATCTCGAGCAGTACAAAATCACCGGTTCGGTTGAAACCCCGAAGATCGAGGTGATGGTGATCCAGGATTATCAAGGGCAAAGCTCCACCGACGCGTATGGCATCGGCGAACCGGCGACCATGGCAACCTCGGCCGCTATCGCGAATGCTTTTTACAACGCCACGGGTGTTCGCATCCGGCAACTGCCCATGACGCCGGCCAACATTTTCGCGGCTTTGGGGAATAACGGGAGTGTAGTGGCATGAATCGCTTCTCATTTGTTGATTGCACAAGCGTTGAGGATGCACTCGGGCACCTCGGGGCGGGCACGGAGGTCAAGGCGGGGGGAATCGATCTCCTCGACAGGCTGAAGGAAGGCCTCGATCAGCCGGAGAAGCTGGTCAATATCCGCAATATCCAAGGCCTCAGCGGAATGGAAGAGAGCGCGGATGGGCTTCGCATCGGCCCATTGATGACGCTCGCCGAAGTTTCAGAGCACGAAACGGTCAAGCGAAAATACACGGCTCTCGCTCACGCGACCGCGCATGCCGCCACCCCGCAGATTCGCAACTCCGCGACCATCGGCGGTAATCTCCTTCAAAGGCCTCGCTGCTGGTATTTCCGGCATCTCGAATTTCCGTGCAGGCGCAAAGGCGGAGAAATCTGTTTTGCGCAGGATGGAGAAAATCAGTATCACGCCATTTTCGACAATCACACCTGCGCTATCGTCGCCCCGTCTACGGCCGCCGTGCCGCTGATTGCGCTGAACGCCCAGCTGGAACTGACTTCCAAAGACGGCAAGCGAACCGTCGCACTCGAGAAATTCTATCTCACGCCGGAGCAGAACGTAACTCGCGAGCATTCGCTGCGTCCGGGCGAGTTACTAACTGCCATCCTGGTCCCCGCAACGCCCCCGGGCACAAAATCCGCTTATCAGAAGTACGCCGAAAAGGACAGTCACGATTGGCCGATTGCCGACGCGGCGGTTGTTTTGCAAATGGACGGGAACACCGTCCGCAAAGCATCTATCATTCTTGGCGCGGCCGCTCCCACGCCGATGCGCGCAACGGCGGCCGAAGCGCTACTGAACGGCAAGGTTCTCAACGAACAATTAGCGCGTCAGGCGGGAAAGGCCGCCATGCAGGGAGCCACGCCGCTCGCTCATAACGGCTACAAAGTCGGTCTCTTCCACACGGCAATCTACAGAACAGTGCTGTTCGCAGGCGGATTGAGAGGGCGCGACCGCAGCGCCGTAGGAGGTGAAGTAGTATGACCCTTACAAACCAGCAAACTGACACGAAGCCGTGCCAGTGCCTTCGAACCAAAACGATCTACGGAAACTTCGCCGCGGACTTCGAAACGTGGCAGGACGGAGTAGCTTCAGCCGCCGCCTTCTGGTGCTTGAAAACGATGGGCCCCGCTGGACCCGATGAGCACTTCGTACATATCGGCCAATGCACTCCTGAACGCCGCTGTTACGAAGCTCCACTCGAGTAAGTAACTGTCGCCGCCTATGCTCCTTCAATTGACGCCCGGCGAAAATACCGCCCGGCTTCGGGGCGAAACAAAAACCAGGCGATCGCCGCACAAAACACGCAGTGGATGGCAAATTCAGACAGCACATTGACGCTGAGAATTACGTGGAATGCCATCCAGGCGACCGCCACCCAGCGCGCCCAGTTGTGGCCGCGGAGAATGAATACTCCACACACCAGCGCCACTAATTCGGTGAGTTCCGCCCAGACAAGATCGTTCGGAAACGCATTCCCGGTCCGGAACTCGGTCAAGTGGTAAGCAAAACCGATCACGCCCACCGCGATATACAACCAACCGAGAATGGTCACAGCAAGGGGCCGTTTCCCCGGATTCATGGCAGCATCTCCAACACCGCGTCACTGGGTTCCAGTTCTTCCGCGTGCGGCGACAGCATCGCCCCAGCCTCCAGCAGCGCGCGAACGGTCCCGACGAAATCTCCGGTTTCCCGATGCCATCCGTTGCCCGACCCATACAGCGCCCACCCGAGCGGGGTCCCAGCGTACTCATGCGATTTCAATTCCAGCGCCGGATGGAAACGCAGTATCTCGCGCGTCATCTCCGCATTGCCGTTAAACCCCGCCCAGTGCAGCGCCGTCGCTCCCATCTCTCCCGGAGTATCCACCGGCCAACCCGCTTCAAGCATCAGCCGGACCGCCTTCGTGTTGTTATTCTGCGCGGCATTGGGCAGCTTTCGTTCGTCGGCCTCGGAAAGCATGCGTGCCGCTTCAGGATGACTCGAAAGAAATTCGTGAAATACCGTTTCGTCGCCCAGTTCGCATGCCAGCGCGAGCTTCAGGTGCTCCGGGGTTCGCGCAAGCAGCAATTGAAAGACCTCCTCGTGACCGAAATCGCGCGCGACCGAGTGCGCGCTGCGGTGCGCTCCCAGTTTCCAGATGTAGATGGTACCGCCGGCTCGAGGATCGTGTTTTGGAAACCACTCCTCCGATACGGTCATCCGGATGCACGCGGGATCGCGATCCAAGTGTCGCCGTACCAGATCCATGTCCCCGAGTGCTGCACCCATCAAGATATCCGTGTGGCACCCGCGCGAAATCAAATAGCGCGCCACATCCTGCCGATCTCTAGGATAGTGCCGCCTCTGCTCTACGCGCAGCATATACTGAGCCGGTGTCGATTCGTGATCCACATCGCGTGCGTCTATGTCGGCGTCGTTTTCCAGAAGGAATTTCGCCACCTCCACAGTAGACGCAAAGTGCAGCGGCGTCTGCCCGTCTCCGCCCCTTGCGCGCACCACGCCCGGATTTTCCGCCACCAGCTCTCTAAGCTTCGGCATCATTCCCAGCCGCGCAGCCGAGTGCGCGTCCAGCACCGCGCCCCGTTCGATCAGGAATTCGGCAAGATTCGGATCGCAATCGTCCAGCACGCCGAATCCGCCCGCCCACCACTCGGTTCGCTTCCGGATGTCGGCGCCTGCGCGCAACAGCACATCGATGGTCGCGCGATCACTCCGCTGAACGGCCGCGAACAACGCCTGTTGACCGAAAGCGTAATTAGGCAGTGGATCATCGATTTTCTCCCGCAACTCCGGATACCGCTCAAGCACATCGCGGACGCGCGATGCATCACTGTCGCACACCGCAGCCTTCAACAACTCTGCCGGACTCAGCCCAAGCGCTTCAACGTGTGATTTCAGCTTCGCCCAAGTGGCGAACCCATACTCGTTCGCCAGCCGGTGTTGTGCATCTGCCAGTTTGCTTCCCGGCATGCCGCGCAATACTTCCTTGGCTTGCTTCTTGAGATATTCGAGATTCGGTTTCTGAGGTAACTCACGAGACATATGCTCCTCCTTCTTTGGCCCGTTGTCCGCTTTGACAGGCAGAAGAGAAGTCAATGTCGGTGCTTAGAAACTCTTCAGGCGGGATCTTCCCTTTCCGCGGACGGGATGCAACCTGAATTGCGCCATAAGTATAACAAAGAGTCGGCTTCGACCAACAGCATTATTTTCTGACCCTCGCGAAAAACTTCTGCTTATCCGTCGCCGGGTCCACCGCCACATCGAAAAACCCCACCATCATCTCCGCCCAGGTCTGTTCGCCCCAGGTGACGGCCGAATCGGGATCTGGGTTATGCGGATTATTTTTCGAATTGTCGAACGTCGCAACGGCCTGTAACATCGTCCCGGCCTTCAGCGGTATGGGCTCCGCCAGCCGATAACTGAGCTGCCAAAAGAAGTTGTAATGCGGAATCCGCAACAGCGTGCGAACTTTGCCTCCCGGTTGCACGATGTTGTACTCGAACGTTTTTCCACGCAGGTGCATGTGTGGAAAAAAGCTCAGCAGCAGCGCGTCATTCGGAATCGTGCCATGAACTTCCACGCGATGATCCGGGTCGCCGGGCGGAATTAGAAAGCGATCGTTCGTAAGCTGCAAGGTCAGCACTCGTTTCCTGGGCGGTTCTTTCGAAAACACCAGGCCGACGCTGGTCTGGTCTTCGGCCTTGTGCCCGTGGGTCGTGTAATGCATCTGCAGAATGATGTCCGAGCCAGCCGGCACCAGTTTCGCGAAACCCGGCGGCCATCGGTCGGGCAAACTGCCCAGCGCGTAGACCAGCAAAATATCGCTGGTGGTCCACATGGCATCACGCCGGAGTTTTCCAGCCGGGAGGTCGTCCGCGCTGAAGGGGACTCCTACCGGCGCGCCGCGCAGCCAGGACGATTTCGGATCGCGGATGTACGCCACGGCGTGATGAACCACCATTCGATTACTCGGCCGAATCTCCGACATCCGTACCCAGCGGTCTTTTTTGAAGTGGGTCGGAATGATGATGTACTGATACGGTACGTCGCCCGAAGCCGGAATCGGCTTGGCAACTGGCATTTGCAGCACTACGTCCGGCTGGTCGATATTCCATCCCTCAGTCCAATGAACCGCAGGCGGGGCATCCCTCCGGTCACCCTCGGGCGCGTGCGCATCGGCCCAGGCCGATAACGTCGCAATCTGCTTGTCAGTCAGCGAGGGATCATTTGAAAATCGCCCGCAGCAGGGATCGGCGAACCAGGGCGGCATGGCGCGCGTCTTCGTCACTTCCCGAATCGCACGCGCATACGGACGTGCTTGCTGATAGGTCTCAAGCGGCATCGGGGCCATTTCACCTTCGCGATGGCAGCTCTGACAGTGCGCCTGAAGAATGGGTAGCACGTCCTTATAGAAAGTTGGCTGAGCGGCTGCCAGCACTACCGCAAACGATACACAAAAACTCGGGATCACATGCTGGGCCAGCGCGGCTCGCGCTTGTGCTTGAAAGCAGCCACTCCTTCTTTGAAATCCTCGCTCTGCATCAGTTCGTCACGCAGGGCCGCAGCCAGTTCGCCCGCCTCTTGCAATGGCCTGCCGCGCGATTCGCGTACGTATCGCATGCCCGTCGAAATCGCCAGGGGACTCGCCTTCGCAATTTCCCGGGCAACTGCTTTGGCCCGCTCCAATGCTTCCGCCGGCGGGCAAACCTGATGAACCAGGCCCCAATCGCAGGCATCATGGGCATGAAATACCCGGCCGGTCAGGCTTAATTCCAATGTCCGCCGCGAACCCAGCGCCGCCTCTATCGATCGGTATACCAGAAATGGCCACAAGCCCACCCGCACCTCTGTCAGCGCGAAAGCCGCTCCTTCCGCCGCGATAACCACGTGACCTTGCGCGGCCAATCCCAGCCCGCCGCCCAGAGCCGCCCCGCTCACGCAGACCACAATCGGCTTTAGCGAAGTCATTCCAATCGTGAATAGCGCCTCGTGTATCGCCGACAACTGCGCGGCATTCGGTCCCACCGCTTCGTCCAGATCCATTCCGGAGGAGAACACGCTTCCGTTCGCGCTGATCAGAATGCATCCGGCGTCCGCGCGATCTTGCGCTTCTCCCACCGCATTTACAATTCCTGAACACATGGCCGCATCCAGTGCGTTTCGCTTGTCCTGCCGGTTCAAGGTCAAGTGCAGCACGCGATGTGCACAATTATTCAGCAGGTGCATTGGCCGCCTCCGGGTCAAGCAGTTGGATGGGAAGATGTTCTGGCCTTGGATTTGCGCAGCCAACCGCGAAAGCAAAGCTCAGCACCCGTCTGGTTTCGATCGGATCGATTATTGCGTCGCAATGTCCACGCGCGGCGGCATAGCGCGCGTCCAGCCAGCGATCGTAGTCCGCCCGCGTCTGCTCGATTTTTGCCGCAACGTCCTCCGGCACGGGCCGGTCTGCCCGTTTCAGCTTCTCCAGTTCCGGACCGTGGATCGCCTGCACGGCCGCATCACCTTCCATGACCCCGATCCGCGCGGTCGGCCAGCTGAACGTGAAGTTCGGATCGAAGCCCTGCCCGGCCATTGCGTAATACCCCGCCCCGCTGGCGTGATTCACCGTCAGCACAATTTTGGGGACCGTCGCGCACGCCATACTTTCCACCATCTCCGCCCCCGCGCGAATAATTCCCCCGGTCTCCGCTTCTACGCCCACCATGAAGCCCGATACGTCCTGCACATATAAAAGCGGCAGCCCATGCCGTTCCGCGTTTTCGACAAAATAGGCTACTTTGCGCGCCGATTCGGTGTAGACGATTCCACCAATCCGCGGCCCACTTTGCGTCTTCAGGAAACCCCGCCGGTTTGCGATCACGGCAACTGCCCGTCCCTCCAGCCTCGCTGTCAAACACAGCAGTTCCGGTGCGTACTCCGGCTGAAACTCTAGAACATCGCCTGCATCCAGCAGGCATTTCAGCAGATCTTCCATGTGGTACGGCAGGCGATGATCGGCGGGCATGACATCGTAGAGCGCCTCCGCGTCAGATTCCGGCGCACGCCCTTTCGGCTGCTCCTCCGGCTCAGGCATCTGCCGGAACTGCTGCCGGATCATCTCAATGCATGCGCCGTCATTAGCCGCCCGGTAATGCGCTACGCCGCTCACCGAAGTGTGCATTTTTGCTCCGCCGAGCGTCTCCGCATCGGTCACCTGGCCCACCGCGCCCTTTACAAGATTCGGACCGCCGAGCCCCATAAAGCTAACCTTGTCAACCATGATGATCACGTCGCTGAGCGCCGGAAGATAGGCCCCGCCGGCAATGCACGGCCCCATCACCGCGGAAATTTGCCGGATCCGCAGCCGCCGCCGCATCAGCGAGTTGTAATAGAAAATGCGCGCCGCTCCGTACTGCCCCGGAAAGATGCCGTCCTGCAATGGCAGGTTCACCCCGGCTGAATCCACCAGGTAAACGATGGGCACACGGTTCCGCATCGCAATCTCCTGTGCCCGCAGAATTTTCGTGATGGTCTCCGGCCACCAGGCACCGGCTTTCACCGTCGCGTCGTTGGCGACAATCACCGCCGGCCGCCCTTCAATCGTCCCAACCCCCGTTATTACCCCGGCTGCAGGCGCGTGCCCCTCATACCGGTCATAGGCGATCAGCAAACCGGACTCAAGAAATAAGCTTCCACGGTCCACCAGCTTGTCGATTCGCTCCCGGGCCGTCCACTTCCCGTCCCGGTGCTGCTTTTCGATTTTCTGGCTGCCGCCGCCCAGCCGGATCCGCTGTTCCAGCGCGCGCATCTCTTCCATGAGATGCCGCATATTTCGTCCCGAATCCTGCATCACAACAGGCTCAATTCAACCTCTCCTGCCAAAACCGCGGGCGTCCCAAGCACCTGCTAGTCTAACAGTCATGTTGGGCATGGATGACCGGGCGCTGCGGATTGCCTGGACCATTTTTCTGCTCGGCCTGGTCCTGCTGATCGTCTATACGATCCGCGACACACTCCTGGTATTCGCCGCCGCCGTCTTCTTCGCTTATATGCTGCTGCCTGTTGTTTCGCTCATTGAGCGATTTGTGCAGAAGCGGCGCACACTGGCGCTCAGTGTCGTGTACATTCTTCTGATCGGAGCAATTGTTGGAATCGGTTTTGCACTCGTTCCCGCCCTCGCGGCCGAAGCAACCAATCTCGCTACGCGGCTGCCGAAAATGCTCGCAAGCGGGCGGCTGGCCACTATTCCGCTTCCGCATTGGCTCGACCCGGTGCGCGTACAAATTATCGCTACTCTCCATCGTGAGGCGACAAATTTAGGGGCCCGGGTCGTACCGCTTATTCAGGAAGCCGGCAAGCGTGTCCTTTCAGGCGTGTCCTACATCCTGCCAATGATCCTGATTCCCATTTTGTCCTTCTTCTTTCTCAAAGACGGACGGGACATCCGGCACGCCCTGGTTGGCAGTGTGGATCATAGTCATGACCGCACTACTTTAGAGCTGATTCTCGACGACATGCACGGAGTTCTGAAGAACTACATCCGCGCGCTTGTGATCCTCTCCATCGCCTCATTTTGCGCCTATGCAATCTTTCTGAGTCTGATGGGATATCAATACGAGCTGTTGCTGGCGGGTACTGCCGGCATCCTCGAATTCATTCCGGTAATTGGTCCCGTGGCGGCGCTGCTCATCATCTTGATTGTGTGCGGCGTCACCAGCGCCGGAGGCCTCATTTGGATTGTAGTCTTCTGGGCCGGTTATCGCGTTTTCCAGGATTACATCCTGAACCCGTATCTAATGAGCGCAGGGGTGGAACTTCATCCCCTGCTGGT
>DATIMA010000124.1:0-6180 GCA_035475915.1 Bryobacteraceae bacterium
GAAGCCGCGAGTATCGGCGGCAAGGAGCCGGTCATCGAGCGCGTCGAAATAAGAAAAATCTGGTAGCGAATCGCTGGTCAGCGGCTTGATCGGGCTTCGTGACGTGAGGAGTGTCCCTCGAATGTGGGTGAAGCCGTCGTGTTTGCGAGCGTCGAGCCAGGCATCGAAAGCGGGCTGTTGGATTTCGAGAAACGGCGCCGAAGCGGCCAGCCACAGATGCGGTTTCTTGTTTGTCGTTCGCCAATGGCGCAGATTGGCGACCTCGACGAGGCCGGGAGCGGCACTGTCGCTTACATTGAAGGTGGATTCCTGGTTATCGTAGCGCCTAATCGAACTGGTCAAGTGATAAGCCCAATCGCCGGGTTCGGTAGGTGTAAAGCGGATGCGAAGGGTGTGCCCGCCTGCCCAAAAGGCGTGCATGAGATAGGTGGTGTGCCGGGGCGAACGGACTTCGACGTTTAAGAGCTCGTCTTTGTAGGGCGATGCACTTTGAGGAATTTCGCCGTCGCGCCAATCGAAAGTGAGCTGGCACGGCATGCCGGAACTGACGCCTTGCGAGCACGAGGGGAGCCCGGCGGCACTTGCCGTGAGCGATGAAAAGAGGACGAAGAGGGCCGACAAACCGAGGCCCGGGACATGCATATACACCCCAGCTTAACGTGCGAGAATTGACGCTCCGGCAGAGAGACTACGGGCAAATACGGCTGGTGCATGAAACAAATTCAAAACTTTTGTAACTAAACTGATAGAACCGCTGCTGCACGGAACTTGTAGCGGCAGAAAGACATCTTTAGATAGTGAAGGTGCAGATAGGCAATTTGGTCTGCTGCGTGCTGCTAAACGGAGTGGGTTGTCGATAAGAAACAGCGAGGCTGCTTATGGACATGATTGGTGACCGACGGTTTGTAGAAGTACCAGGCGGCAAGAAACACGAACTACCGCCGCTGCTGGTGAAGACTGTGCCTGACGTGAAGCGGCTGGACAAGATGATGTCCATTGCAGCCGAGATCATTGAGCAAGAGGACATGGTTCCTTCGGTCGCCGGCGATGCCCTGGCAGCGGAAGAGATGGTGGAACGGCGCAAGATGGACCTTGCGCTGAACCTAGTCGACCAATACCTGGGCTTACTCAGCCACTGGCACTGGGGCGACGCCGTCATCGAGTGGATCCGGCAGTGCGAGATCACGTTTGGAGAGCGGCTGGAATTGCGAAACCTGCTTCGCAGCGATCTGTGGCCGCATGCGGGGCGCAGCAGCTTTGTCACGCTCCTTGAGGATAAAGACATCAAGACGGAAGGCGTGCAGTTAGAGAAAGCGGTCGGGCTACGGCTGGCTTTCCGGCAGATGCCGCCGATTCGCTGCTGCTCCGACCAGTTCCTTTTTTACCTGAACAAATCGGTAGCGCAAACTGCGTTTCGAACCTGGCTGAACATGACGCCCCTGCCGATCTCGTCCCTGCCTCCCGAGCGGTTCGAGTTCGAAGTGGTGAACATGTCGGTGGACGTGCATTAAGCGGCTGCGGAATTCCAAGGCAATTGCTTGTTGGCTACGTTTAGTAGGGCGAACTGAGAACGGGCGCGACCAAGATATGACTGCCATTGGTAGCTGCACACCCTGGCGAGCCTGGGCCCATAGAGCATCCCCACCAATCGAATCTGGCGTCAACCACACTGCTGCTCAAACTGCCCGCTAGGTTGTCTACCCCGGTTTCGACGCTGATGAAGTTGTTCAGGTGCGCACTGACCAGTGCGTCTGTTTTGGCTACAATGCCATCAGTTTCTTGATTGATGACGTTGGCGGCAATGACGGTACCGGTAATCACCGCCAGCGGGACCCCGCTTCCATTATCGCCACCGGAAACATTAATGCCCGTCGGTCCCGGCGTAGCAGTATCCGCCGTGTCGGCGCCATTGCCGGAGATGCGGTTTCCCGCGATCATATTGTCAGAGAGGGTCGCACCAGGCGAATGAGCGTGCATCGCGACTCCGGGCAGCCCGTTATCAACAAGATCATTGTTCACCACTACGTTTGCGTAAGTTTTAGTAAAAGGTGCAGGAGAAAACAGGCCGACACCCGCACCTGCGCCCGGCACCTGAAATCCATTATGTTTTGACAGGTTGCCGGTAATCGTGTTGTGAAAAACCCCGGCGGCCGTGGGAGGACCCACACGCATCGGGGCGAAAAGCGGATGGGACGCAAGCGTAATCCCGCAATCAAACGGATTGTCTTGAACCGTGTTCCCGATAATCAGGTTGTCGTGCGTGGCCCCGGTGTCATCGCTCAGCAGGATACCGCCCGAATTACCCTCAACGATGTTATTAGAAATGATCGAGTGGTCAACGCCGCTCAGGTGAATGCCCTCACCGCAATCGAAGCCTTCGTTGGTCTCAAACGGAGGGATATCGTTGCACGTCGCCGCGTTGATATCCAAGTTGATGTTGTTCTTCAGAACGAGATTATCGGTAATAGTAGCGTTCGAAGCCCCGTTCAATAGGATGCCTTCAAAATTCGCATTCTGTACGGTGAAGCCCGATACGATAACGCCATTCACGCTGGTCACAGAGATACCGTTAGGCAGTCCGGTCGCATCGATAATCGTGTTGGCGCGGTTGTGCCCGATCAGTGAGATCGATACCCCGATAGTAATGTCTTCGTGATATGTGCCTGGAGAAACCTTAACAATGTCACCCGCTGAGGCCTTACTCACGGCGGCGTTAATCGTCGAATAACATCCGAAAACTGGATTCTTGCTTACACACAGCGTCGTCGCCCCTGCGATTTGCGGTAACGCGCACAACGCGGCCGAAACGACAGCAATGAAACAGGTACTGCGGACCCACATGGTTCCTCCCGGATAGCTTTATATTTTTGAAGCACTTCAACTTATATCACTGTGGGGGGAACCTTAAATACTCATGTCCGCATAAAGGAGCGTACCAGACGTAGCAGTACTCGTCAGCAGTTCCCCGCTGAGCAGCCCGAGCGCAAAGTCAGACGAGGCCGACCGGAGCAGCGTCCAGCATGATTGGATGGCACGGGAATAGCGATCAGGAAAAGGGGAGCCAAGCGATACCGGTAAAGCGGATATCCGGAAATAATCGTGCCTCGCCCGGCGCTGAAAGCATCAGTGTGGATCGGAAGTCCAGGAGCGGCAGCGCACGTTCGCCGCATGCCGGAACGGGAACGCAGAGAACCAGCTGCTCATGAGGCGACTGCAACCGCTCCCATCTCAACGATGAACTGCCGTTCCATCACTAAACATGATCTGCTGATGCTTACCGTTGAAGTTCAAACAATACTGCGGAGTATAGGAAAGCTCAAGCATTAGCTGCGCGTACACGGCTTTAGTGTTCTCCGGAAACCAGTTATACAGAATGAATGGCCGCGCAGGTTCAGACCATTGCCCGTAACGCCATGCTAATTTTCCAAAAGACCCACCGAACGCCAATCATTGACCAGCTGTTGTGAAATATGTAAGAATCCTCGAACCGTGTCTTCAGAGACAGCATCGAACTTCGTAACAGGCTGTGCCTTCGAAAGCACATCACCATGACTGAATCCTGGCAGCTTCGCCACTGCTTCTCGATACTTGCTGACCCTCTCCTCGGGTAGGTGATACTTTGAGAGTTCGCTGAATGCGTTCTGCAGGTTGTCCCAAAAGATCGCCCGGTACTTCTCTCCGATCTTCGCTTGAAAAGACGCTCCAACTGTGCCAGGTTTCACGAGGCATCCGCTTTCCTCCCACTCCGCAACGAGTAGCTGAAAAATGCGCCTGTGTCTCTCATTTGAGATCGTGGCTAGAATTTCGTCCACAGTCTTCACCCGGGTGGATGGCGCACCTGTGCCAGTTGGGGTCGCAAGTTGTCCATAGCGCCTCGGCACGAGAATCTCCATCGAACCGCTTTGATGCAAATCGAATTCCAAAACTTCAAGGCGCAGACCATTTCCACGACTCGAAACGTAGCTGATTATCTTCTCCAGTTCATCATTCATCTTATCTACGGCAATGAACAGTTGAAAGGCACCGGAAGAAAGATTGCTTGTGATCACATCACGAACTTCTTCTCGAACAATTCCAGGAGCTTTTGCTTCTAACAGGTCTAGAACGGAGATTGCTTCGCGGCTGACGAACAGCGAGTCGAAATCTTTAAATGTCATTTTCCAGAGGTAAGCTGCATATTCAAGGACTTGCCCAATGACCGTCCTCCGTACCTCGTCATTCCGTGCGAGCTTCGTTTCAACCAAGAGAATGTTGCCCTCGACATCTACCCCAAGCAGGTCTGTATACCCAGAGCCGGGTAAGCCGGCCTCCCTGGCGAATACTGCGGGCGCATCGCCCTCGTACGTTGGTATCAATTCAGGTGACTCGTATATCAGCTTCTGAAGTCGCGCCGCAAATTCTACCTTCGTGGCCTTCTGCCATTTACCGCCATTCGTGCGAATCACGATTGCGATAACTCTCCTGTTGTCCGAAATCAGATCTTTCCACAGAGCGCCGCCGTCGCGGACTCGACATGACGGCGACTGATGAAGCAGCGTTACCGCGCCACGATAAGCCGATTTTCTAATCCGAGGAGAAAGAATCTCGCGTGCATTGATTTAGCTTACGAAAACCTGCAGAGCGCCAGCTGAAGAACCCGAAAGGAATTGAGACTCACCAGCTTATTCGATCACACGGGATGACTTTGGCCGTGTAACGCGCTGGTAATGCCTGAAAGATGCATTTGATCGATCATGGCACTCAATGTCGGCTACGGTTGGATTCCACCTGACCGCCCGGTACGACTAGATGCGACTTACCCTGCATGTCGGTGTCGCACTCTTGCGGCGGTTCCGTCTGAAGACATCCGCATCGGTCAGCCGGTCTGTCGGGATGGTGATTGCGAACGTTCTCTTCCAATTCCCACCGCATCTCCGCCCATCTCTCGCCGGTGCCCCTTGCGCTCATGATCGGGTTTCTGTTCTTGTTCGCGTCGAGTGATCTGCACGCATCGCGGGACTGCGTAGCAGGGACTTTCCAGATGAACTCGGGATCAGCCCCGGGGCCGCGTAGCTTCGGTTCTCAGGCAGCGAAGCCAGGGAGCACATGGAGCGGGTAAATCCCACGAACGCTAGCTGTCACTGCAAGTTCAGGATGGATCGTTCGCCGGCTAGCGGTAATAGCACTGTTTCGAAGGGCTCCGCCATTATGCGCTAAGTTGAGCTGTTTCCGCTAGCGTTGATCCGTTTTCCGTAGCGTGAGATACCATTCATGGCTCCCAACAAAGGAGGCGTCAAGTCCGCTGTGCCCGTAGGAAAGACGACTCACTATCTCCTGAGCAGTTTGAGTTCGAAGTAGTGAACATGTCCCTGGACGTGCACTAAGAAGCTAAAGTCCTGCGTCAGGTGCGGGAAGGCACGGCGAAGCAAAAGGTGGACCCTTCTTGAGGGGTAGATTTTTCCAGCCAGATGCGGCCGTTGTACTGTTCCACGATGCGCTGGCAGATGGCCAAGCCCAGGCCGCTTCCAGGATATTGATCGCGGCCATGCAAGCGTTTAAAGGGTCCAAAGATCCGTTGCGAGAACTGCGGCTCGATTCCGATGCCATTATCGGCTACCGAAAATACGCACGACCCATCCTGGACGCTAGCGGATATATGGATGCGCGGCGGCGCGCTGGACTTATACTTTATGGCGTTCGAAATCAGGTTCTGGAATACCTCGGCCAAGCGGGTTTCGTGCATCGAAATCAGGGGTAACGGAGTAGAAGTTACGATCGCCCCGGCCGCCTCGATGGGCGCCCCCAGCATCTCCAGCACGCCTGCGAGCACGCTCGCCGAGTCAATAGCCGGCGGCGGCCCTTCGGCCTCTCTGGTGACATCCGTATAGGTTCGCAGGTCATGCGATAAAGCCAGCATTCGGTCGGCCGCAGTGAGAATCCGCGCGAGAAGACCGGCTTCATTCGGCTGGAGCCGATTTCCGCAACTCCGTTTCAGCAGTTGAGCGGAAATAACGATCGTGCGAAGAGGCTCCTGCAAATCGTGGCTGACCGAATAAACGAAGGTTTCCAGGTCCTGATTGACGCGCCGTAAATTCTGATCATCCGCAGTGCAGGTGAAGCGTTTCAACGGTATCACCTCTCTAAGGCGGACTTCCGAGGCCCTCCGAACCCCGGTGCCCATTGCCTTGGAGATTTCACGCT
>DATIMA010000125.1:0-27923 GCA_035475915.1 Bryobacteraceae bacterium
GCTGAGGACGGAAGAGTGTAAGCGTCGGAATGTCCAGATCGCCTGTCCCGAGCGCGCCAGGAGCGCCGCCCTCCCACAACGGAAATGTCGCGATACCCAGAAAACTGTTGTCGGTTCGGGGTGTTGGCGCGTTCGGCGCAGCTTGCTGGCCCCAGGCGGTGCTCACCAGAGTCGCCGTTATCCAGAACGTGGCTATTCTTCTGAAATACATTTCTTTGTTGTATCGCCGTCCGTTGATAGCTCGCCAATGAAAAGTCACGTTGGCCCTGCGTTGAAGTGGGTTGGAGTTGAGGAGCGTATACCTATTTGGCTGAGATGTCGAGTGGGCGCCTTCGCACACGGGCTATTCAGACATCAGCGGATCGAGGCGGACCTGCGGTGACGAATCTTGCCCGGCAGACAGCGGCTTACGCGAGAACCGTGAAGCTGCCAGTATCGTGGCCGACAAAGTGTCCGGGCTGTTTGGAAAGCAAGCAAGAAGCAATTAACGCTAGAGCGGAAGCTGGAGATCCTGCCGCCCTATCGGACGTATAATACTTCCGAGTCGCGCTTCCTTCCAGCCAATCTGTTTCGTAAAGGAGGATGAAGCTTATGCAGATACTTGATCCTGTTTCGTTAGTTCTAAAGCAGAAGAATGAACGAATTTGGTCGATCGCCCCAACGGCTACCGTTTACGAAGCACTCTCCGTAATGGCCGAAAAGGAGATTGGATCTCTTGTTGTAATGGAAGGTGGCAGGATGGTGGGCTTGATTTCGGAGCGAGATTACGCCCGCAAGGTGATTCTTAGGGGGCGGTCGTCGAAGGAGACCACGGTCGATGAAATCATGACGTCTCCCGCGGTTACCATTGATCCCAGTTCCTCGGTCGATGATGCTATGCGGATCATGACCGAAAATCGTGTGCGTCATTTGCCCGTAATAGACAGCAAAGCTGCGGTGTTGGGGATCGTTTCCATCGGGGACCTAGTTAAGTGGATTATCACGTCGCACGAGCAGACAATAGAACAACTGCAGAGCTACATTGCAGGGCGCTCCTGAACCGAGGCTTCCGACCGCATGTTTTACGCCCGTGAGCGTGTTTGGCTTTCAGGTCTCAGCGTGATCCCAAAACATTTTTGGCAGCCGGCGAACGATTAAGACCGCTAAACGCCGATTCCACATGCATCCGGACCAGCGAAGAGTAATCTTCAGTATGCCGACGGGGCAGCTTTAGTTCGTGCCCGAATGGGAATGGTTTCGGGCAGATCCCCATCTCCTTCGCTCGCGAGCACAGGAGTCTTGCCGCGCTTAGTAGCCAGCAGCTAACTTAGGCTTTTGCCGTTTCGAGGATGTTTGATTCATGGGCTTACGCTCGGCCAGACGCACTACTTTTTCCTGATTGACTTCCCCCAACGTACGGACGACGCGTTCACGTTGTATGGCTCTGGCTTTTAGTCTCGGGGCTTCTTCCGACTGCTCCAGGCACTCAAAGAATCGTTGCACGCCGAGTCGGGTTGCGCTCTCATCCGCGCAGCCGCGAACGAAAATAAGCTGAATTTTTTGCAGATCGGAAGCAACGTAAATGCCGAACGGTGTCTCGACAATCATCGCATCCGGAAAACCCAAGATCTTCCTGGCTTGGGCTTTCGTGATGGACTCGTGGCAGCCAATCAGATGTACTGGGCCAGCGCCGGCGTGAGTCGCTGCCGGGGCGAGGAGGTGGTCCTGTAGAAAGGGCTGGCCGATCATTTCTCGGGCCGCGGCTACGGAAAGGCTGTCCGGGATACCGTGGCACGGCGTCAAGACCGATTGTCCGTGAATACGGACCAAAATCTGCCGGTCGTGTTCCGCTGAGCCCTTGCGAGCAAGGAGAGCCGACCGCAGAACGTTCTCGATAGCGAGGCGACGACCAGAAAAGCTCATTCTCTGCCATTCGAGTGCATCGCCGCTAGATCCGTGCCCTTTCCGGGATTCGCGTCCGCCGAGTTTCACCATTTGGGGAATGGCGTCCCGCAAAGCTTCGCGACAGCGCGTCAGTACTTCTTCGTCGGTGTCCGCCGCTTGTCCGCGGAAAAGATTATGACGCTCGATATAGCCGCGAAAACGTTGGTCGCGCGCACCTTCTTCGCCGCGGCGGAGAGAGGCCAGAGGCAACTCGATTAGGCGCACTTTGGCCGGTGCTCGGGAAAGAGCGGCTTCCAACTCGCCATGACAGATGCCCAGTTCACCGCCATCGCGCGCCCACCCACTGTTGCCGTTGTAAAGAACGAGCACAAGGTCTGCAGCATGAACTTGTTGTATGCAGTGCTCCCAAGAATCGCTGCTGCCTTCAGCGGGCGGCGCGTCCTCGTTGATCCAGACCTCAAACAGTGTGCGATCCAGTAGTTTTTCAGCTTCTAACGTTTGTTTGAGTTTGCGGCGGACATCTGAAAGCGGCACCGCAATGCCTCCCGAGGAAATCGTGTCCCGGCAGCGGCTCGAAATCATGACCCGGATTTTGGAAGAAATTGCCATAACCATGAACTCCAAGGCCTGGCAGTTATGGTTTGCGCCACTTGTCAGGCTTGCCGCGGCCGGTATACCGCACACGTTCGATGAGCGGCGCTTTGCCCGGATTCGTCTCACGCGAACGTGCGATCGCTTCCGCCTGAGTCGGGAGGACAGCGCTCGCGCGCTGCGAACTGCTGCTCCTGTTTTGTATAGTGGCTCAGAACCTCCTGAGGCCCAATTACTGAAGTACTGAAACAGGACTGTTTATCTTACTTTTTCTCACTTCTTCTCAAAATAAATTTCGCTGCGTAGGATGCGGGCTTAGTGGGCTCGATGAGCCCAAGCCACTGATAGTGCAAGACTTCTCAGGTGCTCCTGAGCGCTTCCTTGGATTAAAGAATACGCCCTAGCCTTCTGCGATACGCAATTCCAGACCACACGCCGACTTATCGGGAGCAATCTTGGATTTCCGCCCGTAAGCTACTGATCAAGCAGTAATTGGCGGGTGGGCGATCACACAACCAGAACTGTGGGGAAATATTCCGACTGGTATATTCGGGCGTCGAGGCGCAAGTTGAATGCAATACAATCACCGCGCTCAATTAGTGTTTAGCATCGACGACATGAACGCCGGCGTGTCCTGGCGCGAGTCCTTGAACGGCGCGGCCGAACCTGGACGTGATCTCCTGGAAATTGATGTCTTCGATGGCATAAAATCCCTGCGAGCGAAGAATCGCTGCAATGCCAGCCGGCTCGAAACGGCTGACCGAACGTTCGTCAATTTTCTTAAGCTGTTCGGCCGGCTCCTTTTCTAATTGCCTTAGCTCTTCTGAGAATGCCTCGGGAGGTTCCACGTAGTCGAACATCACCTCCGAGTTCTGGATTGACTACATGTAGTCCAGAGTGCGGCCAATAGCGTCCTGTGTCAGATATGGAACAACTCCGAGCCAAGTGAAAAACGCGGGCAAGTTCTGCTGAAAGCCTGCGGCGACGAGATTCTCTCCCACATCGTCCTGCTCGAAATCGACGGGCACGAGAATAAGCCAATCGCGGAAGCGCGAGTTGAGCTTCAGCCAAGCGCTGGCGTTTCCATGCCTGCATCGCGGGTGGTCCACCTCATAGGTACGGATCTGTCGTGCGCCATGGGGATTCCGGAGAGCGAAAGTGTCGAGTCCGGCGCCAAGAATGACGATCTGCCGAACCCCTCTTTCGACAACTCTCGAGAGAGCATCTTCCGCAATCCGGCTTCGCGCGGCGGTAAACAGATGTCCGATGCTGGCCAAGGGGTGTTCGTCCGCAAATTGAAGCACGTCCTTTTCGCCTTCGTGCAGAGTCTTCATGGCAAATGGGTCATAGAGGATTGAGCCATGATCGAGCACCTGATGAGCAGCTCGTTGTCGGGCGATCATCAGGGCTGTGCGGCTGGGTTCATTAGGCTCCATGTTCGAGGTCTCCGTTCTCATCAATAGCTGACCGCACGAGTTGTTGCGTGCGCGACTGGTGCCGTGGACACCGATACCACCATCCGCTTAATTAGATACCTCCCGAATCCGGTCCCAGAGCAGCTCTAAATCCGTCACGCGGCCAGTCCGCCAGAATCGTATATGCCGCCCAATAGAATCACGAGAGCAGGCAAGAGGCGTCGATGGCGCGGCCGAAGATTACGATTGCGGATTGATAGGGCCTAATTGCCGAGCACAAGCCCGATATTGGCCATATGACCGCGGCGCGGAAAACCGGGCAGCGGCTCTAGCTGCCAACCGTAATCGATTTTCGCTGTCACATTTGTCCGGAAGTTGTACCGCATTCCGACGCCCATGCTCGAAGCATTCACATCATTTACATAGCCTTCGATGGTTTTGTGGGCATGAAGCGAACCGTAGTCCCAGAACCCGAGAAACTGAAGCTGTCCGATTTGTTGATCGAACGCTTTTCTAAGCGGAGGCATGCGCAATTCGTTGCTGACAATGGCGCCTTGGTCGCCGAGAATCGAATTCGTCTGATACCCGCGCAGCAGGTCGGGGCCGCCGGCCACTAATTGCTCGGTGTAGAGGAGATTGGCGTTGGAAATCTGTGCCAGGGCGCGTACGGACCATACTGCACCGAACGGCAGTCTCGTTAAGCGCGAGAAGTCTTCGCGCACATAGAGGTACCGCGGGGACGGGAATCCATAACTGGGTCCCGCAGCTTGAAATTCCACAGGTTTGTTGCCGGCTGTCAGCGAGCCGGGACCATAAACCGCGGCGGTGGACGAGCTGTTCACACCCCAAGGATCGGTAAGGTTGGCAAGGTACGAAACCGGAAACTGATCGATCTCCAGCGAATTGCTGGAAACGGCGACCCCACTGAAATCAAGATTGTTGTTCGTAATCTTGAAATCGTAACCGGCTTGAAGAGATTCTACAAAACTAGCGGTACGAGGCAGCATGTGCATATAGCGGATACTTGCCTGTCCGTTCAATCCAACGAGTCCAAAATCGGCGCCGATGTCAGGTACTGTCCGTTCGTAGTCGCCGAAAATGGAGACACTGTCACCGAACGGCAACGGCATCACCCAATTTAGCGAGTGGCCGGCAAACAAGGGACCGCCCGGCGCGCCCGGCGATCGCGAAGATCCGAGATAAAGGTCATTGCTGGAACTGAATTGATAAGTCAATTGCTGATCGAGGCCGAAAGCATTGCCCCATGTGACACCGGCATCCAGGCGTGTATGCCCGGTGGCGGCAGTACCGCTGTTGTCAAAGCCGGTGAAGAAGCGCAGCGGCAGGCGATCCTGCGTTTCAAGGACCAGATCTGTATAGCCGGGCTCCGAGGCCGGTTGGTAGACCAGGTTTACGCGGCGGAAGGGGTTCGCATTGACGGCGTCGAGATCGGAGAGCACCTTCGAGGTGTCGATTGTGTCGCCATGGTGAAAGTTCATTGGACTCGTGAGAATGCCGTTCGAAAACCAGCGATTGCCTTTCGTTCGAACGCTGCCAACGCGGAATTCGGCCACGACGATCTGCACAACGCCGTTCTGCACGTCCTGTTCGGGCGCGAGCGCATCCACCAGCGGGTGATGATGCGCGTTGTAGTAGAGCACAACGGCGCGAGTTATCTCATGCAGGTCATCGAAGGTGAGCGGTTTTCCGAGATACGGCGTCAGGCGCTCCCGGAACGAGGAATGATCCAGCATCGCAACGCCATTGATGACAACGCCGGTGGCGTTCACGCCCTCTGGCCGGATATCGCCCGTATTCGCAACAAAAACCAGCCCCTTCAATGCTGGCACGACTACGGCCGAGCCGGTTTGACTGGAGGCCGCATTTTTTGTCCCCTTTTCCTGCGCCTCACTTTCCTGCGCTAAACAGGGAAGCATCGCGGCGGCTGCCAGTGTGATTGCGAGTAGGCGCGCAAAGCGAACTTTTACCATGGCCGTATGCCTCCCTGATAGGTGGCGGACGATGTTCCCGAACTGAGAAACGAAGAAGAAGCAAGCGGCTGTGACGGGTTGCCAGAGGTACTAAGCGACGACCAGCTAGTTGAAAAGCTGACCTGCAAGAGCCCCAAACTGCCGGGCGGAAGTATATTCCCGAGCGCCGCTACCGATAGGGGCGGTGGATCGATGCGTTTGGCGGCAACCATGGAAGGATCGACTTGCGGGGTACTGGCAAAGTTGATGGTAAGCGTTCCGGGAAGCACCGTGAGGTCCACGTCCGGATAAGTGCTGGTGCCGGTAATGGTGTATGTTCCTGGGCCGGATGCAGGCTTGGCGTTTACCGAGAACGAAATGCTCGAGAGAAGATCGGGGATTGAAATGCCAGGAACCGAGCCACCGTTATAAACGGCGACGAAGGCCGGATTCGGCGCGCCCACCAGCCGGTTGGCTCCCGCAACACTCACCGTGACCGGCACCGGGGTGATATTGGCCAATCCATTCCGGATGGAAAGCCGGTAGTTTGCAGCGTCCGAACCACCGAGCGTGGCGCCCGTTGCAGCAACCGCCTTTCCGGTACCACTATTCGGATTGAAGAATGAATAGCTGGCGTTTGCGGAGTTGAGCGTGAGACTATCGTGGCCCAGCACACCGGTAAGCGAACCGAGCGATCCGGTTGTTGCGAGCGTCCCATCGTAAGTCTTGCTATTTGCAGTTACCGATGCCGTGACCGCTGCGGGCGTGATTGCCGCCGAGCCATTCGCAAGAGCCAGCGTGTAATTGCGGGCATCGGCACCCATGAGCGTTACGCCGGAAGCGAGAACGGACTTATTTGTGCCGACATTCTTACCGGAGAAGGCATAGACGGCGTGAGTCGAATCAGCTTGCACGTCGTCATTCCGGAATGCTCCAGACAGAGCACCGGTGCGGCCGGACGCTTCGGTCGTGGTGTCGTATAGCTTGTCGCTCGCACTAACCGCGGCCACGACCGTTGCGGGTGTAATATTTGCCGCTCCGGGCCTTACGGTAAGCGTGTAGTTAGACGCCGCGCGGCCGCTAAGAGTGGCTCCGGCTTCAGTTATTGTTTTCCCATTGCCGACGTTTTTGTCGTTAAAGCGAAATGTCGCGCTTGAGGCATTAACACTCACATCATCGCCGTTGAGGACACCGGAGATATTTGCGAGGTGACCGAATGCCGATGTAGTCGCGTCGTAGACTTTATTTTTTGCAAGAACGAACGCTGTTAGTTGTGCCGGATTGATGGTCAGCGCAGTGGGGTTGCCGGAAGCTTGCGCCAGCATGTAGTTGCCGCTATTGGCGGTTAAGCCGGACCCGTTGATAGCGTAATTCCCTACTCCGGTCGAACTGGTGGCTGCGCTGGAGAACGAAAGCGTGCCGGTGGTGGCCGATGTTTGCGTATCGCCATTGACGAAGCCGCTTACTGTACCGCTCGGCGCGGGGTTCACGTCGCCATAAGTGCGTGAGACGGCGTGCGCCGTGTACAGCAATTGCGCCGGATTGATTACCAGAGCGGTGGTGTTGCCGGCCGCCTGCTGGAAAGTGTAGTTGCCGTTATTGGCAGTAAGGCCGGAACCGTTGATCGCGTAATTACCGACATTGCTGGCTGTCGTTGCAGGGCTTGTAAACGAAAGCACCCCGGTCGTGGCGGAAGCTTGCGTGTCGCTATTCACAAGCCCGAGCACAGTGCCGGTGAATGGAGGATTGGCGCTGCCGTAGCTGCGTGATGCGGTATCGGCGGTGTAGGTCAACACAGCCGGATTGATGATCAATCCGGTATTATTGCCGGCTGCCTGTTGAAACGTGTAGTTCCCATTGTTGGCAGTAAGGCCGGAACCGTTGATCGCGTAATTACCGACATTGCTGGCTGTCGTTGTGGGGCTTGTGAAGAAAAGCGTGCCAGCCGTGGCAGAGGCTTGCGTGTCGCTATTCACAAACCCGCTGATGGTACCCGAAAATAGCGGGTTCGCGTCGCCGTAAGTGCGCGATGCGGAATTGGCCGTATAGGTCAATACAGCCGGATTGATTGTTAAAGCCGCCGCATTGCCGGTTGCTTCCGCCAGGGTGTAGTTGCCGCCGACAGCAATGAGGCCCGAGCCGTTGATCGCGTACGATCCGACATTGCTCGCGCTAGTGGCCGGGCTAGTGAATGAAAGCGTGCCGGTGGTCGCGGCGGCCTGTGTATCGCCGTTGACAAAGCCGGCTACCGTACCGCTCAGCGCGGGGTTTGCGTCGCCGTAAGTGCGTGAGACAGCGTTCGCTGTGTACAGCAATTGCGCCGGATTGATCGTGAGCGCTGTGGAGTTGCCGGCAGCCTGCTGGAACGTGTAGTTACCATTATTGGCAGTAACGCCGGAACCGTTGATCGCGTAATTACCGACATTGCTGGCTGTCGTTGCGGGGCTTGTGAAGGAAAGCGTGCCAGCCGTGGCAGAGGCTTGCGTGTCGCTATTCACAAACCCGCTGATGGTACCCGAAAACGCCGGGTTCGAAGCACCGTAGCTCCGGCTGGCCGCGTTGGCAATGTAAGTCAATGCTGCCGGGTTGATGGTGAGTGCCGCGGCGTTACCGGCTGCCTGCTGCAATGTGTAATTGGCATTCGCGGTCAATCCCGAGCCGTTGATCTCGTACGATCCAACGTTGCTCGCGCTGGTGGCCGGGCTAGTGAATGAAAGTGTGCCTGTGGTCGCGGCGGCCTGTGTATCGCCGTTGACAAAGCCGGCTACGCTGCCTGAAAACGCCGGATTCGCACCGCCATACGTGCGCAATGCGGTGTTAGCCGTATAACTCAGCACCGCCGGATTGATCGTGAGCGCAAGAGCATTTGCCCCGGCTTGTTGGAAGCCGTAGTTGCCATTATTCGCGGTCAGGCCGATCCCGTTTATTGCATACGATCCGGCGTTGCTTGCCGTCGTTGCCGGGGTGCCGAACGCAAGCGTTCCCGTTGCAGCTGTGGCTTGTGTGTCGCCGCCCACAAATCCCGTCACCGTTCCCAAGAATGCCGGATTAGCCGCGCCGTACGTTCGCGACGCTGCATTCGCCGTGTAGGTGAGCATGGCGGGATTTATGATTCCGATGTTTCCGCTCGCACTCGTCGAGCTGAGCTGGTATCCATAGACTGTTGCGCCAGTGCTGTCGGTTGCACTAGCGACCGAAACGCCGGTTGCCGTGACACTTTTGCCGCTGCCCTGGTTTTTGTCCGCGTATGTCGCGCCCGACGCGCTCAGCGTAATCGTGTCGCCTGTAACACCGCCGGCCGAGGTGAGATTGGCCGCCACAACGGCTGACGTTGTCGTGCTGTCGTAAATCTTACTGGTGGAGCCGATCAGACTAGGAGTCAATGAGGGAGCGAGCGTGTATAGAAGTCCGTTGCCGGTGGTCTGCGCTACCGTCATGCTGCCATATGTTGCGTTGTATTGCTTAAACCCATAGCTCACCGAACCCACGGTATCGTTGACCGGATTCTGGGAATAGACCAGCCAGCGCCCGCCGCCGCTGGTACTCAAGGCGTTTACTCCGGCACTGTTGATGAACTTGCCGCCGGCAACAAGCGTCAGAGGAGTGCCGCTGCCCGCTGCGGAAATTGTCTTTGAAGCATTAATCGTCAAGTTGCCGGAGGACTGCACCAGCACGGTGCCGGTTCCGGCGATACTCTGGTCGATTGTGGTCGAGACCGAACTGATGACGGCGAAGTTTGCTCCGCTGCCTAAACTCAAATTGCCGCCGATGACAGAGAACAGGAAGTTCGATCCGCTGTTGCTGCCGAGCGCTGTCGAGAGCGCGGAGATCATGCCGGAATAGTTGTTGTTGGTGATGTTGAGTAAGCGCAGCGAGTTCGTGTAAATATCCACGCCCGCGAATGAGGTCGTCCCGTTGTCGGAAAACGTGTTTCCCTTGTTGGCGCCGGTGAGGTAAGTCAGCACACTCGTGGTACCAGCCGGTGCGGTAAGCGTGTACGCGCCGCTGCCGTTCGTGGTTGTCGATCCGAAAGATGTGCCGTTCGCTAAACCAACTACCGTCACCGAACCGAGCGGTATTGCTCCGTTATAAACGGTTCCGCTGATCGATAGCCCTGGAAGCGGTTCCCAAGTGAATTTCGGATAGGCTCCTGAAGCTGCCCTCCATATAGAGGAGCTGAAGCCGGAGGGAAGCGATCCACTCTGTAACTGGGCTGTTGTCTGGCCCGTTATGCCATCGCTGATGCACAGATTACAGAAGCCATCGCCACCTGATTGCCCGGTGCTTTGCATATCAAAGTACGAACCATTGATGCTGGCATCGTTTTCTCCTGCAACGCCGCCGATGCTTGCTGCTCCGGATCCGGTAGCTGCTACCGATCCTGTTGCTAACGAATTGCTGATTGTTGCGGTGTTGTAGTTGATGAGGCCGTTATCGCCAACCAAGCCGCCTATCCAAACGCAGTTATTACAAGATGATGTTGTGATACCCGATACGGAGGCGGATGAATAGGTATTTGAAATAGTTCCGTCGTTTTCTCCGACCAATCCGCCGACAACCGTGTTGCCGAGGCCGTTGCCGGCGACGGTCCCGCTAGCATACGAGGCGCTGATACTCCCGTAGTTCTCGCCGACCAAGCCGCCCACGGCTGCCCCACTATCGGTACTGGTGACAGATGCATTTTTGATTCCGACGTTCCGGATGATGCCGGAAGAACTTGTCTGAGAAAACAAACCCGCTGTCAGGTCACTGCTGTCATTGACCGTCAAATGATCAATAGTGTGACCCTGCCCGTCGAAAATGCCGCTGAAACCTTGCGTGTCGTCACCCGTGTTTGCTCCATGCGCGATGGGAACAAAGTTGGCAACGGAGCTGGCATCGATATCGGTATTTACTGCGTATTTGCCGGCAAGATTGCTGTTAATATTTTGCAGATCGGTTGCCGTATCCACGGTCATGTACGGCATGAACGTGCCGGAGCCTATCGTCACGTTGCTGCTGTAACTTGTGGCAATTGGGTAGCCGGCAGGGTGATAGAAGAGATCAACGTTTCCGCTGCCGGTGAAATGGACATTGCCCGTTCCGTTGAAGATCACCGTTCCGGTTCCAGTGGCTGCTTTGTCCGCCTGCAGGGTAAGACCGCCCGCGCCGGCGTTCGAAACAGTCACACCGTTTTGAACATTGATGTTTCGGTACGCGCTGAGCGTTAGTGACGCTGCGGAATTCCAGGAAATGCTGCTCGCGACATTGATATCGCCATTTCCGGACGCCGTAGTACCGTAACCGCTGGAACCGCTGGCGTCAGTCGATTCCGTAACGTTAGTGCCGCCGTTCAACGATGTTTGGATCGTGGATGCGGAGCTGGAATCGATCGTGAGGTCGACGGGATCGACGAGCCAGGACCCGCCCGCGCCGGTTCGGATCGCAGTATTGCCGATTTCAACCGTGTGGCCCGAGGTCTCGATCGAACCGCCACTCCCGTCCGCGTTTTGCGCCGAGATGCTGCCGGTCACTTTCGTTTTGCCGTTATTCGAGACAAGCCAGACATGGCCGTCGCGGGTTGCCGTCCCGGTGGCGCGGATTTCGCCGCCAGTGTTGCCGGCCAGGGCATAAATATTGCCGCCATTCGCTTTCAATTCGGCCTGCGCTGCGGCGATTGTGCCTTGGTTCGTTACGTCTCCTGTTCCGGCGCCGACAAAGATTCGCTGATCGCTGCCGGAATCCGCCAGGAATACTTGCTCGCCCGCCGCCATTCCGACAGAGCCCCTCGGCGCCGAAATCGTTCCTGTGTTCGCCAGATTGCCGGCAATCAGGAATACGTTGCCGCCGGTGGAAGAGATGGAGCCCAGGTTTTTGACGAATGCTTGCGATTTCCCTTCAAAAAGGAGCGCGCCGCTAGATAGAAATAAGCTGGTGGGGAGATTCAAGCTTGAGGCGACAAAGTCGCCGCCCGTTTTCACTCTTCCGTGTGGCCCGATAATCACGCCTTGTGGGTTGATCAAATACACAGTGCCGGTGGCTTCGAGTGAGCCGAGAATCAGGCTCATCTGGCTGCCGGTCACGCGGTTCAGGGTTGCGCCCGAGCCGTTCTGAAACAATACGCTGCCGCGCGCGCCGATGGAAAAGCTCCTCCAGTCAATAACGCCGCGATTGGTTGCCTGCCGGATGGTGACCGCGTTGGCGAAGTTCGCTATGGTTCCGGAACCGGCTGTGAAGGCACCGCCTGACGGAAGCGTGGGGCTGGCGGCTTCAAGGGCCTGTTGAGACGGGAACGCCACAAGCAATAACGCGGCGAGCGCCCTATGGATACTGCGGAGATGAAACAGAGAGAAGTTCAACGCAACTTTTCGCATGATGTTTCGGAGTGGTTTTGCTACTGAGGCAAGGGGCCGGAGAGCAAAGGCGTGCTCGTTGTTGCTCGCTGCAACCGCGCACGCCTTTCCGTGAGCCTACGAATAAAGCGGCTAAACAAGCGCACCTATTGGCGCGACGGGAAAATGCCTTCCACCGCGATAATCCAATTCATAGCGATGTAGGGCTGCATGTTGCCGTGGGACTGGTTGCCGCCACTCACGCCGATAGCGTTGGCCGCAAGTGTCGTACTACCGGCCTGATCGTTATAGATCTGGGTTCGGCCGCCACCGCCCAAATAATTACCGCTGGACGTGCCTTTATTTTCGCCGCCATCGTTCGTCACCATCAGGTGGTTATGGGCCGGCATTTGATTAGGAAGCAGCGCGATCGTCTCGGAGCCGCCTGTTTCTCCCATGGTGCGGGGCGTCAGTCCGTTGTTGCCCCCGCTCAGCGTCGCCGCCAGCGGCGCGCGTCCGCGCAGGTCAGGAAGAGCAAATGTCGTTTGGCCGTTGCCTCCATACGTGGTTCCCAGCAACGCGAAAAGCGCCTGATATTGGGAGATCGGAAGAAGCGAGCCGTCGCAGAACATCCATCCGCGAGGCGCAAAGTTGAAGCAGACAAGCAGGAGTTGTCCTAGAATTGGGTCCATCAAAAACCTTTCTATAGAACCAAGTAGTCCCATGCGGGGAAGTTCTGCCGACATGGGAAATTTCTGAGGGACTCGTGAAAGGTGCTGCTCTCAGTGCGGGTGAGATTCACTTGTCTATCGCGGGACTGGGAGCACCCTGAACCGCTTTGTACCTGATAACAGGCCAGTATGCGGACCGGTGCGCGAGTTATTGCCGTTTGGAGTTTCAACACGTGCGGCTGTGCCGCATGTGAAATTTTTTGCGGGCTCGTCTGTCATTTTGCTTTCGACACAGTTTTCACCGGCTCGACTTTCTTGAGCAGTCCGCGGGCGATCGGCTTGGTACTCAGGCCATAGTCACTAGCCCACGCACCTCGGACTAAAGCACTTCGGACGTCGAAGAAATTCTGCAGAGCGATCGCAACTTGAAACGAGAAATCAGTAGAATACGTGCGCGGATCCATCGACGTAGCGCAGCGAATGTTCTGGAACGATTTCATCCATTCATCGGTGCCGCCTTGAGACGGTGGCTTGGGGCCGCCATCCGGAACCGCACCTGTAGGAACCAGACTGGTCACGGCCGGATATTGCGCGGCAATATGACAGGACATGCACGAAGTCGTGTTGAGGTCCGCCGGGCCGTTAAGACGTCCATTCCAGCCGAGGTGTTGCGGGGGGATTTGAGGCGAATCGAAAATCACGGATTGCTGCAATTCTTTGTTGACTCTGGTGTGAACGGGTGGGAACGGATCGGTTTTGTTGATGCGGTCTTCCGGATCATTGCCCCACATCAGCCCGAGCGGCACTAGATTCATGAATTTATTGGCCTTCTTCAACTGGCCGTTATAGACAAAGGTTCCGAAAACCCAACCCGTCAGTCCGGGCGCATCGGCGCGCGCATCGCGCACGGCAATGTCCATCTGCAACAAATTCACTTTGCCGACGACACGCTGGACCGGTTGGGAATCCGTTGGGAAAAACGTGGGTGTGATGTAGGCCGTCCATTGCAGCGGATTTTCGAGGAACGGGATGTGATCGTTTCCCTGCGGAGCGTCTGTGAACAATAGTTTTGCGAAGACTGTACCGACAGGGAATCCGCCGCCGAAGCGCGCATCCGTCGCGCGAGGATCGGGGTTCTGCGGATCGCGCCACATTTTGCCCATCGTGTACCCGGCGAAATCGTTGATCAGCGTGATCGCGTACACGGAGTAGTTTCCTTCCTTGCCTTGTTGTCCCGGGCCGAGTTGGAGAGGGCTGATCGGCGCTTCCTTAATTAAACCGTGAAATCCTTCAGTACCGCCGTTGGGAGGATATGCGTTCGGGCCGGTGCTTGTCGGATGCAGCCACGGGATGTGATACCACTCGCGGACATGGTTTTGCCAGGGATCCCAGCTGGGCAGGTTGCCTTCGAAAGCGTAGTCGCGAACCGCTTCCATGTAGGCAAGCGGCTGGGTACGGAAATCGATCTTCTCGAGAAATTCCGGCCGATCATTCGGCAACTCCTTGGGGAAATCGGCCTTCAGACGGAAGACGGGTTGATCGGAATACTTGGCCGCGTATTCGGACGGTGTCACCATGAATCCGAAATCCGGAAATCCAGAGCCTTTTTGCTTTCGCGCTGTAAGAGTTTGTGCAGAAACCACTACGTGGGATTGGCTGTACGCGCTGCCCAACGCTAGAACCAGTGCGAGCAGTAAAGCGCCAAATCGACAGAAATCGATTCTCTTCATGTTTAGTTCCTTTCGAGGTCGGCGAGAGATACTTCGCAGACGCGGCGCACCTCCTGAACCGTTGCTGGCGCGTCAAAGCGAAATAGACCGCTGAGGCCGCGCTCCAGACGCGACGCGCGAATCGCCGCTTTAATCGCAAAGAACACACTGTTGGCGAGGACCAGCGGCGGCTCACCGACTTCTTTTGCGGAGAAGATGTCGTTCGGATCCTCTGGGATGTCGGCAACGCTCAGTGAATCGCGCGGGAACAGATGAGTATTGAGTTCAAGCGGAATCGACGTGGTCGCCGGCGGTTTGTAGCGCCACGTGTTATCGGTGTTGAGCCGTCCAATTTCGGGTCCGTCCTCCTGAAACACCAGCTTTTCGGAAGTCAGGTAGCCGATGCCTTGCACGAAAGCGCCTTCAACCTGGCCGATGTCGATTGCCGGATTCATGCTCCAGCCCATGTCATAAACAATATCGGAGCTGAGGATCTGCGCCTCACCCGTAAGAATGTCGACTTCGACCACGGATAGCGCGGCGGAGTACGTGAAGCCGACGAAAGAATCGACGCCTCCGCCGAGCGGTGCGTTCGGATTGCGGGTGATGCCCGGAATATTCGGCTGCTGATTCTGCGGCTTGAAGGTCATGGCGGGGATCTGCACTTCGCCGCCCCGGATTTTCGCAGTAAAGGTCGCGATCAGAGGAATGCGCTTCGAATACGCAAGTGAAACCAACGTCGACCAGATGAGCGTGTCCTGGCCGCGGAAGTTGCGAACGTGCGCCCAGCCATCCGAATAATTCCAAAAATCGATGCCATTGTCCGTGCACCATCGATCGCCATTCTCTTCGCGCATTTGGTAGCCGAAATTGAGCATGCGCTTGCGAACTTCCTGGCACGTCTGCTTCACTGCTTCGCAGGAGTAAGGAGTTCCGGTTGACGCGCCGGAACTCGTGGGATTGGGCGTGATCGCGGTGCGCGGGCCTTCGACGAAAATCATTTCCATTGGAAGGTTCAAAACATAGGAGGCAACCTGTTCAACTTGCGTGGCGAGTCCCTGCCCCATCTCGACGCCGCCTTGATGAACGAAAACGCTCCCATCGCCTTGGCTGATCGAGATGACGGCCGCGGCTTGTTCGAGCATCAACAGGTTGTAGCCAGAGCCGTACTTCACCGGCATCATTCCCAAGCCGCGCTTGCGCCATTTGTTTTTGCGGTTATAGTCATCAACGGAGGCGCGCTTCTCGGAGTAATTCGACTTGTCTTTCAAGTACTGCCATACTTGCTTCATGTAGCAGTACGAGAGCGGCTGGCCGAAGGGCGTGACGTCGCCGCGATTGTATAGATTCAATTCCCGCACGTCTTCGGGCAACATGCCGATGGCAAAGGCGGCATCGTCAATCGCGTTCTCCACCATGTTCTTGCCTTGCACGTCGCCGAAAGAGCGGAACGCGGTCGATGGCGCGGTGTTGGTGCGGCAAACGTCGATCTGGCTTTCAAAATTCTTGATGAGATAGGCGTTGTCGGTGCGGAGTTGCACGCAATTGGAAACGATGAAGGAACAGTCGTAGAATGCGCCGCCATCGCCCCACATTTTGATCTGGAAGCCGTGCAGCATTCCGCGGCGATCGATCGCAATTTGATACTGCCCGTAGTAGCCGTGGCGCTTGCCGATCATGATGGTGTCTTCTTCGCGCCGTACAGCAAGTCGAACCGGGCGTTTCATTGCCTGTGCCGCAACCGCCGCCGGACCAGTTACGAAACGTGTTTGCTCGGTTTTTCCACCGAATCCGCCACCGACGGAATTTACACGAATCTCCACCTGGTTGTAATGGACGCCGAGCGCCATAGCCGAGGTCTGATGCATTTCCATCGGGCTCTGCGTGGATGGATAGATTACGAAACGCCGTTGATCGCTCGGTTCGGCGACGCAGCCCTGCCGTTCCATGTAGAAGTGCGCTTGGCCGCCATTGCTCTGCGCGTTTTCGACGATCACGCAATCGATTCCGTCAATCCGTCCCTCCCGGACGGAAGGTTCGCGATCGAGCGGGTTCTTATCGCGCGTCCAGTCAAACCGGCTGCCGGGTCGCGTGATTTTCCAGATGTGCGCGACGAAGCTGGCCGATTCCGGCGTATCCGGGAAAACGCTGCCGATTTCAATAGCCTTTTCGAGGTTCAGAATCGGCTTGTCAAAAGGAGCGGGCCAATCGACAGCGTAGTACCCAAGGCAATTCTCCATTACATAGTGTGCGATCCGAATCGCTTCTTGTTCGGTGTTCGCAATCGCGAGGGCGATCGACTGACCGACGAAGTTGACCATCTGCTCAGCGAACAGCGGTTGATCCATTCCCATGCCCTGGAGATTGACTCCGCCTTCGCGAATGTTTTCGTGTGTGATCAAGTCGATGAAAGATTGGAAGCGCTCGCTTAGGTAGCGGCGCAGTTCAGCAGCCGTGACGGCTTTGTCGCTGCCCGGAATGATGAAATAGTAGTTCGCGAGTGCGCGCCGGCTTTGCACGAATGCCGCATTTACCGTAAGCGGAGGCACAGGCAGTTCATGCACGTAATGAATTTGCCCGGAACATTGATACATCGATGTGATCTTGATGTAGGGCTGCCCTACAGGCTTGTTCCATTCCCGCGGGTTGGCATAGTGTTGCGTTCCGTCGCTTTCCGGCCATTTCCCCCACGTGACCCGTCCACTGGATGCGATTTCGGGCGGCGGTGTGATGCCGCGTGCTTCCATGGCATTCACGATCGCTTTATAGAACAGGCCGATGGCGAGTTCAATCCGATACTCATCGGTGAAGCCTTCGTTTGGCAGGCCTTTCATACGGTCGGCCCAAAGTGCTAGTTCGGCTTTGACCTCGGCAGCGAGAGTGGCGGCAACGCTCTTGTAAGCGTTTAGACCGAGCGGAGCGCCTGCTAGCGCTGCTTCCGTTTTAGCGGCGTGCCAGGGGAACGGAGCGATTCCGCCAAACACCAGCGACGCGGCGGAAATCACATTGCCGAAGGAAAGAGTGAAGAGGCTCGTTGTGTTTACGATACTGTGCGCATTAACTTCGCGTAGCGCGACTTTCTGCGCCAGAGCGGTCTCGTTTTTAAAGTCCCCATTGGGCAGCAGATAGGAAACTAGCACAATATTGTTGATCGATGCCGGATTGTCGAGCGCCCACGCCACCAAATCGCGAACAGACGCGGACTGAGGTGTAAACGTTCCGTTTGCTTCAAGCAGCAGATACTCGACCGTGGCTTCGATGCAATCGAGCGTGGTGAAAAGATCGGACGGGAACGGCTCGCCGGTGCCCTTCGCGATATGATGCAGCACCATCATCGAATTCCCGGCAAGCGATGCCGCATTGCGTACGATTCGCCCGGCGGTCCGTCGAGCCATGAACAGCACCGCACCGAGGCGCGTATTTTCGTTGCTGCTATTCGGCCCATTATTTTCGAGCAGCGAAATGAGATCGGCGTAAATCGTCCCGCCGGACACGCGCAGCGCTCCGTCGCGAAGATCGGGGGGCGCATTTAATTCGGGAATCAGCCGGATGTCAATGAATAATTTCGTCGTGGCGAATTCCTGCTCATAGACGCCATAGGACGTATTACCGTGCACGAGGCGGTACTCAGCGCCGCGATTGGAGTGCATCAATGTCGCGAGCTCGGCAAGAGTGGTTGGCGTTCTCCACAACTGGCCGTTGCCACTGGATGTAACCGGCTGGGCTGGTCCTTCAGCCCCAGACGGAAAGGGAATGATGAGTGGTCCCGGCTTCTGCGCCGCAGTGTCAGGGTCCGCAATGCACGCCATCCGGTTGGCCTCATCCTGCTTATTCCAGTCCGAAGCGAACGTTTTCATGCCGGTGAGGATCGCGCGATAACCGGTGCAGCGGCAGATATTGCCGTCGAAGGCTTCCTCGATCTGTTTCTTGGTCGCCTTAGGGTTATTGATCAGGAACTCGGACATATTCATCACGAATCCAACGCTGCAGTAGCCACATTGCGAGCCGTTGTTCATCGCCAGGCGATAAGCGACCGGGTTGACCCCCTCATTCGAGATTTCCGATGGGTGATCGGCGGGCGGCCTGCCTAGCTTGGCCATCGGAGGTCCACTCTTTGAAAGAGCCTGGGAGACCGACTTAAGAACCGCTTCGTTCTTGGCCTTCACCGCGGCTTCCGCGTGCCTAACGGCGGGCGGGGTGGGCGCATTCGGTGGCGCCGCCGCTCGCGAAGCGACCAGCGAATGATGCAGAAATTCAGGATTCGGGCGTCGCACCGCGCCGGTCCCTTCAATCGTGGTCACAACCAGCCCGCCCAACGCGCAGACGGGGCGCAAACAGGAATTAATCGCACGATGTTGGGGTTCGTCGCCGTTCCAGCGCGAGAGAATCACCGTGCAGCCTCCGCACCCGCCCTGGCCGCACGGCTTTTTCGGCCCGGTCAGCCCGACTTCCGGAGAGCGAAGGTAATCGATTAACAGCAAATCGGGTGCGGGATCGTTCACGATCACGGCTTTCCCGTTAAGAAAAAAAGCAACCGAATTGGGCATTAGTGCGGTTATCCCTTGCGTAAATAGCTCAACAACTTTTATCACAAACACAATCAACTTAAGTAGTTCGTTGCTTGCATTAGCCTCTAATTGCGGTTATTATCGATCAAACATGTCACAATCGGAGCACTTGGAACCGTGGATTTCCCGGTCATAAGAAAGGTTTTCACCGGCGCGGCAGATTTCTCCGTGCTGCTGATTTTCGCGCTCTCGGTCACAGCAGCGCAGAACGTTCACCCGGCTTCATCATCCGCTGGTCCCGCGGCTGAAGCCTTTCGCGATAGCGTGGATGCGCCGCCTACCGGATGGAAAGGGCCTCGTTTCAAGCTGAGCCGCGACTATCCCAGGCAAATGCCGGCTTGCGAGGCGCCCTGGCTGAAACGCCAGGTGTCGTTTTCCGATGCAAATTCAACCTGGAGCGATTGGCGAGGCTATGTGGAGGACATCGTCGATTATGTCAAGCGCGGGCAAAATCCGAATCTGCCGGACGAGACGGGTTGGCAGACGACAGTGGATAGTCGGCCGATGTGGTTTCACGTCCCCTGGATGGCTTACGACGGCCAGCGCGGCCGCGAATTTGCGCACGGTCTCACCAACGAATTATCGACCGCTTTGTCCACATTGCACGAGGGACGTGGGAGCGGAAAAGAGCGCTTATTTCGACCGTTATTATCGACTGGCCGCGATATAGATCCGCTATTTGAGACGTGGTCCGTCGGGATGTACAATCCTTGCGGCGCATGGTCGCTGGGCCAGGTGTTTCCCGCCTCGGGCGCTCCTGCCGTTCATACCGATAGCGGGCGGACCTTGGCGAAGGGGCTGCCGTTTGCGGAAGGCACGGTGGTGATCAAGCTATTGAACACCACAGCGGATACCGCGAGCGTGCCTTACCTGCGAGGCTCGACCGAGTGGCAAGCCAACGGCCACGTGCAGTTCGGACCGGATAAATACTCGACCTGCAATCGCCGCGTCGGCAAAATCCATCTAATTCAAATCGACCTGGCAGTGGTCGATGAAAGGTCGCCGACACGATGGGTTTATAGCACGCTTGCCTACAACGGAAATCTTAGCGGCAAGACGGTGCTGGATCGAATGGAGCCTCTGGGTGTGCAGTGGGGCAGCGATCCTCATACCTTTCCCGCCGTTCGACGGGCCGAAAGCAAGCCGCCGTACGAAACTGTTCTCGCGCCGGTATCGATTCCTGAGCACTATGGCTGTGAGAAGCGGTTGGCAGGCACGGTGGATCAGGCTAACTCGAGTTGTGTCTCGTGCCACATGGGAGCGTATGCGGCGCCTCCGCCGTATTTAAATTTGCAGAGTGTCACCGTCCCGGCAATCTTTAGTTTCCCTGGGATGTGTACTACTTACAATCCCGACAACGCGGCATATTTTTCGAACTACAGATATCCGCAGCCCTATCGCGTCGCGGAATCGCCAGGCCCCTTCGCGAGCGCGGTTCCGCTCGATTCATCGTTGCAACTGGCCGTCGCCTTCGCGCAGTATGCGACCTATATCAGCCCGCGCGCGCTGCCGCTGGCTTGTTCGGATCCTCGTGCCGCAAACACTGCGGCTTCCAAGAGATAGGTCCAAGCCGAACAAAGAGAGACTATGAATTCAATTTCACGGCGTAGTTTGTTGAAGACTGGTGCGGCGTTTGCCGGAACAGTCGCCGGCGCAGGCAGAGCGCAGACGCAACAAGGGGAAGATTACGAGGCGGGTGTTCTTCACCTTGAATGCAAATTCATCGAGAAGACGATCGACGGCACGCGCTGCAAGCTGCGCAGCTACAACGGCAGGGTGCCGGGCGAATTGATCAAGGTACGGCAGGGCGAGATGTTGCGAGTACGCGTGAAGAACTCGCTTCCGCCGGTCGATTCGAAGGGATGGGACGGCAGCCACAATGTCCCGCATATGTTCAATTCGACGAACCTGCATCTGCATGGACTCGACGTGATTCCTCATTTATTTGAGCCGGTGGGTACCGGAAACCCGCTCGCAAAGATGATCGACATCATGCCAGGCCAATCGTACGATTACGAATTCAAAATCCCGTACGATCAGCCCCCCGGACTATCTTGGTATCACCCCCATCATCACGGATCGACAGCGGTACAGGCCGTAAGCGGTATGGCCGGACCCCTGATAACCTACGGCGATATCGATGCAGTACCCGAGATTAAAGCTGCGCGCGATATTTTGCTTGCCATTCAAGATATTGGATTATTTCCCAGTGAAGAAGACCCCAATCTTTGGACCTATCAGCCGAAGCAGAACGCTATGTGGGACACGCTTAACGGTGTAGTGACCACGTACAATCCCAAAACCTGCCAAATGGAGCCGACCAAGCTCCAGGGAGGATTCACTGCGGGCGATTACAAGCTTCGCTACTACATGCTAAATGGCGAGCCGTTCTTTAAAGAGACGCACAACTACGCGAAGGGACAGGGGACGCATCCGATCGGCAAGCAGTTGCCCGTGCAGCGATTCAAGCTTGCGCCAGGTGAAGTGGTTCGTTTCCGCATGCTGAACGCCTGCTCGGATAATTATATGCCGATCGTGGTCGAAGGGCATGAGATGCACCTCATCGCGATCGACACTGTCAACTTCGAACAGACGGTGACCAGGCCGGTTCATCCCATCAAACAAGTACCCGTTATGCTGATGACTCCGAACACCGCCGACCCCGGTCAGGTCGCAATTCCTCCGGCTGGCCGCGCCGAGTTCCTCATCAAGGCGGTTGACACTCCGGGCGTGTATAAGATCGTGCAACTGGAACAGCGGCAGCAGTTTTTGCAGAGCGACCAGAAAGTCATTGCGGAGATCGAGGTGACTGGTGCGCCCAAACCGATGGGGGTTCCCACCAAGCTTCCAACCCAAAAGCGCTACTATCCACGCATCCGCCCAGAAGAGGTACAGCGCGTGCGCAACTTCATTTTTTCGGGAGTATTTCCCCCTTCCCAAAATCCCTACGTCGGGATCGATTTTCTGATCAATAACAATGTCTATGAGGAACTCGCTGTCCCGCATGTATGCAAGCTGGGCAGCGTCGAGGAGTGGCACATCCAGGTGTTGGGTGCTCATCACGGCGGCACCGAAGGTCACCCGTTCCATGTGCACGTAAATCATTTCGAGGTGATTTCGGTAAACGGCAAGCCGGTTGACTACGCCCCGGTAGCCGATACGGTTTGGGTCCCGCTTAAGTCGTCCGTCGTGATCAGGGTGAGGTTTAAGGAATTTAGTGGAAAGTCAGTGTTCCACTGTCACATCCTGCCGCATGAGGACACCGGGATGATGGACAACTTTCTAATTCTTTAGGCCACGCTCGTCCTCTCTAGTGTGATAGCAACTCTGGTGCTCGCAGAAACACAACCGTGCTGTTTTTCTATTTCCGACGGTTTTGTACGCCGTCGATGCGCCGGCTGTCAGGCGACCTGCGGTTGTCAACCTGGATTCTCCTGACAACGGGCTTCGATCACCTAATGAATGCCTGCTTCCAAATCGCCTCCAACGCTCCGCATGCGCTCGCAACCTGCTGAGAGGATGAGCTTTTCGTCGCCTCAGTCGGATAACTCCTGATAAACGCCGATCACATCTGCCATCGCGAACCTGGAATTGCACTGAAATCCGTGCTGTCCCAGATGCTGACTTCAGGACAGCAAGGGACACCACTGGTGCGAAGGGGATTTCACACGAATCATCGCGCACAGTGCGGCATACGGCGTTCAGATATCTTCGTACTTGTTGCCATGCTCGACATCTCTCTCGCGTTCATTTCTACTCGGTTTGAGAACGGTCATCGACCTGACAAAGGAGTTTGTATGCTTGCGCTGTGTCGCGCTGTCGCACTCGCCTTCGTTGTCCTCCTGATCGGCGGGACTCTCTCCGCCGAACAGAAATCGAAATCTTCGCGCAAGGTCCCGGTGGGCACGAAGAACGATGCCACACCGAAGACCGGCGGTGCGTCGACGCGTCTCGGCTGGCGGCTTGTATGGAGCGATGAATTCGAAGGAAAGCGTCTCGATCCCGCGAAGTGGAACGTCGTGGTCCGCGAGCAGAGTAAGCACGACGAGTTGCAGTATTACGTCCGCGACGAAGTGTATCTCGAACACGGCTGTCTCCGGCTACGCAGCCGTAAGCGTGACTACGGCGGCATGCATTACACCAGCGGCCGCGTGGACACGAGCCACAAGTTCGCGGCGACCTACGGGCGTTTCGAGATTCGCGCAAAACTGCCAGGTGGCAAGGGAATGTGGGCCGCGTACTGGTTGTATCCGCAGAACCGGGACTGGGCCATGGAGCGGCTCATGGCAGAAACTATTGCCGCGGGCAACGAGGCCCTGATTCCAGAAGAACGGCCGTGGTACAGCGAGATCGACATCATGGAATTCCTCGGCCATGAGACGAACGTGATTTACGGCACGCTGCACTACTACACGTTCAAGGGCGAAAAGAAATCAAGCTCCGGCACTTGGCGCGGCGACGATGACTACACCAGGGACTTCCATGTTTATGCGTTGGAATGGGAGCCTGACGCTATTCGCTGGTATGTGGACGACAAGCTCATCCACATAGCGGTCACTGGCATCCCGCATACGCCGCATTACCTGATCCTGAACACGGCCGTCGGCGGTAAGTGGCCGGGCAAACCTGATGACACCACCGTCTTCCCGCAATTTCACGATGTCGATTACGTCCGCATCTACGAGCGGGTTCCGAGTGAATAAACAATGGTGTTGGCCAGTGTGTTTCCGTCAGCGTTCATTTCTAGTTGTTCAACGAGTGATAACAGCCCTTCGCACTAGCAATCTACGGTCGGCGGTCCATAAACGGGCATCGAGGACATGAGCATGCCTACTGCGCCACTTCCCGGATTTAATTTCTGGATGCGTCGCAAGTTGCTGCCGTGATTAGCTGTAGCCCACCGTCGACTCATAGGGCCGACAAACACCGATCGGATGTGGAATGGCCTCTGCTGGCGAGCATCTCAATCTGCCGACGAGCTTTTATAAAGGTAATAACATACTTGCCAACTCACCTGGGTGTTTGATATCGTCAGGGAGGAATGCCCCCGAATGCCCGAAAGACAAGCGGAATTCGTGACCAGCTATGAACGCGTTGACGACATTAACGCAGAACACTGGGAGCAATTAGCGCGGGATCTCCCGCCTTCAATGGAAACTGTGGCCCAACAATATCGAGAGATCGCGAAGCTATACCGTGAATCCGAGAGTCAAGCCATAGTCCGCGTCGTTCGACAGCGGGATGAGACAGACGGCGTTTCATAGAAGGATATTCGGCTTGCGATGTGGAAGTCTTTTTAATATTGGCGAGAGAATTTTCTCGCTGATCTGTTCGAGATCAAGCACTTCGCCCTTGGCATCCTTAAGCACAACCACGTCCTCATCATTGACTGCGGCGTGAAGCTTTTGCTTATCCCATGAAACGCTATCGTCGTCCGGATCGAAAATGATCTCCACCGACCCGTTTGCTTTAGCTGGAGGAGCAAGGATTCTGATCCTGACGCAGTTCTCGGTTACTTGTAAACAGTTCGAGTATTCGACTTCTACTTCACCAGAAGGCGTATAAATCCGCGTGTAATCCGCTACTGCCTGTCGCAAATGCACTTTTAGAGTGGCCCACAACTCAGGCGCATCTCGAAGAAGTAGCGCACGTTGACGTGCAGCCTTCTCAACCCAGCTAGCCATCTGTTGTTCCTGTACTCACGCGCCTGATTTTCTTTCCCGGCTTCCTTCCGTGTGCTCGCTTCTCACTGGCTTCCTTCTTTAGCAGATCCTTCTTCGACACGGTGAGCACCATGCGAAGCGCATTGCTCATACGTTCTGCTTCGGTGTTGCCGGGAACATTAGGAGCGGGTGCTGGCTTCATTGCACCCCTGGGCTTGTGAGAATTGGTTTCACCTACCGCTATAGTATCCGGTTTGCCCGATTCCCACAAATGGGTAGTGCCTGAAAGGTGCTTGAGTACCCTTAGCGTTCTTCGGGCTTACGCCACTTGCAGTGAGTATGTATTCTTGCTGAGTCGGCGACAGCATCCAGGAGGCGTTCTTCATCAGCATCGTTCGGATTCATAAACGGCATATTTGTGATTAGAACTTTTCGGTAATCTTCTGGGTCTCTAATCGCATTCAGGCCAAGCGCACGGAGCGTGCCAACATGCAACGTCACAAGCCCGTGGCAACTAAGTTCCTGCTCAATACATTGCCGTGCTTCGATGTGGAAAGAGTCATAAAGCGACAATCCGTCTGCATCCATTGGATCAATAATGGAGCCGGTTTCGTCACGCTTCGGGGGCCGACGCATGAATGCCTCCGCTTTAACGTGTGAGGGATCGTCTGGATCGAACCAGTTTTTACGGCGTATCGTTCGATAGATGATCGTGCCGCAAGGAGGATCAACCGGCTGCGGTTGCTGCGGACTCACGCTCAGTTAACCAGTCAAGTCTTTGCGCAAGCACCAGAGGCGTCACTCCCTGATTGCTAAGGCCATTTCCTCGCGGTGATGAATAATAGACGTAAACCTCAGCATCGCGTGTGGCCGGACAGATCAGTTTTACCTGCTTGTTGCCGCGCCTCCATGTGATCCGAATACCCCCCTCAGAGTCAACCACCGGGGAAGACGGGATGTCCTCTCCAACTAGGGAGATAGCAGCTAAAAGGAACGTAAGAGCATTTTTGAACGCCAACTGTGAGGGTCCAATTTGCCCGTAATCGTCTTCTCCCCTTTCATCAAGTAGACCAATGAGACGCTGGATCGAAACCGGAGTCCCAACCGGAATAACCGCAGCCTTCGCTTCAGAAGAAGTCCACGTATTGTCAATAAACGGGAACGGTAGAGCAAGAGTGCTCATTCGTGAATTTCCTCCATTGCCTTCGACCCGCCCAAAATCTGCTCCCGCTTTTTCTCAAGTTCGGCAACCTTCTCGGTCAGCCAAACTGCAAAGGCTTTTGCGACATTAATGTCAAACACCACGCCAACTTCCACTTCACGAAAAATGCCTTCTTTTGATTCGCGCTCAGCAATGATTTCCCGCTCAGGCGCACCAGCCTCAGACACTTCATATGTCATCGCCTTTGGAATTGGGAATCGCTCATTATAGAATGCGATGAAGAGTTGTAGGCGCGGAGTGGTTCCGCCATACACGCCATCCGCGTGAATCACACGGAAGGCATTGCTCTTCTCGCAGTCTACGCGCACCTTGGTGGTCGGCACGTCTTCATCCATTTAGAGACACTACCAATCTTTCGCCGAGTTCCTCCACGTCGCCCATACAATAGTAAAACATATATCTTCTTAATCTCTATTGGGTTTCGCGGTGCTGAGGGCCGTGAAACCCTTGCTCTACTGTTCACAAATGTATGTACAGTTCTTATCGGTGAAAGTAGGGCAGTTCTTTAGGTGCTCCGTTGAAGTTCACGCCTCTGGATACACGAGTATGCGCCTCTTGTCCTCACCCAAATCCCGTGCATTGCTAAAGTAGACTGCCACTCTGCCCTGTTCGGTTATGTAGTGCTCGGACATCCGGGGCACATCGAACCAGCCGTTAGGCAGGCGCTTATATCCGTCCGGTATCTTCACTTCGTCCAGAGGCTTCCCGTACACGTTGTCGCTGCTGCGATCCATTTTTGCTAGAGAACGGAGCGCGGCTCTTTCCCATCCCCATAAGACAGATCCCGCGCAGAAAAGACCGCCACAAGACGGAGGCCAAGAGGCGGTCTCGACGGAACAGTAGAACCGTTCTATCTATATGTGACCGTACTGCACACGTGTGCACAAAGCAAGATACCGAAATGCACTATGCGCATTGCACTCAGTTTGATTCGAGGTCGCAACTGAGCCGTTTGCCTCTTAATCCGAGCCGCCCACCGAAAATTCGTGCGCTTCCATGTGATATCGGAACGAAAATTCTCAAGCCCAAAGACTGAATCCAAAAACAGCTTCAGATAATGGCTGGCAGTCGGATCGCAATGAAGATAGAAGCTTCCAGTCTGTTTTAGTACGCGACGGATCTCAACCAATCGAAGCGTCATGCTTACCAGATAAGCAAGCAAACTGCTTTCCTTGAGAACGGAGTGGAACCCGCGAAATAGTTCTATGGTTTCCTCTTGGAACCGTCCGCCCTCGTTGCTCGTGATCTCGCGATATCCGAGCGCAGCGGGAGTATCCCATATCCACATATCCGTGAACGCTTGCGCTTGCGCAGCATCCTTGCGCTTTGCTGTGCTGTAGATCTGGTTATAGGTGCGCTGCGAATTGAACGGCGGATCAATGTAGCAGAGATCGACGGATTCCGATGGCATCCGTTTCTCATCACGTAAGATTTCTAAATTATCGCCGTAGTAGAGGGTATTCACCGCGCCCCCACTACCGTTTTCCTCGTGACGGCTTTCGATACGGAAGCGTTCACGCTTCTGCCTCTGTCTTGCCCGTTAGCTCTTTGTACGTTACACGTTTGCCGACAATTCCATCCACCGCGATGCTAAAACGCTCCGCATCCGTAAGCTTTCGTTGATTGAAGCGGTACGTCTGTTCATCTAGGTAGCGGAACAAGTGAAACGGCTCGACGCTGATGTAGGTGCCGTTGATGCTGCGCTTCAGCAAACTCCAGAAATTCTCTAAACCGTTCGTGTGAACTTTGCCATCGACGTATTTCTCGGCATGATCGATCGTAAGCGTTAGACCAACCCAGTGGTAGATTCAACGGCGAGCGGCGGACCAGCGAGCGGGAGTAAGGTTAGCAAGCTGGCTCAGGGTGCGGCCATTTAAGCCTGGGAGGACATCGGCGAGATATTCCTTCACTGGCGTGGC
>DATIMA010000126.1:0-8255 GCA_035475915.1 Bryobacteraceae bacterium
GGAGAGCGTTCGCACCGGCACGCGGCTCAAGGTGTGATGGAGCAGATGGCCGAATTCGTGAAAAATCGTCTCCACTTCGCGATGCGTCAATAGAGACGGAGTGTCGGGTAAAGGCGGGGTCAGATTCCCGCAAATCAAGCCAAGGTGCGGCTGTCCCTGATCCGGATTGCCGACAATCAGGGAGTCCATCCAGGCTCCACCGCGCTTATTCTCGCGGGGAAACCAGTCGGTGTAGAATCCGCCCAGCAGCTCTCCCGATCCGGCATCTTCTATCCGGTAATACTTAACAGCCCGATCCCAGGCAGGCACTCCGGGCTCCTCAACCACCTTAATTCCCAGGACGCGGCTGAAGATGTCGAACATTCCAGCCACGGCGCGGTCGAGTTCGAAGTAGGGCCGCAACTCCTCTTCGTCGAATTCGTAAAGAGACTGGCGCTGCTTTTCCGCGACGTATGCAACATCCCACGGATGGATGGTCTTATATCCGAGCTGTGCGCCAAAATCTGCAAGGCTGCGATTCTCTTTTTCAAAGAACGGGGCTGTTCTGCGGCGGAGACTATCCACAAACTCCTGGGCCTGCGAGCCAGTGTGCGCCATGCGCTCTTCCAGAACAAGATCCGCAAAATCCCGGTATCCCAGCAGATGAGCTTTCTCCCGCCGCAAACGCAAAATTTCCGCAATGAGGGCGCGATTATCAAAGGAACCCGAGGTTGCCCTGGCGTTGGAAGCTTCCCAAAGCTGCTGGCGGATGGGTCGATCGTCCAGATACGTCATTACCGCGGTGTAGCTGGGCGCTTGCAGAGTAAATCGCCAACCCTCTTTGTCCTTTGATTTGGCGCTCTCGCGTGCCGCTGTGCGCGCGGATTCAGGTAAGCCGGAAAGCTTTTCCTCCTGCGTGATTACAAGATCGTAGGCGTTCGTAGCATCTAGAACATTTTCCGCAAATCTCGTGGTTGCCTTGGTTAAGGCAACGTCCAGATCCTCAAGTTTTCTTTTGCCTTCGGCATCCAGATCCGCTCCCGCGCGTCGAAACCCGGTGACCGTCTTCTGAAGAAATCGCCTGTGTACCGGAGCGAGATTGTCTTTTTCCGAATTCTGATCTACCGATTTGACTGCGGCCCACAATTCGGAATTGAGAGGAATCGAAGTGTAGAATGCGCTGACCGGACCCTGCACAGCATTGTATGCGGCACGCAATTCCGGGGTTGTCGCAACCGACTCCAGATGGCGCACCACCGCCATGGCAATGTCGAGCGGCTCTGTCATCTTGTCCAAAGCAAGCAAAATGTTGTCGTATGTGCGCGGCACTTCGGGCAGGCCCAGATCCTTCAGCCGCGAATTCATCTGCTTCAACAGCAAACCTATGGCAGGCTCTACCTGGGCCGCGTCTATGACATCGAACGGAATCGGAAAGCGCTCCGTCAACAGCGGATTATCTTTGATTGTTTGGGTCATAGATTGTTTAGAGGAAAGGGATCACCAGACCCGGCAACCCTGGCCCGGTGTCACATACATCTTGTCACCTGCCTTGCAGCCAAATGCCTGGTCAAATTCGGGCACATTCCGGACCACTCCATTCACCCGGAATTCATCTAGAGAGTGAGGATCTGTTTGCGCCAGCAGCCTGGCGAATTGCGGCCGGATGTTCGCACACCAGACCTGCGCAAATCCCAGGTAGAATTGCTGCGGCTGCGTGTACCCATCTTGTTTCGTGGAAAGCGGCTCCTCCCTTTTGGCAAGAGCATCCATCAGGGCCATGTACGCAAGACGTATGCCGCCATTATCCGCCGTGTTCTCACCCAGCGTGAGCTTGCCATTTTGATATACACCGGGTGCTGCTTCAAAACTGCCGTATTCTTTCACGAAGCAATCCGCTAGTTTGTTGAAGTGCTCCTCGTCGCTCTTCTGCCACCAATCCTTCAGATTACCGTCGGCATCGAACTTACGACCTTGATCATCGAAGCCATGCGTCAGTTCGTGCCCGATCACAACCCCGATTGCGCCGTAATTCACGGCATCGCTGGCGCTATTTGAATAGAACGGCGGCTGCAAAATTCCCGCCGGGAAGTTGATGTTGTTCTCGGTCGGTTCGTAATAAGCATTCACGGTGGGCGGCGTCATCTCCCACTCGGCCCGGTCCACCGGTTTCCCTATCTTGTCGCGCTCGCGCTTGCTCTCAAATTCGTTTGACCGGTACCAATTGCCGAAAAAGTCGTTATCGACAATCTTGATCGACGAGTAATCCCGCCATTTGTCCGGATACCCAATCTTGTTAGTCACGGCGTGCAGCTTGATCATGGCCTGCTTCTTCGTCTCAGGACTCATCCAGTTCAGCGATTCCAAGTCCTTTGCCATCTGGTGCTCAATGTCATGAACCATTTCCAGAGTTCGTTGCTTCCCCTGCTCTCCGAACGTCTTCTCGACGTACTTCTTGCCTAGCGCCTCGCCCAGTTCATCATCCGTCGCCGACACGCAGCGCTTCCAACGTGGCTTCAGTTGAGTTACGCCCGTCAGGGTTTTTCCATAAAAGTCAAAGTTCTCATCTACAAAGGTCTTGGGCAGAAGCCTCGCACTGGCGCTCACGAAATGCCAGGTGAGGTAGTCCTGTAACTCAGCCATGCTTCTGGTCGAAACCAGAGTGCTGAAGGCCTTTACAAAGTTCGGAACGCCCACATTCAGGGTGCTGAACCCGGGCGCATTCACGCGCGCAAAGAACTGTGCAAAGTTGAAGTGCGGGCTGAGCGCGTCCAGCTCCGTTTTCGACATTTCATGAACCAGCTGCTGAGGGTCGCGCCGCGTGGTCACGTCAAGCGATGCCTTTGCCAGGTCCGTCTCAATCGCCATCACAGTTGCCGCCTTCGTTCGCGCATCGGCAGTGGGCACTCCGATAAGCTCAAACATCCTGGCAATGTGCTGAACGTACCTCTTCCTGATCTCTTCCGATTTCGCGTCCGTGCGCAGATAAAAATCCCGTTCCGGCAATCCGAGACCGCCTTGATCGACGTTAGCGATGACCATGCGCGCATTCTTCGGATCGGGTGAGGAGTAAAAATTGAAAAACACACCAACCTGGCGCTGGTGTAGGCGCGCCACTTCATCGAGCAACTCGCTCTGGGTGTTTATGCCGGCAATTCGTTTGAGCTCCGGTTGAAGCGGCGCGGTTCCTCGCTGTTCGATCTCGGGCTCATTCATGCAAGACTGATAGAAGCCCCCAATCTTCTGATCGATTGACGAGCGGTCCTGGTGCTTTGCCGAGTCTTCCAGGATGCCCCGCAGAATCTCCTGGTTACGCTGAAAAAGTTCGTTAAAGCGGCCCCAACTGCTCTCGTCGGGCGGAATGGGATTATTTTTGATCCAGGTGCCGCAGGCGTACTGATAGAAGTTGCTGCAAGGATCGGCTGACTTGTCGATCGCGTTCAAATCGAGCCCTGATTTCGATTGCTGCTTTTCGGAGTCCCCGTTTTGGCTCGTTTGGGCCGCCGCCGCGCCAGCCAGTAAAATGCAGCCGAGAGCCGCAGCCTGAAATTTCGAGTATGCCATGAATTCTCAGTGTAATCAGGCGATTTACCAGACCCGGCAGCTATTGGCGGCCACCATCGGTTGACCGGCCCTGCATCCGAAGGCCTTCGCAAATTCCGCGGAGTTCTGTACAACGCCGATGACGCGAAATTCGCCCGGCGAATGAGGATCGGTGCGGACCCGGTTGCGAAGCGATTCCGGCCGCTGATTTTCGCACCAGACCTGTGCGTATCCCAGGAAAAATCGCTGCTCGGGCGTGTATCCGTCGAGCTTGCTATTATCCACGCTGCCGTTTTCAAGTCCGCCAAGCAGAGCCATATACGCCAGCCGGACTCCTGCGTTATCGGCGCCATTTTCGCCGAGCGTCAGCCGCCCATTTAAGTTCGCTCCTTCCACCGGACTGAACTTCGAATACTCATTCACAAGGCAATCCACCCGCTTTTTGAATTCCTCGCTGTCCTGCTTCGTCCACCAGTCGCGCAGATTTCCATCGGCGTCGAACTGTCTGCCCTGGTCGTCAAAACCATGTGTCAACTCGTGCCCGATCACTGCGCCGATACCACCGAAATTGACCGCCATATCGGCGCTGGCAGTGTAGAAGGGCGGCTGCAGGATTCCTGCCGGAAAGTTGATGTTGTTTTCGCGCGGATTGTAATAGGCGTTCACGGTAGGCGGCGTCATGTTGAACTCAGATCGGTCCACCGGGTTGCCGATTTTCTTCAGATTGCGGTGGATCTCAAACTCGCGCGCATTCCGCACATCCGCGATGAAGTTGCCGTTAGTGACGTTTACGCTCGAATAATCCCTCCACTTGTCCGGGTACCCTATCTTGTTCGTTACGCCCTTCAGTTTGGTGAGCGCCTGTTGCTTGGTTGTGTCGCTCATCCAGGTCAGCGACTTGATGTCAGCCTCCATTTCGCGCTCAATCAGGCCCACCAGTTGTAATGTTTTCTCCTTTGATTGCCCGGCAAACGCTTTCGCAACGTATTTTTGGCCGAGCGCTTCTCCCAGCCCGCGGTCGGTATTCTCGACGCACCGTTTCCAGCGCGGCTGCAGTTCCTTGGCTCCCGTCAAATAGCGCGTATAGAAATCAAAATTGGCCTCGACAAAAGGCTTGCTCAGGTCGGGAGCATAAGCGGAAGCGTAATGCCACACTATGTACTCCTTAAGGTCGCCCAGACTGGACGAGGCAATCGCGTCGTTCAAGCTCTTGAAGAAATCGGGAACCGCTACGTTCAGCTTGTCGAACGAGGGCGCGCGGCGATCCTGCAGATATTGCGCGAACTTGAAATCCGGAGTCAGCGCCTGGAACTCGGACAGCGACATTTCGTGATGAGTCAGGTGTGGATTCCGCCGATCCACTCTGTCCAGAGAGGCCCTCGCGAGAGCTGTCTCAAGCGCCAATATGGACTTCGCATTCCGATCTGCGTCTTGCTGCGGCTCGCCGATTAACTGCAGGATCCGCGAGATGTGCGCCACATACTTCTGCCTGGTCTCTTCATCTTTAGGCTGCAGATAGTAGCTCTTATCCGGCAGGCCTAAGCCGCCCTGGTCGGCATCCGCGATGTTCATCTTCGAATTGTCCGGATCGGGTTTCGATCCGAGCCGGAAAAAAACATCCACTCCCTGATCGTGCAGCCGGGCAACTTCAGACGCCAGTTCCTCTTTTTCACTCAGATTCCGAATCTGCTCGATACCCGGCGCAATCGGCTTATCGCCTGCATTATTAATCGTCGATTCATCCATGCACGCGCCGTAGAACGCGCCAATCTTCTGATCAACGGAAGAACGATCCTGATGTTTCGCCGAGTCTTCCAGAATTCCGCGTAGAATCTGCTGATTCCGGTCCTGCAGCTCATTGAACCGGCCCCAGCGCGAATATTCTGGTGGAATGGGATTGGTTTTACGCCAGTTTCCGCAAGCATACTGATAAAAATCATCACAGGGATTCACCGATCCATCAATCGACTTCAGATCGATGCCGCTGGGCGGAGGCCCGTTCTGGGCGGCGACGGTGGCGCACAATACCAGGAATGCGGTAGCAAGATAGCGAGTGCTCTTCATAACTTCCAATTGCCCCATGGTCCCACGTGCGTCGCTCAAAACACAGGAGCGAATGTTAGGATAATCGGGGCAAGGCAGTGCCATCGTCCCCTACGCAAATCGGGCGTTCTGTAGGGATCGGGCATGCCCGATCCGATGTTGGAATGTCCGGGACAATTGACTAGCTGAGGAGAAGACGAGATGAAAAAAATTAAGACGGCGATCGTCGGAACCGGGTTTATGGGCAAGGTGCACGCCGAAAACGTACGCCGGTTAGGATATGTGGAGATCGCGGCAGTAGTAGGGAGCCGTCCGGAGCGCGCGAACCAGTTTGCGGAGAGCATGAGCGTGCCGTTTGCGACCGCCAATCTGAAAGACGTTCTGGACAACAAAGACATAGAAGCGGTTCACATTTGCACGCCGAACGTAGATCACTACCCGATGTCGCTGGCGGCTATCAATGCAGGCAAAGCGGTGCTCTGCGAGAAGCCGATGACTATGAACGTTGACGAAGCGCGCAAGCTACTGGACGCAGCTAAAGCGAAGAACGCGGTCAACTGCGTGGAGCACAACCTGCGGTATTACCCGGTAGTGCAGCAGATGCGGCAAATGATTGCGCACGGCGATCTGGGCGAGATTCTCATCGTTCAGGGCACGTATTCGCAGGACTGGCTGCTCTACGACACGGACTGGAACTGGCGTCTGGATGCAAAATCGAACGGCAAGCTGCGGGTAATGGGAGATATCGGCACGCACTGGATGGATATGATCCAGCACCTGACGGGCTTGCCCATTACGGCGCTCTGCGCGGATCTGGCTATCTTCCATAAGAATCGGAAGCGGCCAAAGGGATCAGTGGAAACGTTCTCGGCGAAGAAGGGGATTGAGGGCGATTACGAGAGCTTCCCGATCGATACGGAAGATTTCGGCGCGGTGCTGGTGCATCTCGGCGAGCGGGCCCGCGGTTCGTTTACGGTGAGCCAGATGTCTGCGGGCCGCAAGAACAAGTTCGAATTTGAGATCTTCGGTACAAAAGCCGGCGTGAGCTGGAATCAGGAGCAGCCGGATAGCCTCTGGATTGGGCATCGCAATGAGCCGAACCAGATCATCGTTAAGGATGCATCGCTGTTCTATCCCGAGGCCGCGAGCTTCGCAGATTTACCCGGAGGGCACAGCGAAGGATACGACGATTCGCACAAGCAGGTGTTCAAACGGTTTTACGCGAAGGTGGCGGACCGGTCCGCCCCGACCGACTATCCGACTTTCGAAGACGGATTGCGCGGCATGGTCCTGCTCAAAAAAGTAGCGGAAAGTGCGGCGAAGCGAGGCTGGGTGGACGTACCCGCGTAGTGGATCAAAAAGTAGCCAGACCGATGAGCACAATTCCAAGTGCATAGGCTGCCAGCATCACCGAAATAAGGCGGTTCGTTCCGGCAGGCGCCATGCGGAACTCATGCCACACGAAAACGCCCCAGAGCGCCGCAATCAGCGTCGCCCCCTGACCAAGCGCATATGAGATTGCCGGCCCCGCTACCCCGGATGCAATCACGTTCAGGCCCAGAGCAATCATCCAGATGATGCCCCCCAGAATGCCGGTCCAATGGAGGCCAGGCCGTGCGCGTAGGTAATCGGAAAACCTGGAGCGTCGCGAGCGCATAAACCAGAAGTTAATCGGTATGCTGCTGATAAGCACCCCGATTCCAAAGAACAGAAGCGCCGTGTAGGGCGTGAGCATTCCCGGCTCGATTGGCTGCGAATTGAACGCAGGAGAGATGGCCCGCATTAACTGCGGATAGAAAAAGCCCATCAAAAGTCCCGCGACGATCGCGAATACCAGCCCGGAACTCCGCCGTGATTCATGTCCTTTTGCCACGCGCCGGTGTGCAATGGCGGAAACAATCATCGCGACCAGAATCAGGCACACGCCGCATACAATCAAAACCGGATTGCCCTTGGGTGTCTGGACATAGCTGGCGGCCGTTCCGATAATGAGGGCCAAACCGATCCCCACCGGAAATGCGACCGCCATACCCGCTGCGTCAATCGCGGCGACGAGAAGGATATTTGCAAGGTTGAACAGCGCCCCGCTTGCAATCGCCTGCCACTCGACGCCGCTCGAAGCCGTCTGCAGATTCGCAAACGTCGATGTTCCTGCCGAGCCAAATGCTCCTAAAGTCACACAGAACAGGAAGCCCGTGAGAGCAACTCCAATAGCGTAATCCCAATAAAACAACTCAAATGGCCAGCGTTCCTTCCCGGCAAGTTTCTGGGTATTGGCCCACGATCCCCAGCCGATCATCGTCAGAATGCAGAGAAGGATAGCCACTCCGGAAGTATGGACCGTAAACATGTTTTTCTCAGCTTCGTGACTGGGCGGAGGCGAGGAACCGTTCGACGTCCGATCGAAGCGGCATAGAGCTAATTGCGCCGGGCCGTGTTACCGACAGGGCTGCGGCAGCGTTCGCAAATCGGATCGCCTCAAGTGTACTTGAGCCTTCAGCGAGAGCAACCGCGAGAGCGGCATTAAACGTATCTCCCGCAGCGGTTGTATCGACAGCCTGAACACAGAGGCCCGGAATTTCGGCCACATCCGGACCGTTCGCGAATAAACATCCGAGCGCTCCCATTTTGACAATCACCATCTCAGCACCGCGAGCCTGCAATTGTCGCGCGGCCCGCGCTGCATCTTGCAT
>DATIMA010000127.1:0-7009 GCA_035475915.1 Bryobacteraceae bacterium
CGTATATCCGGTGTGAAACAGCCCGGCCTTTTCGGTCACATCGGTAAAGGTTCCGTCACGATTATTCTTGTAGAGCCGGTTGGACGCATTCGGAGGCGGATCGCCAAAACGTGAGCTGGAAAGCACCAGAATGTCGAGCCACCCGTCGTTATCGAAGTCGAAGAATGCAGCTCCGCAGCCCATCGCCTCAATCACATAATCGGCGCGATCCGGATGACCGGAAATGGCTATTCCGGTTAGGCCGGCCTGCCTGCCAACGTCCTTAAAACAGGCGTGAAAAGGAAGCCCGGACGGCTTGCCTCGCGGAGTGGCTTTGACCCGGCGGGATGCCATGCCCTCGCCCGGTGCTGAAACGATTTGCCGTGCAAGAAGTTGCGTTGCGGGAAGCGCCAGCAACCCAAGAGCCTGACGCCGGGTTAGGAACTGCATTACGGCTATAAAGCGAAAACGTCTGCCTTCAATATTCTGTCAAAGTCGGCCAGAGGGCACTGAGAACATTCGAACTCGTCAAAGACAAATCGATGTGGATCGCCGAAAGCACTTGCGAATTCCTACCTTCGACTATTCCCAGACCGGGGCCTACTTCGTGACCATCTGCAGCAGGGATCGCCAGTGCCTTTTCGGAGAAATCATCGAAGGACAGGCAAAGCTCAGCCGAATCGGTGAAACTGTTGGACGGTGTTGGAACGACATTCCGAACCATTTCCGAGCCATTATCTTGGATTCCTTTGTGATCATGCCCAATCACCTCCATGGAATCCTCATTTTTTCAGGGGACGTAGTGGAGTGCGGGCGTGCCCGCACCCTATAAACGGTCGTCGGTTCCTTCAAATCAGCAGCCAGTAAACAAACCGGTGCCTCCATTTGGCAGCGGAATTACTGGGAACGTGTTGTGCGGAATGAAGACGAACTCAATCGGATCCGCACCTACATCGACAAGAATCCATTGCGCTGGCCCGACGATCCCGAAAACCCCGTTGGCACGTAGGGGCCCGGGCATGCCCGGCCCTCCCGCTAAAACACAATCCGCAGCCCCAACTCCACCTGCCGCCCGGCCTGGTTCCCATACACCGCGCCTTGCGAACCGAATGTTCCGCCCGGCGATCCCTGATAGAGCGCCTGGCCGAACGCGGCGTCGTTGATATTGGTATCCGGATCGCCCAGATTCAATTTATTGGTCGCATTGTACGCCGTCATCTTCAGCTGCGCCCGCACCTTCTCCGTAATATGAAAGTTCTTCAGCAAACTCGCATCCAGATCAAAGAAGCTAGGTCCGTTAATACACGAGTACTGCAGAGGATTGGTCCGCAGCACGTAGGTATTTGCCGGCAGAACACTAAATGCCGACGGGTTGAAATAGTAGCCCGCTGGCACGTTCTGGCACGGATTCCCCGTAACGATGTAGTTTCCGAATCTCGGGTAATCGCCGCTGGTGAACGTCAGTACTCCCGTGACCTGCCATCCGCCGATTACCGCGTCGGCAATTCGAGGCAGGCTCGAAAGGAAGGGCTTCCCCTTTCCTATGGGCAATTCGTATGTGCCGGCTGCGGTTACCCGGTGGTGCGGCTGGTCGCTGGCCTGATACGAAAGTTGATTCAGATAATAAGTCAGGTCGTTGAAGTTATTGGTCTGGGTCTTTTCACGAATGTAAATATAGCCGAACAGGAAGTTATAGCCCTGGCTGAACCGCTTCTGCACCTTCAGCTCAACGTCCTGATACTGCTCAGCCGCTCCCAGTACACCGATTTGATAAAGCGGGCCGTAGAGCGGATACGGAACCAGCAGCGACCCGAGACTGACCTTCTGCTGATTAAAGAGCGGGCCGGGAATCAAGGTCTGATTCAGGTAATGATAGAAGGGGTTGGCGACCGTAGTGGTGTTAAGCGTGTTTTGGTACTGCTGCTCCAACCGGGGGTCGATACCGTTAAATTGCTTGGTGTAGTGCTGGTCTCCGAAATTCCTGAAATACGTCAGAGAGGCCACAACCTGGCCTGGCAACTCATGCTCAAGCGTAATATTGAGCCGGTGGTTATAGGCTTTTTCGAAATATTTCGGATACCACAACAGCGGCGAGCCGCCGCGTCCTACATTCGTTCCTGCCGCTGTGCCCAGAATCGGTAGCAGCGGATTGCTGGCCGGAAAAGGATCTGAAATGGTTTGCTGCGGCCTTCCGTTCAGCAGGGGCGCCGTATTTTGAAAGCCGGTCATCCCGAAGAAGGGCGGTTCGAGAAAATTTACATCTTCGAACCCGGAGATGGGTGCAGCCGTGAAATTGTACTCCGTGGGGATCGTGTACATGGCGTAGCCGAAACGCAGCGCCGTCTTATCGCTCACGCGGTACGCAATGCCGAAGCGGGGCTGGAGCGATAGCTTCGGCGCATTCCACATGCCCGGGTGACTGTTGTTGGTGAACTCCCACAGACCGTTGTAGGCGTACGAAGTGGGCGGAGAAATAGCCAGGACCTGGGCCGGCATCTGGGGCGGATTCGCAGCGATAGCCGGGTCCGCGGACGTTAGATTCAACCCTTGCGAAAGCTGGTGCTGTGGATCGTGCCAGGCAGTCTCGTATTCGTCGCGAAGACCTAAGTTGATGGTCAGATTGCGACTTACTTTCCAGTCGTCGCCGATATACATTCCATAGAAGTCCGAGACCGTGATGGGCGCGGGACCGCCAATCATCTGGGATGAGTCATCCAGCGCGCCCAGCAGGAATGTCGCAAACGGGTCGCCCGACTTTGTAAGGTCCGGGTTATTGAAAGTATTTGCAGTGAGTGACTGATTGAAATAAAACTTATCGGTGTTACTGACGTAAGTGGGGCCGGCGCTGCGGCGATACTCGAAACCGTATTTCAGATAATGCGAACCCATTGTATGGGAGACCTTGACACTGAAGGATTCGGCGGCAGGCCGCTGGTCCCAGAAGAACCCCGGGCCGCCGAAACTGTTGCCTCCAATGGTCACATTGGGATAATAAACCGGCACGTTCTGCGAGGCTTGCAAATATGGCGCATACCAGTTATTACCCGGCCAGATGCTGGCCCAGCCATTCTTGCCCAAATCTTTCGAGACGTACGCGTCCGTGAGGTTGAACCAGTCGCCATGAAAGTTTACGACGGTGGTCGGGTTTACTGACCAGATGGCGTCTCCAAGCACCTGGTTCGCGCCGCGAAGGCTGCCCGACGGCTGAAACAGGAACGAATTGTTCGGTGTGGGATTCCCCTCGATATCGGTGGAATGGTAGCGCCCGTAGTAGCCGGATACGCGCCATTTATCGCTGATATTGTAATCGACACGGTCAGAGAAGTTGCTGTAATTCGAACTATCGATGAAACCCTTTTCGTAGTTGTTGAGATGGTTGTATCCAACACCGGGGTTGTTGGGGTCCCAGAAAGCGCCCGCCAGCTTGGCCGAGAACGGATCGAACCGGTTCGACGGGATCTTATTGCCGGGAAACGCAGTACGCGTAACTGCGCCTGTAACCGGATCCACCACGGTGCTGAATGGATCGTAAATCGGACGAAGGGACCCATCCGCTGCATATGTCTGTGAGAAGTCGCCCTGCCGCTCCAACGCTGTCGGTACCGTTCTGCTGTAACTGCCCGGAACGCCGATCTTCCAGTACTCCATGGAGAAGAAATTAAACAGCTTGTTCTTTAGAATTGGATTCCCGAATGTGCCGCCGTACATGTTCTGCCGCTGCGCGTTTTGGCTGAACGTCGTCCTGTCTGCTTCCGCGCTCAGCCAGGGATAGCGGCCGAGATAAAACGCGCTACCGTGCCACTCGTTGGTGCCGCTCTTGGTTGTCAGGCTGATGATGCCGCCGGCGCTATGGCCTGATTCGGCATCTACGCTGTTCTGTTCAACAATCACTTCCTGAACGTCGTCCTGATTCGGAGGATAGCCGGCCTTGTGGCCGATTCCGATTGGCGAGCCGTCCACCAGCAGATCGTTTTTCAGATTGGTTGCGCCTCCCAAATCAACGCTGTTCGCCGCCCACGAATCGAAAGGCTGCATCTCACCGCGCGTGTTGACCGCGGCCGGCTCTAGCAGGGTTAACTTGAAGGCGTTCCGATCGAGCCGCGGCGTATCGTTCGCCATTTTGGTATCGATGGTCAACTGCTGGCTGGTCGAGTTAAATTCAACCGCCGGAGGAGCGGCATCTACCGTGACGCTTTGCTGCAGGGTACCCGGGCTCAGGCTGGCATTGACGGTTACATCGCCGCCGGACTGCACCACGATATTCTGCTGAACAAATTTTCCAAACCCGGGAGACTCCACCGCGATTGTGTAGGTTCCGGCGTCTACATAGTCAAACACATACAGCCCGGTGCTGTCAGTCTGCTTGGTGTTCACGAACCCGGTGTTTACGTTCGTGAGCGTCACGGTTGCGCCCGGCACGGTGGCGTTGGTTTGGTCGGTGACGAGTCCCCGAACCTGGGCACGATACGTTTGGGCCAGAGCCGAAGCCCCGAACAGAACGCACAAAGCCGACGCAGCTATCGCTGGACCGGTAAACGATTTTAGAAATTTCATGGAAGCCCCTACTTCACTTCGAAAAACCTTGCGAGAAAGATCACCGCGAGGAATTCGCGTGTATGTCTGGTAACTCTACCAATCAGTTCTCCCGGCTGTCAACAAAATATTGACAAGAAAGTAACAAATCCGGATTTCGTATACTGCTTCTTTCCGCCGAGGAGGAACATTGCTGAGGGGCCTACGCAGAATCGCGGGCATGCTCGCCGCGGCGTCCTTTATAGCTGCCGTACCGGCATTCGCGCAGTCGTTCGATTCGAAGCTTTTCACGGAAATGCGATGGCGCGAGATCGGTCCGTACCGGGGAGGCCGGACTCGGGCACTTTCCGGCGTCCCCAGCCAGCCCAACATCTTCTACATCGGCGCAGTAAATGGCGGCGTCTGGAAAACCACGGATTACGGACGAACCTGGAATCCGATCTTCGATCACGAGCCGACCGGATCCATCGGCGCAATCGCCGTCGCGCCGTCCGATCCGAACATCGTCTATGTCGGGAGCGGAGAAGGCCTCCAGCGCCCCGATCTTTCAACCGGCGATGGCATCTACAAATCGACCGATGCGGGCAAGAGCTGGACCCATCTGGGATTGCGAGATGGCCAGCAGATCCCGAAAATTGCCGTAGACCCGCGCGACCCGAACCGGCTGTTCGTGGCAGTTTTAGGGCACCCGTATGGACCGAGTGCACAGCGCGGCATCTTCCGTTCAACCGATGGCGGCCGGACCTTTGAGAAAGTGCTCTACAAGGACGAAAATACCGGCGGCAACGATGTGGAACTCGATCCGGCGAATCCCGACACTGTCTATGCCTGCCTCTGGGAAGCGCGCCAAGGTCCGTGGGAAAACGCGCAATGGAGCGGAACTTCGGGCGGGATTTTCAAATCGGCTGATGGCGGTAAGAACTGGCAGTCCTTGACGCAGGGATTACCCGCCGATGGCGTGGTGCAAGCGAATCTTGCGATTGCTCCAAGCGATCCGAAGCGAATTTATGCGGCCGTTGCGAGCGAGCACAATCTCGGTATCTACCGGTCCGATGATGCGGGAGCGACTTGGACGCAAATTACGAAAGACCCCCGGCCGGCCGCGCGCATCGGCGGAGGTGATGCGCCTGTTCCGGCAGTAGATCCCAAGAACCCGGACATTGTTTATAGCGCGAGCGTGGTTACCTGGAAATCAACCGACGGCGGAAGGACCTGGACGGGTATTCGCGGAGCGCCGGGCGGTGACGACTACCAGAGCATCTGGATTAACCCGCATAATCCGGACGTGATCTTGATCGTGAGCGATCAGGGCGCGATTGTGACGGTGAATGGCGGCCAAACCTGGAGTTCGTGGTACAACCAGCCGACCGCGCAGATGTACCACGCTTCAACGGACAATGCGTTTCCTTATCGGGTGTGCAGCGGCCAACAGGAGAGCGGGTCGGCGTGCGTGAAGTCGCGTGGCAACGATGGTGAAATTACATTTCGCGACTGGCATCCGGTCGGCGCGGAGGAATACGGGTACGCCGTTCCCGATCCCCTGAATCCGGACCTGGTGTACGGCGGCAAAGTGACGCGTTATAACCGGCGAACGGGACAAACCACAAACGTCGGCCCGAAGCCCTTGCGCTCCGGCGATTACAGGGCTCTCCGCACCGCGCCGCTCGCGTTCTCGCCGCTTGATCCTCACGTGCTGTATTTCGGCGCAAACACAGTCTGGAAGACGCGCGACGGCGGGAACAACTGGCAGCAGATCAGCCCGGACCTGACCCGAAAGACCTGGCAGGTTCCGGCTAGCGTCGGCAAGTACAGCGGTTCCGAATCAGCGAAACCGGAGCAGCGGGGCGTGGTATACGCACTTGCGCCGTCGCCGCTTGACGTGAACCGGATCTGGGCGGGCACCGATGATGGACTGATACATCTGACAACTGACGGCGGAGCGCATTGGGCGGATGTCACGCCTCCGCAGTTAACCGCGTGGCAGAAGGTATCGATCATCGACGCCGGTCACTTCGACAAAGACACGGCGTATGCCGCTATCAACACGTTTCGCCTGGACGATCTTCGCCCGCATATTTATCGCACGCATGATGGCGGCAAGATCTGGAGCGAGATTGTAGATGGCATTCCCGACGGAGCGGCTGTCAATGTGGTTCGCGAAGACCCCAAGCGAAAGGGCCTGCTGTATGCCGGGAGCGAGCGAGAAGTGTACGTATCGTTCGATGATGGCGAGCATTGGCAATCCTTGCGGATCGACATGCCTGCTACCTCAATCCGCGACTTGGTTGTGAAAGGCGATGACTTGATCGCGGCGACGCATGGACGAGGTTTCTGGATTCTGGACGATGTCACGCCGCTGCGCCAGTTGAACACGACCGTTACCGATTCCGCAGCCTACCTATTCAAACCGGAAACAGCGATGCGCGTTCGCTGGGACACCAATACCGATACGCCCATTCCGCCAGACGAACCCGCGGGAAAGAATCCGCCGGATGGC
>DATIMA010000128.1:0-8601 GCA_035475915.1 Bryobacteraceae bacterium
TGTAAAATCGCCTCTTCGTCCCAATCTGCCGCTCGGATGACATGGGGCACTGTCGATCCTTTCAGGGCGAGCAAACCCGGAGGGGCCTCGCAGGACAGCACGCGCGCCGGTGATGTAGATCTGGCGCAGAGACTTGCCGAAGTCGAACAGTTGCGGCATGCGGACATCGCGCAGGCGCGGCGATACGGGTTCGAGGAGGGATTCAGAAAGGCAAAAGACGAGGCGGCGGCTGAAATCAGAGCGTCTGGAGAGAGGCTCGCCCAGAACCTGAAGGAATTGGGATTTCTAAAAAAGAGGATCCGCAATGAAGCAGAAATGGAGGTTGTGCGCTTGTCACTTGCAATTGCGCGCCGAATCCTGCGTCGTGAATTGACCATTGATCCGGAATCGATTCAGGGTGTTGTACACGCCGCATTGCGAACGCTGGAAAATCGGGATGTGTTGCGAGTGCGAGTCAGCCCCGAAGCTGCCGGCATGATGCGCTCCATTCTGGAGCAAGCAGCGGTAGGGCGGGGGATAGAAGTTAACCCTGATCCTCGGATGGGAGCTGGCGAAATCATCTTTGAAACTGCCGTCGGGGAGCTGGATGCTTCCATTGACACGCAGCTTCAGGAGATCCAACGCGGTTTTGCCGACCGGCTGGGAGCGGGATGACGCCGGCCGAGAGCATTGATCTCACTCCGTACCTGGACGATCTGAAAGCGCTCGAATTGCTGAGATGGCGCGGAGTCGTGACAAACGTGACGGGGTTTGTCATTGAGTCGCAGGGCCCCTCGTCTGCGATCGGCGGATTCTGCGAGATCCATACTTCTGGAGGCAGGATTGTTAGAACCCAGGTTGCAGGGTTTCGCAACGGACGAATTCTCTCCATGCCGTTGGAGGAAGTGGACGGATTAGAGCCGGGCGATCCTATATATGCCCGCTCTGAAGATTCGCGTGTTCCTGTCGGTCCTGGTTTACTCGGGCGCGTTCTGGACGGCTTCGGCCGGTTCATCGACGGGGGCCCGCCGCTCGAGGCTGTTGCCCGTTATAACCTGTTTGCCTCGCCTCCCGGTCCTCTCGAACGTGAGCACATCGACACGCCTCTGGTAACCGGCATCCGGGCGATAGATACCCTTCTTCCTTGTGGGCTTGGGCAGAGGATTGGCATCTTCGGTGGAAGTGGAGTTGGAAAGAGTACGCTGCTTGGTGCAATGTCGGCACAAAGTTCGGCCGATGTCACAGTGATCGCTCTCATAGGCGAACGCAACCGGGAAGTGCGCGAATTTTTGGAACACGAGCTTGGACCCGAAGGCCGGAAGCGGTCGGTGGTTGTGGTTGCAACCTCTGATCGCCCGGCGCCTTTGCGCGTGCGCGCGTGCTTTGTCGCGCTCGCAGTGGCCGAGTATTTTCGGGACCAAGGCAAGAATGTTCTGCTGGTTATGGACTCGGTCACACGGCTCGCGATGGCTCAGCGAGAGATCGGGTTGGCCGCTGGTGAACCGCCGAGCCAAAAGGGATACACGCCATCGGTTTTCGGAATCCTTCCAAAAATCTTTGAGCGGGCGGGTGCATTTCAACGAGGAACCATTACAGGATTTTTCACAGTGCTGGTAGAAGGTGACGATATGAACGAGCCAATCGCGGACGCCGCACGCAGCATCCTGGACGGACATATCGTTCTATCGCGCCGGCTTGGCTCGTCCGGACACTATCCGGCAATAGATGTGCTCTCCTCCATTTCGCGGGTGGCATCTAACGTCGCGAGCGTTGAGCAGCTCAAGGCCGCTTCGAAGCTGCGCGAAGCGCTTTCCTGCTATCAAGCTGCGGAAGACCTTATCTCATTGGGGGCGTACGCCTCGGGATCAAACCCGAAGTTGGACGCAAGCATCCGGCTACGGGACCGGACTCTTGCTTTTCTGCGTCAAGGCGCACATGAAAAAGCAGAATTGAACGACAGCTTAACAGCTCTGTCAGAACTCGCCGCCGCACTCTGAACCATTTTGTGAAGAACTTCCACTTTCGCCTGGATTCCGTACTCCGGCTCAGGGCCCAGCAGGTAGAGGCAGAGCAAATGAAGCTACAGCAGCTATTTGCAGAACGGGCCCACTTGACAAAGTATTTGGAGTTGGCTGCGCAGGAACGTGCGGAAGCGGCGCAATACGTGCAGCATCTTGGGCCCGGAAATCGAGACTTGCGCGCACTCGCCTCATACATTATCGGCTCGCAGATGCAGATCGCGAGCGTGCGATCTTCGCTCCGAGACCTGGAGCAGGCTATATCAGAACAGAAGGCGCGGCTGATACGCGCTGAGCAGAACGAGAAACTACTTGCGACGCTTCGGGAAAAACGTGCTCACGAGTGGGCGCAGGCGCTGAACAACCAAACCGAGACGGAGGCTCACGAATGCTGGATCGCATCATGGAATAGGGAAGACTAGCTTCGGGCCAACCGCTATTCCGTAGGTGGGTGTAGTCCTGAGGAATACCCCTAGATCGCAAAGCGCCATCATCCACCCACTCTGTATTCGACGGACAAACCCTGCTCGCGACAGAGGGCTCCCAAACAGCGACATGAGATCGGTCGATTCGTTTACAGGTGCTAAGCCTCAATCCGTCGCACGCCTCGAATGCTCACCGGAATCGAAGAAGCTGGAACGGACTTGGCGTCAGTATTTGATCGGAGTTAGCCGCGCTGTATTGGACGTTTGTGAGGTCATCGAGCTGGTTGCGTCCAAGCGTTGCACCGTGCTCATAAGCGGCGAAACTGGAACCGGAAAAGAGGTTGTCGCGCGCGCGCTGCATGCCGCCGGTGATCGATCAGCGGCCCCTATGGTTGCGGTGAATTGCACCGCATTGCCATCCAACCTTGCGGAGACCGAGCTATTTGGTCACGCAAAGGGCGCTTTCACAGGCGCACACATGGGTCGCGTGGGACGGTTTGAGCAGGCCCATCGCGGCACAATTTTTCTCGACGAAATCGGCGACCTGCCGCTCGATGTTCAGCCAAAATTGTTACGGGTCTTACAAGAGCACGAGCTGCAACGGATTGGCAGCTCTGAAACCATTCGCGTAGACGTCAGGGTGATTGCCGCCTCGAACGTTGACCTTGAAACAGCAGTCCGCGAGCGGCGGTTCCGGGAAGATCTGTATTACCGCCTCAACGTGGTTCCAATTCATCTGCCGCCTTTGCGTGAAAGAAGGGAGGACATTCCACTCCTTCTCGACCACTTTCTTGCGAAGACTCAGGCCGCCGAGGGTGGTCCTGGAAAGCGAATCACTGCGGAGGCGGAGCAATTCCTGCAAACGCTGGACTGGCCGGGTAATATCAGGCAGCTTGAGCACTCGGTTCAAATGGCGGTAGCCCTCAGCGGCGATCGGAATCTGCTCATTCCTGACGACTTCAAGACCCGGGTGTCCGCGCATGCTTTACACCCAGACCGCAGGGCCCGCGCATCTGTAACAATTCCCCAGGGTGGAATCGATTTCGATGAGGTCGTGGGCAACTTCGAGCGGTCTCTTCTTAATCAAGCCCTAGCTGCATCGGGAGGTAATAAGGCGCGGGCTGCCGATCTCCTCCGCATTAAACGGACGACTCTGCTTGCTAAGCTCAAGAGTTTTGAGGAGCGGGACAACGGAGTTTGCGAACCTCCTTCGGGTTCGCGGCCGCCGCCCAAGGCCTCACTATCTCCAGCGGCGCTCGTGGTTGAGCAGGATTCGTCCGTGCTCAAGCTCATCTCGAAAACTCTCGAAGCGGAAGGGTACCGCGTTCTGCCGGCCGACAGTAAGCCGGCCGCATTGGAACTGCTTCGCTGTTGGAAGAGACATATAGGGCTACTGGTGCTCGATCTAACCAATGGCGAAAATGAGTGGCCGGCCTCATCTTTGAGCGAGGTCATACCGGATGTTCCGACGCTGGAGATCTCGGCTGGAAATAGGACCGCGTCCGAGTTGCATCCACGCTGCAAACTGCTCTTATCGCCCTTTTCATCTGAGCAACTAAGAAACGCGGTGAACGAGCTAAAATCGAGCGCGGCTTCCGTCATCGCGTCCGAGTGCTGCGCTTGAGCCCGGCAGCCCTCTGAACAATTTGAATACCCCTTTTCAGACTCCAGGGTCGTGCTAAGGTGTTTGTCTGCTCACTGCGGAAGGAATCAGTGTGCCGGCGACTCTAGGACACATCTATGGCTGATCAATATCCAGGAGAAATTCGAGAACGAAGCGCAGGCAAACGAGATTTGCTCGTTTCCAAGGGATGGATTCAGGCGGTTGCACTGGTGGTCTTATTTGGCTTTTTTGTTTTGGGATTCCTGGCCTATCGGACCTATGCGGGTGAGGCACCGATTCCCGGTCGCGTAGTCGCTCCGGACGGAACGCTTCTGTTTACCCGTACAGACATCCTCGGCGGCCAGCAAGTGTTCCTGAAGAACGGTCTCATGGAATATGGATCGATCTTTGGCCACGGCGCTTACCTCGGCCCGGATTTCACGGCCGATTATCTGCGCCGCGCCGCGAGCAGCGTCGCCAATTCCTATCCTGGCGGAAGCACTTCGGAACCGGCGCGCGCACGGACGGCCCTGGATTTCAAAACAAATCGATACAACGCGGCGATCGATACCCTCGTCTTCACAGCCCCCCAAGCGGCGGCGTACCGGGAACTGGTCGGATATTATCAAAGTTTCTTCTCCGAGCCCAGTACGAAGTTTGGACTGCGGCCAAACGCGATCGGTGACCCAAACGACTCCCGGCAACTGACCGCATTTTTCAGTTGGTCAGCCTGGGCCGCCGCGGCACTCCGTCCCGGACACAACTATTCCTACACGAACAATTGGCCGCCTGAACCGCTCGTAAACAATGGCGTCACAGCCGACATGATCGTCTGGAGCATGCTTTCGCTAGCCGTTCTGCTGGGCGGAATCGGCGTGCTGTTCTTCGCCTTTGGCCGGTGGAACTTTCTGGGCTGGCATGGCCGCGAACAGAACACGCTCACTTTTCGCGCGCCAGGCGAGGTCGCACTCACGCCGGCCCAGCGCGTGACCGGCTGGTTCTTTCTGGTAATGGCCATTCTGTTTCTGGTACAGACACTCGTAGGAGGAGCATCGCAGCATTATCGCGCCGACATCACCAACTTCTTTGGAGTCGATCTGGCCCGTATTCTGCCGTACAACCTGGCGCGCACTTGGCACATTCAGTTAGCCATTTTTTGGGTCTCCACTTCTTTCCTTGCGGCTGGAATCTTCTTGGCTCCTATGCTGAGCGGCCGCGAACCGAAGATACAAAAGTGGCTTTCGATCGGATTATTAGGAGCGCTGGTTGTCGTAGTAGGCGGCAGTATGTCTGGAGAGTTCGCCGGAATTCACGGCTGGATCCAAAAGTACTGGAGTTGGTTTGGCGATCAGGGATTTGAATATCTCGATCTCGGCCGGTTCTGGCAAATTCTGCTCACCGTAGGCCTATGCCTATGGGTCGCGATGCTCTACATTGGATTGCGCGGCCGCCTTCGGACAGAACACAAAGGCAACATGCCCTGGCTCTTCTTTTTCTCCGCACTATCTATACCCGCGTTCTATGCCGTGGGCCTGCTGGCTCAACCGGCAGCTCACTTCACCACCACAGACTTCTGGCGCTTCTGGGTGGTGCACCTGTGGGTGGAAGATTTCCTGGAGCTGTTTACAACCATTATGGTCGCCTGTATTTTCGTGCTGCTGGGCGTCATAGCGGAACGTGTTGCCCTCACGGTCGTGTATCTCGATATTGTGCTGTATTCGGTCGGAGGTGTGATCGGCACAATGCACCACCTGTACTTCTCGGGCACACCGGCTGAACACATGGCGCTCGGAGCCTTCTTTTCCGCCGCCGAAGTGATTCCGTTGACCTTCCTGACGGTTGAGGCCTGGAGCTTTCTTCAGCTTGGCGCGCAGCAGGAATCCAAATCGCGAACTTCATTTCCGCACTACTGGGCTGTCATGTTCCTGGTTTCGGTTGGATTCTGGAACTTTTTAGGGGCAGGAATCTTTGGTTTTCTTATCAACTTGCCCGTCGTTTCCTATTACGAAATTGGGACGGCTCTGACCTCCAATCATGGTCATGCATCGATGATGGGGGTCTACGGCATGCTGGCGGCCGGGTTGGCCCTCTTCTGCATCCGATACATGATTCCCGAATCGCGCTGGTCCGATCGCGCTGCGAAAATCAGCTTCTGGTCCTTAAACGCGGGGCTTGCCTGGATGGTCTTCGCTGCCTTGTTCCCGCTCGGGCTTCTGCAGCTCTATGAGTCCGTGAACCGTGGGTATTTCGAGGCGCGGAGTCTGAAATATCTCAGTGATCAGACGAATGTCTTAATTGAGTGGCTGCGATTTCCCGGCGACGCGGTATTTATCTTAGGCGGCGAATTGCCTCTCTTATACCTGTGCTGGCTGGCTGTCCGGCACCCGGTCAAAAAGATTACCCTCGAACAGCCGGAAGCGGTGCTGTTCACTGAAATCACGGAACCCGCGGCATCCGACTAGCCTCTCGAGTTGACGAATGGGTGGCGTATTTCATGTCGAGCCGGTGCTGGCCATCGCGTACGCGATTGTGCTGGCAATCATAGCCGCGGGATTCGAACGCTTAGCTAAACGCTCACACCGCCGCGCCGAGCATTACCGCACAGGCGGATTCCAGTTTCATCGGGATCGGGATGCCTGGGAGTGTCCCATGGGAATTGCGCTGATACGCGCCGAAATCGATCAGGAGCGGCAGCTCGTTCGATATCGCGCGCCTGCCCACACTTGCAACAGCTGCCAAATCAAATCCCGGTGTACAGATTCCGATCGCGGGCGTCAAATCACGGTTTCACTCGATCCCTGGGTGGCTTCCGCTTCCATGCGCTTGCAGCGGGGCATTTCACTGGTCCTTTTGGCACTGGCGGTTTTCATCTTGTCAGTTGAACTGGTTCGGCATAGCCATGGAGCTGAGCGGTACACACTGGCACCGCTTCTGGCGATGATGCTGGCGCTTCTCGGGAGGCTCTTCAGAAGGGTCCGGACGCGGAAAAACCCGGGGTCGGCTTCGCGGGCCGCCCCGGTTGATTACTCTTGCGGAAAAGTGGAATCGGGGTTGTAACCATTGCCCGCATCCTGATAAAGATCAGGGGCCGGCAACGGGTCCGATCCCACAGAGGGCTGATCCATAACTGCTTTGCGATCAGCCTTGTCGCGCGCCATCAGATCGTCTAGCAACGGCTTGGTGATTGGCGCATTATCGCGTGGTTTGGACTTCATGCCGCGAATCTAGCACTCGGCCGCGCCCGGAAAGAACCAGGACACGCGGCCGCCGGAGATCGCCTCCGGAGGCAAGTCACTGTAACGCAAGCTCGTTCCGCGCTTTGCGTCACATTGAGGAAATTTGCTCAGAGCTTGTGACTGCGGGCGCATCCGAGAGATAGGATAGTTTGTCATCCATCCAAAAAGCTTCATTGGTCAATCCAAGTAATTGATTGGACTTTCGGAACCCGGACTCATTAAACTTCAAATACCGACTCTGTCCGGCGTCCAGCCTGGTCTGCTGACCCGAAACTCGGATTAGAAATAACAGCAGCCCGCAAATCGCGCTATATGTGCAGGAAGCCTTCTGACCCTCTCAGCCATGTGTCAAGGTTGGAACTCCGTTTCTGCTCCGCTCGCAATGAGCGCCCCTAAATTCCGCGCGGCTGAATCCAGGAGGCATCAAACGGATGAGCGGTAATCTCACACTTTTTCTGTTCCTCAGCATTATCGCGCTGAGCTTTACTTTTCTCACAACGCGACGGCTTCGCCCTAAGAACCGCACGACGCAGAGGAAACATAAGCTGAACCGGCTGAGCGACCGGCTGAAAAATCGGGAATGGCGGCGCTATGGCATGGTTCTTCTGACGGGCAAGCTGATTGGAATTGCCATTCTGGCGGGTTGTGCGTACTTGATCAATCCCGATCTGTTTGGGTTTCGCGTATTCGCGGCCGATGCTGCCGTTAAAGCCAATGACATTGTAAACCCCATCAACACGCTTTGGACGTTGCTCGCGGCTTTCCTGGTTTTTGGCATGCAGGTGGGTTTCACGATGCTCGAAGCCGGCTTCTGCAGGTCACGCGAGACTGTGAACGTATTGATGGAGTGCATTGTCGATACTTGCCTGTGCGGGCTCCTGTTCTATGCCTTCGGATTCGCGTTCATGTTTAGTCACGGAAATGGGTTCATAGGTCGGCACTGGTTCTTCTTGCAGGGTGCGCCCGCAACGTATGAAACCACTGGCGTGGCGTTTCTTGCCTTCTGGCTATTTCAGTTTGCTTTCGCCGATACCTGCTCCACCATCACTTCAGGCGCAATGATTGGTCGAACCGGCTTTGTTGGTGACCTACTCTATAGCGTTGCAGTTTCCGGTTTCATTTACCCCATCATTGGCCATTGGGCCTGGGGGCCGGACGGCTTTCTGGCGACCATGGGAAGCCCAGGCAACTTTCTACCTGCGCTTGGGCAGAGCTTTCACGACTTCGCGGGATCTACCGTCGTGCACACAATCGGCGGGTTCATCGCGCTCGCCGGAGCCATTGTACTTGGCCCTCGGCTCGGCCGTAAATTCAAGCGGGATGGCGGCGGTCCTATGCAG
>DATIMA010000129.1:0-7498 GCA_035475915.1 Bryobacteraceae bacterium
CTGAGTTCGTTTGGTAATTTCTCGATTCCCAAGGAACTGGTCAAGCAGAATGGCTCCAGCCTCCACCTACGCCTGCTCGCGATCAATGCCAATGGCAAGGGTTACGAGCTTGACAAGATCTACCGCCTAACCCCGTGACCATCCTGGCGCTCGACACTACCTCGGAGCACGGGAGTGTAGCCGTCCGTTCGAATAGCCAGACCGTGTCGGAAGTGGCGCTTCGCTCTACCGAAGGCTTCGCTCATCTGATCTTCCCGGCAATTGAAGAGGCACTGAGCCGCGGCGGTATCGGTTTAAAAGAGATGGATGGCTTCGCCGCAACCAGCGGTCCTGGCTCGTTTACGGGAGTTCGTGTCGGGCTTTCCGCCATAAAGGGCCTGGCGGAAGGGACCGGAAAGCCAGCGGTGGGCATTTCGAACTTGAAGGTGTTGAGTTCGTTTGGTAAAAACCCTCTCCGGGCGGTGATCCTGGATGCGCGCCGCGGTGAAGTATATGGCGCTGTCTACGATTCGCACCTGACGCCGTTCGCTCCCGAAGTAGTTCTGCCGTTTCCCGCCTGGCTCGAAACCCTGCGCGAAGCTGAATACGAATTCGTCACAACCGCAGGCAGCCCGTTCTGGATCGCGCTGCAGGGTACGCGGTTCGCGGAAATGCCGTTCACCGAAGCGCCGCCCGCACTCGCTCCCGCACTCGCTCTCTGCGCTGAAATAGCCGACACTTGGCTGGACCCGGCTGCCTTGGACGCCAACTACATTCGCCGCCCCGACGCGGAGTTGCTCTGGAAAGAGGCCTAGCCTTCCGGCAGCCAGGACTCCAATTTCTGAATGAGCTCCGTTTCGCGCACCGGCTTCGAAAGATAATCGTTCATGCCGGCCGCCAGGCAAGCCTCGCGATCTTCCGCGAAGGCGTTCGCGGTCATGGCAATTACTGGAACACTCGCGGTAATTCCACCGCTGGATCGCAGCAGCCGCGTAGCTTCGAGTCCATCCATCTCTGGCATAATGCAATCCATCAGGACAAGGTCATAGTGCCGGGACTCAATCGCCTTCAACGCTTCGTGACCGTTCCTGGCGAGATCGGCTTCATATCCCAGCTTCTTCAGCATCATGAGCGCGACCTTTTGATTGATCTTGTTGTCGTCCACCAGCAGGAGGCGGAACGGCTTTGCCGCGGCCGGCATTGCTAAAGGCGTCCGGCTTTGCAGTGGAATGGCTTCTCCTTCGGACGCGAGCACTCTAATTGTGAACCAGAAGCAGGAGCCTTGCCCAAGCCGGCTCTTCACGCCGATGCTGCCTCCCATCAGTTCCGCTAGTTTTTTGCAGATCGTCAGGCCCAGGCCGGTTCCACCGAACTGCCGGGTGGTAGACGCCGAAGCCTGGCTAAACGGCTGAAACAGCTTTTGCTGTTGGGCCTCGCTGATGCCAATTCCATCGTCAGTGACTGAGAAGAACAGCTCATAGCCGCCGCCATTCATCGATTTCACGCTGGCATGTAGATCAATTTTGCCGGCGGCAGTAAATTTGATGGCATTGCTCAAGAGATTGAGCAGAATCTGGCGGACTCGAACGCTATCCCCGCGGACGAACCCAGGCATGCCGGGTTCAATACAAATGGCTAGCTTTAGCGGTTTCCGAGCCGCGGCGCACTCCACAACCTGGAGCGCATCGCCGATCACCGCGGCCGGCTGGAAGTCCGCGCATTCCAATTGCAGACGGCCCGCTTCAATCTTTGAAAGATCCAGCACTTCATCAATGATCGCCAGCAATACCTCTCCCGAATGCCGAATGGTTTCCACGCAGTCGCGCTCGTGCTCCGATAAGCCGCGCGACAGCAGAACGGCCGTCATTCCAATGATGCCGTTCAACGGCGTGCGCATCTCATGGCTCATCATGGCCAGGAAATCGCTCTTCGCCTGCGCCGAGATTTCCGCCTGGCGCGCCTGCCGGCGCAGCCGCTCCCGTGAAGATTCGATCTCGAGAAAATGGTGCAGAATGTCCTGTTCCGTGCACCTCCGCTCCACAACCGGCTGTTCGGCCAGACACTGCTCGATTAGGCCCAGAGATTGGCGCAGTGTGTGAGGGCGGAAATCCTCTGCCGCAGGCGCCTCCACTATTAAGAACGGATCGCCTTCGCGATGTGCCATAAGTTCGTGATCGGTCAATTAACTATTCGGCACGCACGCGCGCATTTCTTAGGCAAGTTGCAATCCGGAAGGGTTTAAGCGGTTGGACGTAAGATTCCGCTAGTCGGCCTTCGGGGATAACCCCTCTCCTATGCTGGTTGTAAGGCCCTGCGGTGTTTTTAACCCAAACCACATTGCGAGCGACAGTTTCCGTTTGCGTTCTTTTGGTTCTCTCGATTGTGGCAACAGGTTTTGTAAGCTCGGCTTATAAGAAGGAGCGAGCATCGCTGGGACAGGCGCACTTCGAGCACGGCCAGGCTTACGCCGCGGGCGGCGAGATGGGGCCAGCTATAGAGGAGTACCGGCAAGCGCTGATTTTTTCGCCCGATCAAACCGACTACCGGCTGTCTCTTGCCCGGGCGCTTATCGACGCCAACCGGCTTGATGAAGCGCAGGCGCATCTCGAACAGCTCTTACAGGAAGATCCGACAAATGGAGTAATCAATCTTCTGCTGGCCCGCATCGCGGTTCAGCGGCATAAGCTTCCCGAGGCGATCGACTATTACCAGCGCGCGGTTTATGAATATTGGCCCGCCTCCGAAATGCCGGCCCGAAGACAGGCGCGATGGGAACTGGTGCGGCTGCTGGATCAAACCGGTAATCGGAGCCAGTATATTGCCGAACTGATGCAACTCTATTCAAACGCTCCGGCGTTGGACCTGAAGCAAATTGCCGAGATCGGATTTCTGCTGCTGCGCACAGGAGCTATTTCGGAAGCTTCGGAGGTGTTTCGCGATCTGGCTAAGAGCTCGCCCAAGGATGCGGATGCTCGGCGCGGATTGGGGGAAGTCGCTTTCAGCGACGGGAATTATGTTTCAGCGCGCCATGAGTTCCAGCGTGCGCAGCGCCTCGCGCCGAATAATCCGCAGATCTCGCAGGCGTTGGCTTTGACCAATGAAGTGATCGATCTCGATCCGGCGCTGCCGCATATTCCATTGGCCGAACGCTTACGGCGAAGTGGCAATCTGTTAACGCGGGTGATAAAGGATCTGCAGGCTTGCCTGCCCGAGGCGGCCCCGGCGTCAGAACCTGCGAAACCTGCTCCCGCGGCCACGCAGCCCAAAATCAATCCGACCCCGACGGCCCAGACCCCGAAGACCGAACCGGTTAATCCTTTACAGCAGCGGCTGGATGCGGCGCGCCAACTGCTTTCACCCGGAAAGCATGGCGCTTCCGATGACGTAGCGCTTCAGCTTCAGGACACGGCACAGCAACTCTGGAAAGATCGCGCGATGTTTTGCGGACAGAGGCCTGTCTCCGATCGCGCTGTCGAGACGGTCCTCCCGAGAATCGCGCATGAGTAGCCGATTTGCGTTCCGTTCCGTCGGCAAACTTGCTCCCGGCGCTCAGGGAAGGTTCTGGCCAGCGCCGCTTGGCCACATTGGCATCAGTGAAACGCAGCGATTCCTATTACTGGCGCTGCTGATCGGCGTGTTTTCCGGACTGCTGGTAGTCCTGTTTCATATTGCGATTGACCTGATTAGCTGGACATCGCTTGGCGCTCTGGCGGGGCGGTTTCGGCTGGTCCGCCTGCTGAGCCCGGCGGTGGGCGCAGTCATAGCGGTACTGATTGTTCGCAAGATGTTCCCGCGCGCGAGAGGCAGCGGCGTGAACCAGACGAAGATCGCTATCTACAGCTCGGAAGGCTACGTTTCTTCAAGCACCATTGCCGGCAAATTCGTCGCGTGCAGCATCTCCATCGGGAGTGGCAACTCGCTGGGACCGGAAGATCCTTCTCTTCAGATGGGGGCCGGCGTGGCGTCCGTTCTGGGCAGGATATTTCGCCTGCCGCGCAACAATATGCGGCTGATCGCTCCGGTGGGCGCGGCGGCAGGAATCGCAGCGGCTTTCAACACGCCCATCAGCGGCGTGCTGTTCGTGATGGAAGAGGTCCTGGCCGACTGGAGCGCCACAGCCGTCGGATCGATTGTACTGGCGGCCGTTTCCGCCGTGGTCACTATGCGAGCCTTCCTGGGAAACGAACCGCTGTTTCGCATACCCGCCTTCGAGCTGACGCACGTGTCCGAGCTGCTGGTCTACGCCGGGATCGGAATTGCAGGCGGACTGCTGTCCGCGCTTTTCATGTGGCTGATCGAGACCTTAAAGGAGCACATGGAGCAGCTTCCGGATTGGAGGTATTACGTGCTGCCCCCAGCCGCGGGATTCTTTACCGGAGTAGTGGGGTTGTGGTTTCCGGAGGTCATGGGCGCTGGATACGACGCCCTTAACAGCGCACTGCACGGGCAGTTTATCTGGCAGGTGTTGCTGTATCTGACTTTGGCAAAGGTGCTGGTCACCTTGCTTTCGTTTACGGCTGGCACACCCGGCGGTATGTTTGCCCCGGCTCTGTTTGTGGGAGGAATGCTGGGCGGCACGCTGGGCGGCATCGCGCACCATTTTTGGCCGCTGGCAGCCGCACCGGCCGAGTCCTACATGCTGGTGGGCATGGGAACATTCTTCGCCGGCCTGTTCCGGGTTCCCATTACATCCATATTTATGGTGTTCGAACTCAGCGCCAGCTACGTGATCGTCTTGCCCGTTATGATCGCCAACATTACGGCGTACCTGCTTTCGCGAAAGCTGCACCCGAAGCCATTCTTCAAAATGCTGGCCGATCTGGAAGGTCTCAATCTTCCGACGGCTGAGGAAAAGCGCAATTTCCAACCGCTGCGGGTGGAAGATGCCATGTACCGCGTGTCGCCGGCGACAGCACCGGAACCCGGAATACGGCTGTATCCCGACGAACCGCTGGATGCAGCGCTGCGTTTGCTTTCCGTTCAATCGCGGATCCAGGTGGTGAGCCGACTGAAACAGGATGAAGTGTTGGGGACCCTGACGCTGGATGACATACACCGGGCGTACGGAATCGCAGGGCAGGAAGTGGAAGAAGGTTGAGGGGCTTCTTCCGGGAGTTCAGGTTTTTTTGGCGCAGGGATTCAATGCTGGCCGGTTCCGCTATTCCAGATTGCAGTCGTGCCGTTATCGACCACGAAGTTTCCATCAGCCTGAAAAATTGCCCGGCATTGGTTGGCGCCACAGTTAGAATCACCCACTTGCCGGAAGGAGATCAATTGCCCGGTACATCAGGAAGGGGATAGCGGCCCCAAACCCGAAGGTGCTCTTCGGATTAAGCGCATCGTAGATGTATGTGGTCACGATTCCACGTGCATCCGTTTTCGTCTTAAAAATTGCCGTTCGCGTCATACGTGTAGCCGATCTCCCGCTCTCCGGGTTGGTCGCGCTCGCCAGCCGTTGCAGCGAATCGTAGACAAACGTTCTCTTGGCAACTTCGGTTGCTCTACCAGCAACCTCCTCAGGGGTGACGTATCACCTCTAAGCCGGTGCCGAAGGCACCGTGTGCTTGAGACCCACACATTCAGGTCTCTAATGGATGCCCGCAGTGACCTTCTTGAAAGTCGATCGTCCCCGCCTGTTCCGCTTCGCTCAAAGCTGTATACACTTTGTAGACATCTGCTTGCGGTAAGGCATCGATGCCGACTAACTTATCCGTTGCTGGTTCCACATCGCAGTGCATTCCCCGAAGCTTTTGCAGTAAATCTGAGGCCTCAGGAGCGCTCCGCCCTCGCCGTGCATAGACTCGGTAAGTGCTATGGCCGTTGTGCTGCAAGACCCGCTTGAAAACCAGATTTCCGCCACTTTCTTCGGCTTCGATCAAGTCGCCACAGCTCAACCCTTTGGCATAAAAAGGAACATTTTTCAGGACGTACTTCCCGTCGTTTTGGGACTCGGCCCAAAGTGACTCACTGGTAGCCGCGGCAAGATTGTCGCCCGAGAGCGGGATTGTGATTTTCACCATTCAAACACCTATTGTGAGCACGACTGGCTCGTACCGCAGGGTTTCGGATTCTTTGGCGCATCTGCAGTGCCTTTACTCTTATTGCAGTATTCGCAAGTAATGTTCGCGTTCTTTAATCCGTTACCTCCACCGTTCGCCTTGGCTCGGACGTGATCGATATTGATCTTATTGCCGGTTCCCTCGCCGACAGACTCACCACAGAAGGCGCATTTAGCTTGCCCGCTGTTTGCAGATTGATTCTCCTGCACGGCATCGGCTTTAGTGGACCGGTGAAGTCTTTCCCGGAGCCTGGCTCGGTTGCCCCTGTTTAGGCCCGATCGCGCTCGCTTCGCCCCTACCCCAGTGAGATCGAATAGGGTTCCGCCAACGTCACTCGCAGCCCCTGCAATTATCTGAACCCGCCCTGCACGAAAGCAACGCCGTCCCCAACCGCCTGACCATTCCGAAAATCGCTGTTTCCCGCGTGGCGACCGGCACCAAGCGTATTGTCGCTCTTACTGGCGTTGAAGAAACCACTTACGGCGTCAAGCCAGTCTTTACCATCGGGGTCGGTGTAACGGAGGGGGTTGTTCCCCGTTTAGGCGTATTTATTCCAAGCCTGTGGATTATCAAACTCGTCCGGAATTCCCTTCGGGTCCGGGCTGGTAAACCGCCCCAGAGCTGAACCATAGTATCTGGCGCCGAAGTAATCTAGGCCGGATTCCGCATCCCGTTCTTTTGCCGGTAGTCCCGATCTTATTCAATGCGGGAGGTGCTTCCCTGGTCCGCAAGCCTGTAGCGCACGACTATCTCGCCAAACGCAGCGCGCGCTTTGCCACCGGATTCGTAGGATCGGAACTTCCATGGTTTGATGGATTGCAGCGCGGATTGAATGGCAAGAGGTTGACCCTTAACAGCCCAGCACGCCCATGAAGTACCGCGCGTTGAAAAAATCCACATTCGGCGTCATCTCTCCATCCCGTTCCTGGCCCGTGAACATTTGGTTCACATTCGAAGCCGCCCCAAATCCATTGCCGCTGCGCTCGCCGCTGCCGTTCGGGATCTCCTCGCCAAACGGCAGATAATCGTGCCGCGAAATCACATTCGCATTCTGATCGGTGATTAGCCGCACGCTACCGAGGTGATCGTAGCTCAAATAGCAGGTCGTGCACGGCGGAGCCGGCGCGCTGCTGGCATACTCCGCCGCCAACTCTCCGAAGGCATCGTGAATGTAAATCGTCGTCGGCCCGTTGGAAACGGTCTTTTGCACCCGCTGGCCATCCGCGTCGTAGCTGTAATACACGCGCGTTTGCGAGCCGGAATCGTAGCTCTGCGTCTGCCGCCCTTCGGCGTCGTACCAGAACGAGAGCGCTCCCACAGTTCCCATGTTTCCCGCAGCATCGTAACTCGCTTCCAGCAACTGGTTATTGGCCGGATTGTACGGATTATAGGGGGCCTGCAGGATCTGCGGCGTGAGCCCGTTCAGCGGCACATTCGAGTTGCTCGTCACCGACATGTTC
>DATIMA010000130.1:0-27291 GCA_035475915.1 Bryobacteraceae bacterium
TCGATAATCCGCTGAATGCGCCCGTTCTCTTCGTACACGGCGGCGCCTTGCCAGGGGTCGTCGACCGCCTTCACCGCTAGAACTGCGGCGCTTGCGCCGTTCCCGACCAGAACTTCACCGCAGCGGGCATACTCGCTCGCATCGCAGAGAATATCGCCATACGTCAGCAGAAATGGCTCGTTCCCAGCGAATTCGCGGGCCAGCAGCGCAGCCGACCCTGTCCCGTTGACAGGCTCTTGAATGCAAAATTCAACCGGCAGCGGCCACTTCGAAAAGTGCTCTTCAACAGTTTTATGTTGGTACCCGGTGACCACCAGAAACCGCTGGATTCCCGCCGCGCCAAGGCGTTCCAGAATGTGCTCCAGCATGGGCCGCCCCTGAACCGGCAGCATGGGCTTCGGTATCTCCTCGGTCATCTGACCCATGCGCGTGCCGCGGCCCGCCGCGAGGATCACGCCGCGCTCGATAAGGGAATCAGGCACCCAGCGCTCCGGCCGAGGGTGTGGCAAAAAACAGGTGCTTTTCAGGATCGAAGCCGCTGTGTTTGGCGTAATAGCGGGTCACCAACTCGCTGCGAAGCCGGTGGCGATCCTCCAGGTTGCTCAGAATAATCGCGCAACCTCCGAATCCGGCGCCCGTGAGGCGGGCTCCCATCGCGCCCGCGTCGAGAGCCGATTGAACCAGTTCATCCAGCGATGGATGGCTAACCAGAAGCTGGTCTCGAAGACTGGCGTGCGATGCGATAAGCAGCCGCCCGAAATCGCAGATATCTCCACTGCGTAAGGCCGCCAGGCATTCCTCCACCCGGAACGCCTCGGTAACAACATGCAAAAAGCTTCGGCATTCCAGATCGGGAAGACGGGCGGCAAACGCCGTAAGTTCGCCCAGCGAGTAAGTGTTAATGGCTTGGCGATACGAGCTCAACCCCAGCTTTTGCAGCCCGCTGATCCCTGCCGTACGGCGGGCGTTATATTCGGCATTCACCGCGCCGGACTTTTCCGCCGTCGTGAGACTGTGGGCAACCAGGAACGACCACCCGGATGGAATCGGGATTGCACTCAGATCCAGCGGTTCAAACTGTATCCGAAGAGCGCAGCCGGCTTGACAGGCTAATACCGCGGCGTGATCCATCCCTCCGCCGCGTGTACCGACGAACTGTTCGCCTTCGGGGAGGATATCCATCAGTTCGGAAATCGTCGGGTGAAACCCGTTCGTTTCCAGCAGCGCGAGAGTAAAACCAACTAGGAGAGCGGAGGAGGAGGACAACCCGGCAGCGGGCGGCAGATCGGAAACAACGGCCGCATCCAGGCCAATCGTCAATTTCCAGCGCGTAGCCGCCGCCTGCATAGCGGCTTTTAGGTAGTTCGACCAATCCCCCGCTGGGCCCGGTTGCGGATTCGAACAGAGCGGAAATTCACGTTCGCCATAGCACGTCGAGACAGCCCGAACCTGGCCGTCGGCGCTCGGCCGGAACGCAACGTTCACGCGCCGCTGTAGCGCCATCGGCAGAACTGGAAGGCCGTGATAGTCAATGTGTTCGCCAATGAGATTTACCCGCCCGGGAACGGACACGAAACCGGGGGGAATGCCTGGTCCAAAATGTGAGCACAACAGGTCAGCCGCCGCGGCTGTAGCGTATTTGTGTAATTCTTGCGAGTCGTGCGCCAATATTGAAGCATCTCACGCTTGGGTTGTCGGAACATTTGGCCCGTTCAACCGTATCCAGATGATGGTGGGCTGCGGCCAGGTCCAGTTTTGTGGCACTATGGAACTAACCCCCAAGCCATTCAGCAGGTTCTGTGTCTAAATTCTATCCTTATCTCAAATTGTCACCTTTGGCAGCTGGCGTAGCTGTCACACTCGTTCTCCTGGCCTCCTGCGGCCCCAAAAAGCAGGCGGTGAACCCAATGGCCGCCATGATGATGCAAGCAGTGCCGGTGCGTGCCGTGCAGGCCCTCTCTTCGAACGTTCCACTGGACATCTCCGCCGTCGGAAATGCCGAAGCCATCAGCAGCGTGGATGTGAAATCCCAAGTTGCCGGACAGATCCTCAGCGTTCATTTTCAGGCCGGGCAGAACCTGACAAAGGGACAACTGCTGTTTGAAATCGATCCCGAGCCGCTGCAGCGCCAGATTGCCCAGATTCAAGCCGATCTTGTGAAGGATGCCGCTCTGGAGCAGCAGGCCCGCGCGAATGTTGCGAAAGACCAGGCGATGCTGAAGCAAACCCAGGCATCGGCCCAGCGAGGCTTAGCACTCGAAAAAGAGGGAATCTTCTCGAAAGAGCAGACCGACGCGCTGGTTGCCAGCAACGGGTCAAACCTGGCGTCTCTCGACGCGGACAAAGCTGCGGTCGAAAGCGCCGTGGCTTCCATCAAAGCGGACCGCGCCCGGCTCTCCCAAACTGAGTTGCAGTTGAGCTATACCAAAATCACCGCGCCCATTTCCGGTCGAGCGGGCGCGATTACCATCAAGCCCGGCAATCTGGTAAAGGAGAACGACGCCACGCTGGTCACGATTTTGCAGATTTCGCCAATTTATGTCTCCTTCGGCGTGCCTCAGCAACTGCTCTCTGAGGTGCAGAAGCACAACCAGGAACATCCCCTTCTCGTTCGGGCGGAGGCCGATGGCGGCGCTCGAACCGAGATAGGCTCGTTGCGATTCATCGACAACACGGTGGATACAACCACCGGCACCATTAATCTTAAAGCTGAGTTTCCGAATAAATCGGGCGCTTTGTGGCCCGGCGAATACGTCAATGTGAAAGCTCAACTGAGCGTTGAGAACAACCGCATTGTGGTGCCGAGCAGCACCATCGAGAACGGCCCCACCGGGAAATACGTCTGGGTAGTGAACACCGGCAACGACACAGTAGCCATGCGTCCCGTCGATGTGGCGCGCACTTACAAGCCGGCCGATGCGGCGGAGCAGGCTGTGATAGGCAAAGGTCTGCAACCCGGTGAAACGGTTATTTCCGAAGGGCAAATGCGCTTAATGCCCGGCGGGAAAGTGCATCTGCTGAAGCCTGCAACGCAGATGAGCGGTTCCAAAACGGCTAATCCGGAAGGCCAGTCTTAGGAGCAGGAATGCGGTTTACCGATTTCTTCATACGGCGTGCCATCACCACCACGCTGATCATGGCGGCCATTCTCGCCTTTGGGTTGATCAGCTACTTCTCTCTGCCGGTCAGCAATCTGCCGGCTGTGGAATATCCGACGATTCAGGTCTCCGCCGGACTGCCCGGCGCGAATCCGGATGTAATGGCCTCCTCGGTGGCCACTCCTCTTGAAGCGCAGTTTTCGACCATTGCCGGCCTGAACAGTATGTCGTCTTCGAGTTCGCTCGGCTCAACGGCCATTACTCTGCAGTTTGACCTGAGCCGCAATATCGATGCTGCCGCGCAGGACGTTCAGGCCGCCATCGCCCGCGCACAGGGCGCTCTTCCGACCGATATGCCCGCGCCGCCATCCTACCGGAAAGTAAATCCCGCCGAGCAGCCCATCCTTTATCTCGCCTTCACATCGAAGACGATGAGCTTATCGGCGCTCGATAATTACGCCGAGACCATCATGGCCCGCCGTCTCTCCATGGTCAGCGGGGTCTCGCAGGTGCAGGTTTTCGGTGCGCAGAAGTACGCCGTGCGCGTCCAGGCTGATCCCAGCAAACTGGCCGCTCATCAACTCGACCTGGAATCCGTGCGCAATTCTCTGGCGCAGGGCAGCGTGAATCTTCCTGCTGGATCTCTCTACGGCTTCGAAAAATCGTACACGGTCCAATCCGATAGCCAGCTCACCAACGCTTCGCAGTTTGCCCACCTCATCGTGCAGTACAAGAATGGCAGCCCGGTGTACCTGAATGAAGTGGCCCACGTTTTCGACAGTGTCAGCAATACCAAGACGGAATTCTGGTTGAACAACCGGCTTAGCTTGGTTCTGGCGGTTCAAAAGCAACCCGGTTCCAATACCGTGGAAGTGGCGGATGCGGTCAAGGCTCTGATACCGAAAATGCGGGAATCCATGCCCGCCGGTATTGAAATCATTCACGCCTTCGATGCATCGGAAAACATTCGTGAATCGATTGCCGACGTTAAGTTCACTCTCATTCTGACCATCTGCCTGGTCATCGCTGTCATCTTTGTCTTTCTACGAAACCTCTCTGCCACGCTGATTCCGAGTCTTGCCGTTCCGCTTTCCCTGCTTGGCACCTTCGCCGCCATGAAGCTGCTTGGCTTCACCATCGACATGCTCTCCATGATGGCGATGACTTTGTCAGTAGGATTCGTTGTCGATGACGCCATCGTCATGCTCGAAAACATTTTCCGGCACATGGAAATGGGCAAGTCGCGTATGCAGGCCGCCATCGACGGCGCCCGCGAAGTCGGGTTCACGATTGTTTCCATGACCGTTTCGCTGGTCGCCGTGTTTATTCCCGTGCTTTTCATGGAAGGCATCATCGGACGGCTGCTCCGTGAATTTTCAATCACCATTGCGGTAGCGGTGTTGATCTCGGGCGTGATTTCCCTGACTCTCACGCCCATGCTCGGCAGCCGGTTCCTGCGCCATGAGATCCACCAGAAGGGTGGCTTCTACGTTCGCACCGAAAAGTTCTTCGTCTGGCTCAACGACCTCTACCGGCGAACCCTTCAGGTCGTACTGCATCACCGGCGGATCACGCTGCTGGCCAGCATCGTTCTGACGCTTGCGACGGTCTATCTGTTCTTCATCATGCCGAAGAGCTTTATGCCGACTGTCGATCAGGGCTTCGCTTTCGGTGGCGCAGAAGCGGCACAAGATGCCTCCTTCGATCAGATGGTAGGAATACAGAAGCAGATCAATACCGTCCTGGCTCACAATAAGTGGATCGAGGACTGGGGTTCCGGTGTTGGCGGAGGTCCCGCAGGCGGCGGGCAGAACCAGGGCTTCATGTTCGCAGCTTTCAAGGAAGACCCGCACCGGCCCAAAGGCAATGTAATCATTGCGCAGTTAGAACAGCAGTTTGCGAAGATTCCCGGCGTTATGGTGTTCCTGCAGCAGCCGCCTCTCATTTCGCTCGGGCAGCAGGAATCGCGCAGCCAGTATTCGGTTGCCTTGCAGGATGCCGATACCGCCGAACTGTATAAATGGGCGCCGGTCCTCGAAGCCAAGCTGCACTCCATACCGGAATTAAAGGACATCTACAGCGACTTGCGCCTTCAGAGCCCTCGCCTGGACGTGCATATTGACCGGAATCTTGCGGAGGCGCTGGGCGTAACTCCCGACCAGATTGCCAACACGCTCTACGATGCCTACGGGAATCGTCGCGTCACCACCATTACCGCGGCTTCAGACCAGTACGATGTCATTCTCGAAGTTCTGCCCCAGGATCAACGCAATCCTACGGCGCTGAAAGACCTGTATCTGAAATCGAATACAGGAAAGATGGTCCCCCTTTCGGCCGTTACGGAACTGAAGCAGACGGTCGCTCCGCTCAGCGTCAATCACATCGGCCAGTTGCCGGCCGTGAACTTCCAGTTCAATCTGAAACCGGGCGTCGCCCTCAGCCAGGCAACCAAGTTGATCGACAACGCCGCAAGCCAGATCGGTTTGCCTGATACCGTGAGCTTCAGCTATCAGGGGACCGCCGCGGCATTCCAGAGTTCGCTAAAGGGCTTAGGTATTTTGCTCCTGATCGCCATCCTGGTGATCTATCTGGTTCTAGGTGTTCTGTATGAAAGCTTCATTCACCCGATCACGATTCTTTCGGGTCTCCCGGCCGCTGGGCTCGGGGCTCTGCTAACGCTGCTGATCTTTGGCGAGGATCTGAACCTCTACTCGTTCGTCGGCATCATCCTGCTGATCGGGATTGTGAAGAAGAACGCCATCATGATGATCGACTTTGCTTTGGATGCCGAGCGCAAGGAAGGTAAATCTCCGGAAGACGCCATTTTCCAAGGCTGCCTGAACCGCTTCCGCCCCATCATGATGACCACCATGGCGGCCCTTTTGGGCACGCTGCCCATCGCGTTCGGAACTGGCGCGGGCGGCGAAGCGCGGCGTCCGCTCGGAATTGCCGTAGTCGGCGGCTTAATCGTTTCGCAACTGCTCACGCTCTACATCACGCCGGTCATTTATCTGTATTTGGATCGGTTCACCGGCAAACGCCGCCAGAAAACAGAGGCGATCGAAGTCTGGCCGGGAGAGGAATCGTTCGCCGGACGATAGGAACAGTTCCTCACTTCCGCAAAGGCCTGGCGAACCAGCTCGAAGTTGATATGCTCGGAGCGAGGTCGTACGGATGAGTAGCCGCGCGGTAATGTGGTCCCTCGCTTGCGCGCTTGTGTTCATTGGTACGGCTTTCGCGCTCGACCGGACCCTCCCGCACGCTTTTCGGGAGTACCCCGGCGTTGAATACCGGCTCGGCTCCATTCCCCTTCCGCCCGATTATCAGGAGAAAACGGAGTGGGCCTTTGCGCGGCTGATGTATCCGGGCGGGTGGAATGATGGTTATGCGGGACGCGAAGGTGACTGGCGTGAAGGCCGCTCCCTGTGGACCCAGGATTATCCGCGCGCGGACCGGCATTTCGTGCTCGCGGTGCGCCGCCTGACCCGCATTCATGTCCGCTCCGTTGAACAACCTGTAAGCCTCGATGACGATGACGACGTATATAACTGGCCCTGGCTTTATGCCGTGCAAGTGGGCGAATGGGGAATCACGGACGCACAGGCGCATAAGCTGCGCGATTACCTGCTGCGCGGCGGCTTCTTCATGGCCGACGACTTCCACGGCACCGTGGAGTGGCAGGTCTTCCAGGAAAGCATGAAGCGTATCTTCCCGGACCGGCAAATCGTCGATATTCCCAGCAGCGACCCTATCTTTCACACTGTTTACGATCTTGATGATCGCTATCAGATCGTCGGCGCGGAGCATTTAGCCGAGGGCCACAAGCTCGACGGTTACGTGGCGCGCTGGCGCGGTATTTACGACGACAAAGGCCGCGTCATGATTGCGGCTTCATTCAATTCCGATATCGGCGATTCCTGGGAGTGGGCCGATGAGCCCGAATATCCCGAGAAGTACTCGGCGTTAGGCATGCGCATCGGAATCAATTACATCGTCTACGCAATGACGCACTGAACGGCGCGCCTCAGTCGAAGAAATCGCGATCCTCTTCTCTGAGGCGCGCTTTGGCTGCACGGACGTTGAAGGTGACGCCGAGACCCGGCCTGTCCCAAACTTCGATGAAGCCCTTCTTGACGATCGGGTCCGGCAAGCCCTCGACGATGTCATACCACCATTCCGGCTGGCCTACCGGGTACTCGAAAGCGATGTAGTTCTGCGGCAGGGTCGCTCCCATCTGCACTTCCGCGGCCACACCAAACAGTCCATCGAAAATTCCGTGGGGCGCCACCAGGATGCCGTGGAGATTAGCGTACTCGGCGATCCACTTCAGTTCGGCCATTCCGCCCACATCCTCCGGGTCCGGCCCGATCACGTCCACTGCCTGTGTCTCGATCAGATCCTTGAAGTTTTCCCGCAGATAGATCTCCTCGCCGGTGTGAATCCGGGTGGACGTGCTATCTGTCACTTGCTTGAACACTTGGGCGTTCGGGTAAGGCGTGTAGTCGCCGGTGATCAGATCTTCGAGCCATGCCAGATCCAGCGGTTCAAGCGCGCGAGCGAATCGGATCGCATCCTTGACCGTCCAGCCCGGTCCACAGTCCAGCGCCAGCCCGATTCCATTGCCAAGGGCCTTCTTTGAAGCTTCTACGCAGGCGATGATATGGTCTATGCCACGTTCCGTCAGGAGGCCATAATCGGAGTGCGGCGGTCCTGTCCGCGGCTCGTCGTACCAGGCGTCCGGCACGGCCCTCAGCATGGCCGGATTATGAAAAGCAACTGGCTGCTTAACCAGTGTGTAGCCTTCTTTAGCCTCCTTCACCTTCGCCGAGAGCTCGGCGTAATCTTGTGGGGTGCGAGGGCTCATCTCTACGTTGTTAATGGAGTTTCCATAGACACGGACACGGTCCCGGATCTTTCCACCGAGCAGCTTATGGACCGGCAGTCCGGCTGCTTTTCCCGCGATATCCCACAGCGCGATTTCGATCGCGCTGACCGCTGCGCCCCAGGGCTTGAACGCGCCCATGCGGCGAATCTTCAGCATGATCCTCGCGACGTTGGTGGGGTCCTCGCCGATGAGATAGCGTTTATAGAACAGCACCATCGGCTTGAGATACGGCTTGGCGGACTCCGCCTGAGCGTAACCGGAGATTCCCTGATCCGTGGCGATTCGAATAGTCGGATTCCGCCCGATGATGGCGCACTTAAGATCCGTAATTTTCATCGGCGCGCGGCCCGTCCGTCTTTCAGGAGGACTCAGCGGGGTAGGCGGCGTCTGACCGGCCAACGCCGTTGCAGCCGCTATCCCCGAAAGCGATCCCCAAAATCCTCTTCGCGTCCACTCGCCCATTAACCTGTTCTCCTGGAAATTCGATCTAGATGCAATCCGTTATCGTGGCAAATTCACATTGGCCACGCAGGCACTCGCCAAATTATCATGCTTCACTGGAGGCGCTATTCCGCCACTCTGCAAGATCACCGCTGTGTGCAGCGTCTGCCTTGAGATACTTTTTGAGTGCGTCTCAGCACATTCACTGAATCTGGGTAGGTCGCGCGCTGCCGTAATACAGGCCATTGAAGAGCAACTTGAACGTGGCGTGCGACTGTCCTCTGAATGTTATTTCGGGCCCCAGCACGAACACTCTGCCCGAGCCGATGTCCGCTTCGATTACTGCCGTTCCTCCCTCCAGATACTGCTGCCCCCACGCCCAGCCGCTCTGAAGAGGTTTGGGTGAAGAGAACCAGGCGACCGCGGACGTATGCTTCAAGGCAGCATCGGGCGCCAGCTTGAAAACCGGGCTGTTATCAAAAAAGACATCCACCTTCTCTGGCATGCCGTAAGCCAGCGGATCGTGATTGTTCACCGTAACTGATAGCAGCGATCCAGGAATGTAGTACTTATCCCGCGGCAGTGGATGCAGCTTGTCATCCGGGCCCATCTCCATCAGATAGTTGCTGACCGGAACACCCAACAATTCCGCCAAGCCACTCGAACTGCCTACCGCAACGACAGACCCGCCTTCTTCGACAAACTTTTTGATCTGCGGGATTGTCTTACTCTCCGTAATGTGGCCGAGCCAGGCCCGATACTGCTCGGGAATATCCGCCGCGGCCGGCTGAGTTCGTTCGGTAACACCGCGCCGAAATGCCCGGTCGGTAAATACCAATACGTCGAATTTGCTCTTCAAGTCCGCATCCAACGTTTGCGGATAGACGACCTGAAATGGAAATTCGTATTGCTCAAACAGCCAGCGATCCCAGCCCGAGGAGATCAGCCCACCATACTGGTCATAGAGCCCGATCCGGATGGGCTTCAACTTCAATGCTTCACCGGCCGGAGTTGTCGCCATTCCGTGCGCGCTGACTCCCAGTTCGCCGGCGCCGCGTTCGAGAATCGGGATCGATACCGGCGAGGCCGGAACCCAGATGGCTCCCGTCCCCAGGTCCTGCCCATCTGCCGATTGTTCGTTATTCAGCCAATACACATCGCAGTTCGCCGCGAGCAGCCGGTTCACGACGATAAAGGGATCGTTCATGCGATGGCTGATGAGATAGCCGGCCGGATTTGCAGGGCCGGTTACCGAACCACGAGGAGGATTCAGCAGGCCATCTACTTTTCTGAACGGGCCATCGAAGCGTTCCAATATGCGGTCAAATTGCACGCCCATTTGAAAAGCGAGCGTCCAGCCCGCGCTGTCATAGGGCGCAACCGGAGGGCCACCCGGATACAGAAGATCGTTCGGATAATGCTGCGGTTCGAACATGTCCATGACGTGCGGCCGAAACGCCTGGGCAGTCTTCACCACGTATGATCCGGCCGGATAGCTCTTCCCATTCACCTGAAACCCCAAAGTTGCGGTTTCCACCTGAATGCCGGTCTTAAGCAGCGCGTTCACGAATTTAGTCGCGGTCGCGAAATCCGGCTGGTCGGAGGGAATGATGTAGCCGCGCGGATCGCGATGCGCCGGATCATGCAGAACCTTCTGATATAGATACGATGGCAGCGTTTTCGCCTCCAGGCCGCCGGGCGAAAGTCCGGCCGGAAGTTCGGATTCCGGCCCGCTCGTCGTCCCGCCAGCCGCCTCTTTCAGAGCCTCGATCCGGTCGGGCGTAATCGTCCAATGGTCTTCGCTCCCGTCGCGAATCGAGTCTCTGCCCATTTGGTAGAAGTTGTAAAGCAGCGTTTCGCGATTACGGGAAGCGTAATCGAGGATGGCGCGGTTGTTAGTGATCTCGTACTCAATCGACTGGCGATAGTGCCATGTTTGGGGGGCGATCGGCAGAGGCCAGTCTCCTTTTGGCAGTTGTTTATCGGCCACCAGCGGAATCCGTGTTGGCGTCGGATTTCCAATGATCTCCGTCAAGATGCCGATCATGTTGTGGAAATACGTGATCGTGCGCAGGCCGCCGTTCCACCACGTGGAGTAGTTTGCTGCGCTGCGCTGCGCGGATCCGCCCTTGCCTTCAGCCACCAGGCGCTCATGCATCGCCGTTCCAACCGCCTCCACCCCTAGCGGTATCAGAGGATGGAAGTTGTAGTTGAACGGATCCCGAAACGGCGGCATGAAGATCACCGCGCCGGCCGGACCCGTCTGATGGTGGTTGTATACGATCTGCGGAAACCATTCGAGAAAGAGCTGCCGGTTCATGTTCGTCGTTTCCGGCATGTTGGACATGTAGAAATCGCGGTTGTTGTCGTGACCGATGTAGTGCTGGAACAGCCGCGGCAGTCCACTCAGACTCCGCTTCTGCGGATCTTGCTCGCGCATGTACCAGTTCGCCACCAGTTCCTGGCCGTCGGGATTAGCGAGAACGCAAAGCTGAATGTCGTCCCTCAGGAAGCGAAGCGTTTCGGGGTCATTGCGGCTCACCATCTGGTACACGTGTTCCATCAACTGCTGTGAGCCGACCGTCTCGGTTGCGTGCAGGCCGCCGTCGATCCACACAACCGCCTTGCCTTCACGGGCAAGTGCGTGGGCCTGTTCGTCATTCAGACCCTCTGCGTGCGCAAGCCGTTGGGAAATGTCCTTATAATGCGCGAGTTGCCGGATATTGTCGGGCGAACTGATGATAGCCATGTACTGCGGGCGGCCTTCCGCAGTCTTGCCGATATCCATCAGTCTCATGCGATCCGATTCCGCCGCAAGCGTCTTCCAATACGCTTCAAGCTGGGTGTAATTGGCTACCCGGTAGTCATCGCCGATGTTGAACCCAAGCGCCTGCTTCGGCGTTGTAATCCCGGGTGCGCTCTGGGCGTGCAGCGCCAAGACCGCGAACGTGAGGACGAAGAGCGCCTCGGCGGCGCGGAACTGCTTCTGCCGTGTGCGCATTTACCGCGTGCGGTTTTACTTCGCGCTGATTGCAGCCGTTTGCTCTTGCTTAATCTGGTCCGGGAACTGCGGATAAGACAGCGGATGCGGGTGCTGCTGGTGACAGGTGAAGCAGCGCACTTCCGGGTGCCCCTCGAAATGGTTCTGATCGATAGCAGCGGCCATCTCAATCATTTTGCGCGCCGTCTTTTTTTCCTTCTTGTCATCGGAATCGAAATGGCCTCGTACGTGGCAGAATTCGCAGTCTTTGCCGAGCGACCATGCCATATACCGCATCTGATCGATGAACTGTGATTCCGGAAGGGTTTTGAGCGGCGTCTTCACATTTTTGAAGCCCTGCTCGGCCGTTTTCTCGGGCGCTCGCAGCGGCGCACCCGCCGAGTCCGGCTGCTTCATCAGAACGTAAGTGCTCTTGTGCTCCTTGCCTTCATTCGTTGAAACGACATCGACAGTCAGCACCTGGCCATCACTTGATAATTCGTACGTGCGCTTGAAACTGCTGGGGCGGCCCGCCACTTCTCCATTGACGGTAATCGTTTTCCCTTCTGCAGTGGCGGTGAGCCGCGTCGGAATGCCGTTGTAAGGGCGCACAACCGGCTTCTCGCTTTCAAAGAAGGTAAAAGCCGAACGGAACTGGCCGTGCTCGCCGGTGACCGCAGCGGTCTCCGTGATGGCCAGGGCCTTTTCTCCTGTCCTGCGATTCAAAACCTCAGGCTTCTGCTCAATGATTGCGATGTAGTCCTTGATAGGAGGTCCGGCGATTTTGCTTTTTCCTAAATCCGCCTTCCAGACTCCGCTGATGTCGGGCGATTGCGCACTCAGGAACGACACACCGATTAACGCTAACCCAATAATTTTGACCATAGCTTTTGGGGAGAGTATATCAGCGGGTCGTGTTGTGACTATAAAGGAATCATGTCAACACCCGGAATCACGCACCCTGTTCCTCCCATTTGGGGAACGTGGAAGCTCAGGTCAATCGAAGAGCATACGCAAACACCCATGCGGGGCTTGCAAACTTCCATCGCCACATTTACCCAACGTGAAGATGGTATCCACTACATCGCCGATTCTCTCTTCTCGAATGGACTGAATACTCACGTCGAATCGTTACTACGTCTCGATGGGCGAACTTACCCGATAACCGGCAGTATGTTTGGTGACCAGGTAAGTGCGCAACAGATCGCTCCCGATTCAATTCAGGCCGAAATACGCCGCGAAGGCCGAATTTCAGCCTCAATCCGTTTCACCGTGCAGGATGCCGGAACAGTTCTGATCTCCGATTGGGAGATCGTTCCGGAACAGGGGCCGACCATTACCTTCAGCACGATATCGGACCGTCAGCAGTAATTCTACTTTGCCGACCCAGCGGTTCCGGCATTCACCTTGCCCCAGAAAACCGTGCACTCGCCGATATCCACATCGTTTGGAAATAGGTCGTCGAGGTCGAAACTGTCAATCGTGTCATCCTTGCAGGTTTCCACCGTATAAAATCGGCCGGCCTGCACCTCTTTCTTTAATTCCGCTTCGGAAACGATGTGATAAAGCCGCTCCTGCTCCGGCGATAACTGCAGCTTGTGCGAGTAAGAAAATTCCATTCCCGGCGGCGGTGTGCGGTGCAGCAGAAAATAGACCAGCTCGTCCGCCATAAAGATTTTGTTCGGGGGCGTCACCTGCTGTACCTTGCGCGCAATCTTTTCATAATCCTTCCACTGCACCGCGTCCCGATCGTCGTACAGTCCCTTCGCCAGACACAAAGCGATTAGCGTGCTAACCAGCGCCGCCGGCCAGAAACTCCGCGAGGGGCTCCCCAGTTTCGACCCGATTACATACAGCCCGACAGTGGAAAGCATAGCCATAAATGGAATCAGAAAAATAAAATAGCGGCCGAAAGTAGGATGCGCGGTTGCGATGTAGGCGCCCGGAATCAGGCAGAGCCATGCAGCCAGACAAAACTCCGCCCGCCGTTCCGGACTCCAGTTAGCCTTCTTCCAGACAAACCATGCGCCCGTAATCGCTAGTATGCCCATCAGGAGCGCTTGCGTGGAATTCAGCCAATCGCTCAGAACACCCACATCGTGCGCGGTCGCCTTTCCCCAGTTCACTCGCCGGAAGAGTGCCTGGTATTGAACGACGTTAAAGAACGTTTGGCGAGGCGCTTTTGCGAACAGCCAGAACACAGGAGCGAATGGAATTAGAACGCCAACAATAAAAGCCGCCGCCTTGATCCACCGGTTTCCCGCGCGGTTGTAGAACCAGATCCAGATCAGCAGGACCGGTGCGCCCGCGGCCGCTAACAGCGTAGAACTCGCCGCCGCTCCGGCCACCAATCCGCTCACAAAGACGAGGGTGGGCGTCTTCCGTTCAACTCCCGCTACCGCCGCGCGGAAACCCGCTACCGTCAGGAACAGGCCCATGCCGTAGGCTTGCGCGATGGTTCCGAACTGCATAACCACTACATCGAGCCCGATCATGCACGCAATTGTCATGGCGCACGCCAGACGCCAGTTCCTCACGGGGAATCGCCGGCGCACGAAATCCGCCATCAGAAAAACGGCGGCAATCACAAATAGAGTCGCTCCCACGTGCGTAACGCGCCAGTTCTCGCCAAACCAGCGCATCAGGGCCGCATTCCAATATGCATTCAATAAGGTTTGGGGAAAGCAGAAGTCGATGTAGGGAGTTTTCCCGGAATTGATCAACTGCGCCGCTATCAGGTGAAAGCCTTCATCCCAGACGAACGATCTGGTTTGTGAGTAGGCCAGCAGAGCCGCGGAAATCAAAGCGAATACACCGGAGAACAGAAGCTCGCTGTGGTCGCGGCGTCTGCGATCCGTATCTTCACCCGCCGGTTGCTCTACTGCGGGTTGGCCCATTCCGCGTACCGCTATTATCTCTCGCCCATCGTGTACAGGAAGCCCTTTACGGCCTGTTCGCGAGCCTCGTTCGCCGCAGCCAATCGATTCGAGGCCACAGCCCGCAGCAGCAGTTCGTTATGAGCCCGATCCTTTTGCCCGAGCCTTTCGTAAACCCGCGCAAGCCGGTAGTGCCCCTCGACCGAGTTCGGGTCGAGTTGTACGCATGCTCGAAGTTCCCGGCGCGCCCGTGTCCACTCGTGAGTCTCGTAGAGCGCCTTGCCATATTCGCACCGGGCAATGCCGCTGTTGGGAGACCGAACAGCAGCTAACCCGAGGCGATGCAGAATTGGTCTCCAATCTGCCGTGTCCGGGTTACTCGTCGCCAGTCGGGCTTCCAGTGCGCCGCAATATGTGTTGGACTCATCATCTGCCGGATGAGCATTCGCGTAATCGCACTCAGCCTTCACCACGGGCTGTTCCGGAGCAGGCCCTTGGTTCACAGCAATGTGCCCCAGATACCGGATTGCCGGCACGAATCGTGGATCCAGCGAAATCGCTTCTAGAAGCTGGGCTGTGCCCTCTCGTTCTTTGCCGGAGAGAAATAAAGTCAACGCTAAAGCCGTGCGCGTGCGCGCCGATTGCGGAAAATCGATCATCGATTGCTTCAAAATCGCAAGCGCCGGCTCGTACGTTTGGTGCCGCATCAGTTCAATCGCCAGCGCAATCCGGAATCGCTCCTCATTCGGCGATAACCGCATTGCCTCCTGAAAGCTTCGCGCGGAAGAAACGCTGTCGCCCATAGACTCGTATGCTTCACCTAAAAGAGCTTCCATCTCGCCAGTGATCTGCAGGCCCCTTGCCTCCAGGCCGCGTAAATCCGCGACCGAGGCCGCCAGATCGGGATGGGAACGCGCTTTCAATTGGGCGTCCAGCCAGACCATCTCCGCAACCGCGGTGGCCCTGATGAGTCCTGGGTCTGCCGGGGCGAGCCGCAGCGCAGCTTGCATCTCTTCCGCGGATTCCTTCGGCCGCTTTAGCCCGGCGTCAATGGCGGCGCGAAGACGGTGAAACGCGATGGCCTGTGTCAGATCCGGCGGAACACTCACGCCCTGAATGGCCCGGTCCGCTTCCAGGAACCGATGTTGCCGCGCTAGCCCCGCAGCCTCTGCCAGCTTTTGCTGGTCATTCTCTCTACCGGCCGGCCCGGCGTGTAGTAGGGTCGCGCAGATTGCGAATAGAAGCATTTTGCATGCGCGGTTATTCATAACTGCACCAGCAATGATAGACTTTTTCTACTTACTTCGGGAGGCTGCATGTTGCAAGCTGCGCGTGTGAGTTTTCTTTCTCTGGCATCGTGTGCGGCCGGAGCTCTGCTGTTCTTCCTTCCGCTGCCGGCCTCCGCCCAAATCGATACTGGAGCTATCGTCGGCACCGTCGCGGATCAATCCGGCGCTTCGATTCCGAAAGCATCCATCGTTATCACGAACGAATCGACCGGTGTCGTATTTAACACGCAAACCAATTCGGATGGGCAATATCAGGTAACCGCGCTCATTCCAGGAAAGTACTCAGTGAAGGCAAGCGCGGCCGGATTCGACTCGCAACTGCGCGGCGGCATTCAAATCGACGTGCAATCCCGGCCCGCAATCGACTTCGATTTGAACGTGGGGCGGTCCACCCAGACCGTCGAGGTCAGCAGCGCCACCCCCGTTTTGCAAACGCAGACAGCGGACGTAGGCGCGGTCGTCCAGGCCCAGCAGATTAACGATCTGCCCTTGAATGGCCGCCGATACTCCGATCTGTCCTTACTTGAGCCGGGCATCACCCGAAATCTCACCAATACCAACAACACGGCGCCCGACCGCTTCAGCTCCAACGGTAATTGGGAAACCCAGAACTATTTCTCGCTCGACGGCATCGACAACAATTCCGGATCCACCAATCTGCAGGAGAGCACGGTGCAAGTAATCCAGCCACCGCCCGATGCACTACAGGAGTTCCGGATCCAGACCCGTACCTATTCCGCGGAGTTTGGTACCGCCGCCGGCGCAGTTATCAACGCCAGTATCAAATCAGGAACCAATCGGTTTCACGGCGATTTATGGGAGTTCCTCCGGAATAGCGAACTGGACGCGAACACCTATTTCAATAACCAGGGCGGCGTTCCACGCGGGCATTTCACACAGAATCAATATGGCGCTACCATTGGCGGACCCATCGTCAAGAACCGTACCTTCTTCTTCGGCGACTTCCAGTTCTTTACCAGCCGGACCGCCACAACCCAGCTCTCTACCGTTCCCACGCCGCTTATGAAGCAAGGCAATTTCATCGAGTTGCCGAGCGGTTTGACCAGTTCGCCCGTTGCCGGGCAAGCCGGGTGCGTTGTTGGTTCGAAAATCGCCGCAAGATGCATTGACCCGACAGCGGCAAAATTGATTGCTTTGTTTCCCGATCCGAACATCCCCGGCGCGCTGGCGCTGCAAGGCCAGCCCGGAAGCTGGAGCGGTGCGCCAAATTATCAGTTTCAGTATTCAGTGCCCAACGACTCTCACTCCTGGGATGTCCGAATTGACCATACGCTCAATGAACGCAATCGCATCTTCGGCCGGTATAGCGAGTACATCATCGGCCGCCAGGACCCGCCCTGGACTAGCAATCCCGTTGCGGGCAACGGAAACTTTGCCACCCAGTACAACATTCACGAGTACTCGGTCGCCCTTGCCTGGGACAAAACCGTCGCGCCGACTATCTTCAACGAGCTCCGCGGCGGATTCACGCGCGATTACGCGCACAGCGATCCCATCGGCTTGAAATTGGGCGAATCGCTCGCTTCTCAATACGGATTGAGCGGCGTTCCCGTTGGGCCCAACTCCGCCGGCATTCCTCCCATAAACATCAATGGCCTTACCCGTCTTGGCTCCTCGCCCTGGAGACCCCAGTTCCAGATCGCGCAAGTGTGGCAGCTCCTCGATAACCTGAGCTGGCTCAAAGGCGATCACAGCTTCAAGTTCGGTTACGAATACCGGCATCCAAGCGATAACTTCCTGGATATTGAATCACCGCAAGGACAAATCTTCGTAAACGGAATTTATACGAACAACGGATCGTTCGGTGTTCCAGATTTTCTTCTGGGAGATGTCGATTCCGCGCAATTCACCACGCCGACCGTGGTTCACAATTTCAAAGAAGGCAACAGCTTTTACGCCCAGGACACCTGGCGGGCCCGGCGCAATTTGACCGTCACCTACGGGGTCCGTTATGAGCTGTTCTCGCCGCTGCTGAATCATCAAAACCAGGTTTCGAACTTTACTCCCGCAAATGGCGGCGGCTTCGTCACAGCGGCGTCAAACGCCTCCGGCTGGTATAACCGCGCGCTTATCCATCCCGACAAGAACGATTGGGCCCCGCGCTTTGGTTTCAGCTATCAGCCTTGGAGCCGCGTCGTGCTGCGCGGCGGCTTCGGGATGTTCTATCAGCAATCCGTCCGCATTGGCTCAGAGGCGATCCTCGCTTTGAATCCTCCCTTTGTCGTGTCGAATAGCCTAAGCCAGCAATTAGGCAGCACCACGCCGGTGTTTCTGCTCAGCAATGGATTTCCTTCCTTCGGCTCATCGGCCGTGTATCTGCCTGGCCTGCAGGTCCGGGCCCAGGATCCAAATGAGCGTACGCCTTACGTAGAACAATTCAGCTTTGGCCCTGAGATTCAACTTGGGAATAACACTGCGCTCGAGCTGACTTACGTCGGAAATAACGCGCGCAAAATGAACCGGCTGCGCAACGCGAACCAGGGTATCGTGACAGGATTCGATGCCGCCGGCAAACCGGTCGTGGTTTTCCCATACGCGAATCTCAACAACAATGCAACCGGCGATCACGCCTTTCTTGAACTGGCGACAAACGATGGCAACTCCGATTACAATGCATTTCTGGTTTCACTCCGGCGCCGTTTCAACAAAGGCCTTTCTTACGGAATCAGCTATACCTGGAGCCACGGCATCTCCGATTTTGTGGACAATCTCACCGGCGGAGCAGAACCGCAGAATGCCTATGATTACAGGGCCGATCGCGGCGAATCGCCATTCGATGTCCGCCACAGGTTTGTCGGCTTTGCCACTTACGAGCTGCCTATTGGGAAAGGGAAATGGCTGCTGAACAACGACGGCTGGAGCGCTCGCGTACTTGGCGGCTGGCAAATTAATTCCATCGTCACCTTGCAGACCGGCACCCCATTCGAAGTGAATGCTCCGGATGTAAGCAATACCGGTCCCGCGCATGATTCACGAGCTAATTGCATAGGCGATCCCTTCACCGGTACTTCAACCGATCCGCGCAAGGGCGTCTGGCTGAATGCCAGTGCATTCGCCGTACCCGCTTTGGGTACATTTGGAAATTGCGGCGCGCGTAATTTCCATGGTCCGGGCCTGCAAAATGTCGATCTCAGCCTGTTCAAGAGCTTTCCCGTCACAGAATCGACGAAGCTCGAACTTCGTGCCGAATCGTTCAATCTGTTCAACCACGCAAACTTCACCAATCCTAATTCGTTCTACTCGCCCTTCTCGCTCGGCTCATTCGGCGGAATTTTTAACACTGTGGGAGATCCTCGTGAGCTGCAATTCGCTTTGAAGTTTTATTTCTGACAATGACGAAAATCTTCTCGGTCGCTCTGCTCCTCTTGGTTGGCCTAAATGCTGAGACGCCATTCGATTCAACCATCAAGCCTTCCCTGGTTACAACCAACATCGCGCCGAACCGCGGGGCCGCCGCCGTATGGCAGAGTCTCAAAAAACTCCATACCCGCGCCAGCCTCATCATGATCACGGCCCATCCGGACGATGAAGACGGGGGAATGCTCGCGTATGAATCGCGAGGTTTGGGCGCGCGAGTCACCCTGCTGACCTTGAATCGAGGCGAGGGCGGAGCCAACGTCATGTCCTCTGATTACTGGGATGCGCTCGGCCTGGTCCGTACCGAAGAGTTGCTCGCCGCCGGTCAATACTATGGCGTCGATCAGTATTGGACCCGAGTATGCGACTACGGATTCTCGAAAACCATGCAGGAGGCGCTCGACAAATGGGGTAAAGAACGAGTGCTCGGCGATGTAGTCCGGGTTGTGCGCATGATACGTCCGCTGGTCGTCACGTCCGTTTTCGTCGGAGGCCCCAGCGACGGCCACGGCAATCATCAGGTTGCTGGATTGATGGCTAAGGAAGTCTTCGAAGCCGCCGGAGACCCGAAGCAGTTCCCCGGGCAGATCCGCCAGGGGCTGCTGCCCTGGAAACCGCTGAAGTATTACGCGCACGTGCCGTTCTTCGGGCCGGAAGCCTCAAAAATTACCAAGACCATCGGCATTCCGGAAGGCTATTACGACCCGTTCCTCGGTCTCTCCTACGTCCAGACTTCACGGGAAGGGCTCGGCTATCAGAAGTCTCAAAACGGCGGCGGATCGATTCCGCACGCGGGCAAAATGAGTTCCGATTACCACCGCTTCGGTTCGAACGTTCCAGCTCAGGATCAGGAGACCAGCTTTTTCGACGGCATCGACGTTTCGCTGGTCGGAATCGCCAGCCTAGCCGCCGAAAACAATCGTGGGTTCCTGACGGACGCGCTGCAAAAAATCAATGGATCGGTTGAACAAGCCATGTCCTCGTTCACCGCCGCTCATCCCGAAAAATGCGCGCCGTTCCTCGCTACCGGTCTGAAAGAAACGCAGGATCTGATTGAAAGCGTCAAGGCAAGCCAGCTTTCCGCGGACGAGAAGTACAACATCGTTCACGAACTGGATACCAAGCGCGTTCAGTTCAATGACGCAATTATTGAATCGCTCGGCATCGCCATGCGCGCCGTCGTCGAGCCCGATCACGCTGTAAATCCTCTGTTCGCTATGTTCATGGGAGATCCGGACACATTCCGTCTCGCCATTCCCGGCCAAACGTTCGGCGTGCGCGTCAGTATCGCAAATCAAACACCCGTGAGTGTGGATGTTGCGCGCGTTTATCTCGACGGGCCGCCCGGCGAACAGAACTGGTGGACCATTCAGGCGAAAAAACCGGCTTCCGGAACAATAGCGTCAGGCGCAACGCTGGATGCGGAATTCGAGGCCACAGCTTCTGATTCCATCCAATACACCAGGCCATACTTCCACCGCACCAGCATTGAGCAGCCCTACTACGACATTCTGAACGCGAAATATCTAAGCCGCCCCACCGCGCCTTACCCTTTGGCTGCCTGGGCCGAACTCAAATACCAGGATGTAACTGTAAAGCTGGGTCAGACGGTACAAACCGCTCAACGAGCAAATGGCCTCGGCGTTGTTTATGAACCGCTGGCCGTCGCGCCCGCCATATCGGTCCAGCTTTCGGCGCGCGCCGGAATCGTTCCGCTTGAATCGAAATCGTTCCCTTTATCGGTAACCATTCACAGCAATGTGAAGGGCGCTGCAACTGGCTCCGTAGAGCTTCAATTACCCCAGGGCTGGCGAAGCGAACCGTCTTCACAACCATTCACTACCTCGAAAGATGGTGAGGACCAGGCGATCGGGTTCAAGGTTCTTCCTGCCGCACTCAGTCAGAAACCATACGAAATCACCGCCGTCGCAAAGTACGGCGGCAAAGAATACCGCGAAGGCTATCACGTCACCGGTTATCCGGGTTTGCGCCCCTATTTCCTTTACGACCCGTCTACTTACAAGACTACCGGCGTGAATGTCAAGATCGCACCCGATCTGAAAGTCGGCTACATTACCGGCAGTGGAGATGACGTGCCTGCGTCGTTGCAGAATCTCGGCATCAATGTCAGCTTTCTGGCCGCAGCGGACCTGGCCGGCGCTGATTTCAGTAAGTTCGATGTCATCTTACTCGGCGTTCGCACTTATGCGGCCCGGCCTGACTTGATTACTTACAATCAGCGGCTGCTCGACTATGTGAAGAACGGCGGCGTCCTCATCGTGCAGTACAACACGCCCGAATTTGATAAAAATTACGGCCCCTATCCGTATCACATGGGCGAGAACCCCGAGGAGGTCACGGATGAAAACAGTCAGGTCGATATCCTTGATCCCAGCAATCCTGTATTTAGCTGGCCGAACAAGATCACGGAGGCTGATTTCCGCAACTGGATCGAAGAGCGCGGCTCAAAATTCATGACCACCTGGGACCCGCATTATGAGGCGCTGCTTGAAACGCATGACCCATCGCAAGCGCCCCAGAAGGGCGGGCTGCTCTATGCAAAATACGGCAAGGGAATTTATATCTACAACGCCTATGCCTTCTATCGGGAGTTGCCGGAAGGCGTTCCGGGAGCATACCGCTTGATGGCGAATATGCTGAGCCTCGCAAAAAATTCAAACCGTTAGCGCCTACACGTCCAGCTTGCGCAAATACGGAACGCTCTCCCTCATCATTTCGAGGTCCATTTCCACGAAGTAATTCTTGATTCCGCCGGTTTTCGCCGCGGTGAAGATCTCTTTCCAATCCAGCGTGCCTTGTCCAATCGGCACAATCTTTCGGGTCTTTGCCGACCAGCCTTGTGCGTGCATCGAAATGAACCGGCCCGGGTACTTATTGAAATATTGGGCGGCATCATAGCCGCGGCTGATCGTCGAAACCTGGAACTGAAACTTCACCAGCTTCGGGTCGAGAAGCTCGAACAGCACATCATAAGTCCGCTTGCCGTCCACCGTCGACAGCTCAAACCCTTCGTTGTGCAGACCCTGTTGGATACCTGCCTGGGCTGCCTGTTCGGCTATTTTGTTATATTCATCCGCCGCCCGCTTCACATCGTCCATGGTCGGGTTCCGCGGACCGCCCAGGCTCGGCACCATCATTTGGGTCAGTCCAACATCCTTTGCCCAGGCGATCCGGTCCGCCATGTTCGACCTCAGTTCCTTAATGTCGAAATGAGAACTGTGGCATTCGAGCCCCGCATCGCCCAGGATTTTCCGCAGCTCGGGGCCTTTATATTTTGCAAGGCCGCCAAAGCCGGAATCCGCATAGCCCCATGGCGAGCATAATTCGACCCTCTGAAAGCCGGCATCGGAGAGCTGCTTGAGCGTGCCGGGAAAGTCCTGCGCGATCATTTTTCTGACCGGATAGGTCTGGCAGCCGATTGGCATACCAAGCGGATTAGCGCCTAGCTTCATCGCAGCCGCCAGCAATCCCACGACGCCGGCATCCGCGGCCGCATTCTTGAAAAAGATTCTTCTCGAAATTCCAGACATTCACTCCTCCTTGTGTCTTGAGTCGGACCTGGAAGCATATTTAGCCAGCCTGCGGTATTCTCTCACGATGGTAAATGCCGGGTAATACACTTGTCACCATGACCCGTCGAACTCTGGTTAGCTCGCTCGCCTTCGCGACCACTTTACGGTCGACCTCTCCGAATCCTCAGCACCAGCGCCAGCGCCACACCGAATGGAAGCCGCGATTGGGCGTGCTGGGCCGTTATACGCCCGGTAATGTTGAATTCGCGAAAGCACAGGGGTTCACCAACATGATCCTCAGCGCCGGTCCGCGCACCACGCTTGATGCCAACACTTTCAGCGATGCCCAGATACAAGAGCTGAAGTCGGTGCTGCAGAAGAATGATATGCACGTTTCTGCATTCCAGATCGACGGCAATCACACCGCTTCCGATCCGGCGCGCCGCGCACAGGTGAACGATTACTTCGTCAAGGCCATTGAACTCGCCGGAAAGCTGAAGGTCCCCTACATCGGCACGCAGTCAGGCCGCGATGCTGCCAAACCGTTTCAGGATCAGGTGGACGAAATAGTTCAGGTGTACAAGGAGAAGTATTTCCCGGCCTGTGAACAGAACCATGTCCGCCTGCTCTGGGAGCCTTACCCGAACGAAGCCAATCTTGCCACCAGTCCGGTGGGATTCGCCGCGCTCTTCAAAGGCTTTGGCGATTCGCCTTATGTCGGTCTCCAGTTCGATCCTTCGCATTTCGTTCGTCAATTCATGGATCCCATTGAAACCGCCCGCCAGTTCGCGGACAAGATTTACGACGTTCACCTGAAGGACACCGAAATACTATGGCCGGTACTCCGCGCGGGCGGTATCGATCCGGTGAACAAGGCGCGCTGGTGGCGCTATCGTATTCCCGGCATGGGCTCCATCAACTGGCGCGAATTCTTTTCCGTTCTCCAGGACGTGGGCTATGCCGGCGCTATGAGCATTGAGCAGGAAGATCCGCTCTACGGCGCGGGAACGAATCACGGCCCCGAATTCAGCGACGATTTCAAGATGGGCTTCATCATGGCGAAGCGCTACCTCGATCAATACGTCCCGAACGCCCCCGTCCTCAATTGAGACCCCCTTGAATCCGAGCCGGAAGCGTTAGCGACCTAAATCGGGACGCCGAGAGTTCCGTACCACCTTCTCGCCCCCCGCACATTCCACCCTCAACCGATCCGTAGTATACTTTTCCAACAGTGGGTTAGTTGTTGAGTTCACGGTCGTGGAACTAGGTCTATCCGCCGTGATCTCGGTTGTTAATTTCTTACGGATTGAGGAAAGCTATGGGGAATACTCTGCTTCGAAAAGCAGCGCGCCTCTGTCTCGCGCTAGCTGTCTGTCTCGCTTTAACAGGAATCGCCTTTGCCCAATCGGACAACGGCACCATCAACGGAACCGTTCACGATCCATCCGGAGCCACCGTTCCAAACGCGCAGGTTACGGTCACGAACGCCGCTAACGGCAGCCAGCGCACAGCGGCTACCAACCAGGACGGAGTGTATTCTGTTACGAACATCCCGCCCGGCACGTACAGCGTGAGCGTCACCGCCGCCGGCTTCAAAAAATTCGATAGCACCAGCAACAAGCTGGATCCCGCATCCACGCTTCAGGTGAATGCCAGCCTTCAGCTTGGCGCCGCAAGTGAAACGGTCGAAGTCTCCGCAGCTGCTACGCAGCTCCAGACCGAAACGGCTTCCGTGCAGAAACTGGTCACCCGCCAACAAATCGAAGCTCTGGAACTGAATGGCCGCAATCCAGTCGGCCTTGCCAGTCTGGTCCCTGGAGCGCGGGGCGGCAACCTTTCCGGCCTTTCCTTCAACTTCAATCAGGGCCCTTCGAACTTCAACGGATCGCGTAACCCCGATAACCTGATCACCTACGACGGCGCTCCGGCGACGCGCACGCGCTCCAATGGAACCAGCCTCGGCGCCGCTGATGTCGATTCCACCTCCGAAGTGCAGATCCTCACCGCTGGATATGCCGCCGAATACGGCCGTACTTCCGGAGCTCAGATTCGTATCGTTACTCGTGCTGGCGGCTCCGATTTCCATGGCGCGGGCTATGAGTACTTCCGTAACAATGTTTTGAACGCGAACACCTGGACCCGCAATCACACCAAGGGTCAGGAGGACGTGGCTCCGTTCCGTTACAACCAGTTCGGATACAACATTGGCGGCCCTTTCTACATTCCCGGAAAATTCAACAAGGACAAGAGCAAATATTTCTGGTACTGGGGACAGGAATGGGTCCGGTATCGGTTCACGGACAGCGCCACCTGGACCGTGCCGACAAACTTGATGCGGCAGGGGAACTTTAGTGAGTTATTGACGCTTGGGCCGCAGAATATTTTGGGCAACGTGGTGCAAATTAAAGACCCCACCACTGGTGCTCCTCTTCCGGGAAACATCATTCCAGTAAATCTGCGGAGTCCAAACGGGCTCGGGATACTGAAGGCCTATCCGGCGCCGAATTTGGCAATCGGCGATTTCATCGGTAACAGCAACCTGTTCGTCACCGCCCTGCATCCGCAGAATCAGCGCAAGGACACGCTAGCCGTCGATATCAACGTCACCGACACCCAGCGCCTGCAGTTCCGCCGCAACAACTACTCGTTCTTTGAATATCAGCCGCTCGATGGCACGCCAACCGAGACGCCCAAGTTTTTTAATCGCCCCAACCAGACCAACTCGCTCGATTACGTTTGGACCATCAATCCGCATATCGTGAACGAGACGCTCGCCACCGTCAGTCTGGATGATGTGTACATCCCCGTCGATGAAGCGCATTTTCTGGATCGCACTACGGTTGGCATCAACTATCCGTACCTGTTCCCGACGGGGAAGCTGATCCCCACGCGCATTCCAACGGCGAATATTACCGGGCTAAACGGCTTGACCGGCGGCCCGTATCCGTCTCACTCTTCGGGCCCCATCTATACGATTTCCGACAGCTTGACCTGGATCAAGGGAAATCACACCATGAAGTTCGGCTTCTATTATGAACATTCGGGCGAGAACGACAACGATGAAATTAACGTCAGCGCCTGTCCCACCTGCACCAATAACCAGAACGGGCAGTTTCAGTTTACGGACTCCCGATCGGGCTTCCCAGGCTCGGGGAACGCAATCGCCAACGTTGCAATGGGCCTATTTGATAGCTACTCTGAACTCGGTCAGCGCGCCTACACGATTTTCCGCGGCAGCAGCTACGAGCCGTATGCGCAGGACTCCTGGAAGGTGACCCCGAAGTTTACCCTGAACTATGGCGTGCGCTATACAGTCATTGTCCCGTACAGCGCCCTCTGGCGCAATATGATCGTATTCGATCCTACGCTGTACGATCCATCCAAAGCTGTGACCGTTATTCCGACCGGAAAGAATGCTGGCCAGATCGTGGTTGGCAACGGTGATCGTTACAACGGAATGGTCATTCCGGGCAGCGGCTTCCCCGATTCCGCCAAGGGCCGTTTCCCCGCCGCGACTGATCCATCATTGACTTATCTTTTCCGCGGTGGAAGCTATCCACGGTATTACTCAAACATTCAATGGGGCCAGATTCAGCCACGGCTTGGCATAGCGTATCAACTGGATCCCAAGACGGTTATTCGCGCCGGCGGCGGAGAGTACTTTACACGGCTCGGCGTCAGCGATTCCATCTTCCTCGGCGGTAATCCGCCGTTCCAGCCGACTGCCAACGTCAGCTTCGGCAATGTGGACAATCCGGGTGGCACGTCCACCAACGTTCTTCCCTTGACCGTTACCACCCAGAGCCGCCAGTTCAAGAATCCGTCGGCCTGGAACTGGAATTTCACTGTCGAGCGCGAGATGTTTAACTCCGTCTTCAGCGCCGCCTATGTCGGGCGTCGCGGTCTGCACCTGCAGCGCGAGGCCGATATCAACCAGCCCACCGTTGCTACGGTATTGGCCAATCCGAAGGTGAACCTGGATGCGCTCCGGCCCTACAAAGGCTATAATTCGATTCGCGAAACCGATAACGTCGCCAGTTCCATTTATAACTCGCTCCAGTTGAGTTGGAACCGGCGTTTCTCACAAGGTTTTCAGTTTGGCGCCGCCTATACCTACAGCAAGAGCATGGATAGCGGATCGAATCAGCGCGACATCATCCCTAATACGTACGACGCGAGTAACCTTTGGGGTCCGTCCGAGTTCGATGCCCGCCACATCTTTATCGTCAATTTCCTCTACGAGCTGCCGTTCCTGCGCAGCCAGAACACGCTTCCCGGCAAGATCCTCGGTGGCTGGCAGATCAGCGGTATCTTCCAGGCTCAGACCGGAACTCCCTGTAACGTCGGCTTAAGCAATGACTACGCCGGTGTTGGACAGGATGGCAGCTTCGGCTGCTCCAATAACAAGGTGGGTCAGTTCTGGGCCAAGAATGGCCAAATCACGTACCCGAAGAGCTTTGACTCTGCCAGCGCCAATCCCGGCAGTCAGGCAAATTATTGGTTCAACGTTGCCAATCCCGATGGCACGCCCATTTTTACACCTCCCGCAAAAGGAACGTTCGTTACACAGGACGGAGTTCGTGACAGCGTTTATAGCCCAGGCTTCAACAATTGGAATCTCGGTCTGTTCAAGAAATTCGCGGTAACCGAGCGGTTCGGGTTTCAGTTCCGTGCAGAGGCGTTCAATGCCTTCAACCACCCGAATTTAGGAACCGTTCAGCTCGATCCGACGAACAAGGCCACCTTCGGTAAAATAACCGGTAAAACGGACGACGTTCGCAACCTGCAGCTTTCGCTCCGTTTCTACTTCT
>DATIMA010000131.1:0-9374 GCA_035475915.1 Bryobacteraceae bacterium
GCCGGCCAGTTCGAGTTTGTGCAGTGCCGGATAAAGCGACCCTGGGCCCACCCGCAGCACATTTTTGGACATCTGCTTGATGCGTTCACCGATGGCCCAACCGTGCATCGCTTCCAAAGCGAGAATTTTGAGGATCAGGAGGCCAAGGGTGCCCTGCACCAAATCGGTGGGTCTGCTCACGCTCTATATGGTAACCGATATCGGTAACCATAAACGCCCTGCGATGGTGCTGAATCAGCATCAGGTGTGCTCAAGGGCCGATCTAGAGAACGGCGGACTCGATCGCGCTAGGTCCGGCGGCCAAGCACCGCGTTCAGTGAACCCTGTCGATAGCCTTCCAGATCCAGTGTCACGTACAGGAATCCCAAGCGCTTAAAGATCGCAGCAAATGCTTGTGCGTTTTCAGGAGTGAGCGCCTTTGGCATTTCGTCTTTCGCTATCTCGATGCGAACAAGCTCGCCATGAAACCGCACGCGAAACTGCCGGAAGCCCAGCGCGCGGATGGCTTCTTCACCCTGTTCGATGGTCTTGATGGTCTCCACCGTGACTGGGGTGCCATAGGGAACACGTGAGCTCAGACAGGCCGCCGCCGGCCGGTCCCAAATGGACAAGCCAGCACGTCGAGCCAGCTCGCGGATCTCCGGTTTCGTTAGCCCTGCATCCGCCAGCGGAGCTTTCACGCCATGTAATTTCGCTGCGCCCTGGCCGGGGCGATAATCGCCCAGGTCATCTCGATTCACTCCATAGATGATGTGATCGTACCCGCTATTTTCGGCATACGCCTCCAACCGGACGAACAACTCATCCTTGCAGTGAAAGCAGCGATCTTTGTCGTTCTTGACGTAGTCTGGATTTTCGAACTCGTAGGTTGCGATGTATTCGTGCCGGAATCCGCATTCCCGCGCAAACTGTTCCGCGTCGCGCTTATGCGATTCCGGAATCGAGGGTGAATCCGCAGTGATCGCAATCGCATTGTCGCCCAGCACATGGTGCGCCGCCCACGCCAGGTATGCCGAATCGGCGCCGCCGGAATAGGCGACAATTACCCGCCGCAAACTGCGAAGACTTACGAAAAGCGAGTTCTGCTTCGCCTCCAGTTCGGTGAGGTCGAAAGCCACGGGGGTGGCCTGGAGCGCGATAAGGGCGGCCATACTTGAAGTGTATAACCGCCCCCGCGATTAGCTTCTATTGCAGCGGCAGTTCGCCGTTCTTCGGACCCTCGTCCTCCGCTTCTGCGGGGATGCAGGAAGCCGCGGCGACCTGATCGCCGTCTTCCATCCGAACCAGGCGAACGCCCTGCGTAGACCGCCCAGCCTGCCGGATTTCGCCGGATTCCAGCCGGATGATCTTTCCGTCCTTGGTGATGATCATCAAGTCGGTATTCTCCTTGACTGAAAGCACCGCGACCACTTTCCCAACCTTCGGCGTGGTTTTCATGTTGATCACACCTTTGCGGCCCCGGCCCGTTAACCGGTAGTTCTCAAGCGGTGTACGCTTGCCGTAGCCGTTTTCGGAAATCGAGAGAATCAATCCTTCTTTCTCGACAACCAGCAGACCAACCAGATAGTCGCCTTCTTCCAGATCCATGGCGCGGACGCCGCGAGCCTGGCGGCCCATCGCCCGAACTTCTTCTTCGTTAAAGCGGATCGCCATGCCTCTGTGCGATCCGAGGAAAATGAAATTGTCGCCGTTTGTGATGGTGGCTCCCAGTAGTTCGTCGCCTTCATCCAGAGCCAGCGCAATAATCCCCCGCGACAACGGATTGTCGAATTCCGTCAGCTCGCATTTCTTGATCACACCGTGCCGCGTCACCATGACAATGAACTTGGCCGGAGTGAACTCCTTAACCGGCAGAAACGCCTTTACGCTCTCGTCCGGCTGCAGGTTGATCAATCCGGAAACGTGCTTTCCTTTCCCGGTCGTCCCGGCGTCCGGAATCTCGTATATCTTGAGCCAGTAGACGCGCCCTTTGTTGGTGAAGATCAGCAAATAGGCGTGGGTGGAGGCAATCACCAGGTGTTCAACCACATCCTCGGAGCGCGTGCCCATGCCGATGCGGCCCTTCCCGCCGCGCGACTGACGCCGGTAAGTATCTACCGAGGTGCGCTTCAGATATCCGCCGCGGGAAACGGTTACCGCGACGTCCTCCATCTGGACCAGATCTTCCAGCCGGATCTCGCCTGAATCCTCTATGATCTGGGTGCGGCGCTCATCGCCGAAATCCTTCTGAACTTCCTTCAGTTCTTTGATGATCAGATTCTTGAGCACCTTCTCGGAGCCCAGAATTTCCGTGTACTCGGCGATCATCCGCTGGATTTCAGCCAGTTCGTCGAGAATCTTCTGCTGCTCCATGCCGGTCAGGCGTTGTAACTGCAGTTCGATAATGGCCTGGGATTGCCGTTCCGTAAACTCGAACCGCGCGACTAGTCCTTCACGCGCTTCCTTTGGTGTCTTGGCAGCGCGAATCAGCGTGATCACCGCGTCCAGATTATCCAGAGCCTTCTGGAAGCCGAGCAGCAGATGCTCACGGTCGCGAGCCTTGCGCAACAAATAATCGGTACGGCGTCGAACCACATCGGCGCGGTGTTCGATAAACCGCTTAATGATGGCTATGAGCCCCAATTCGCGGGGCTGGCCATTCACGATGGACAGCATGATGACGCCGAAATTTACCTGCATCTGCGTCTGCTTGTACAGGTTATTCAGCACCACTTCGGCCTGCTCGCCGCGCTTTAGGTCGAAAACGATCCGCATGCCATCACGGTCGCTCTCGTCGCGCGCATCCGAAATGCCCTCAAGCTTCTTCTCCGAAACCAGCGCAGCCACGTGCTCAATCAGCCGCGCCTTGTTCACCTGGAACGGAATCTCGGTCACCACAATCGATTCGCGGTCTTTGCCGGTCTTTTCCGTGGCCGCTTTGGCCCGCACCTTCAGGCTCCCCCGCCCTCTTGTGTAGTAGTCGAGAATTCCCTGCCGGCCCAGAATGAAGCCGCCGGTCGCAAAGTCCGGTCCGGGCGCCAATTCCAAAATCTTCGCCAGCGGAGTGTGTGGATCGTTAATCAGCGCGATGGTCGCGTCGATGATTTCCTTTAGATTGTGCGACGGAATGTTGGTCGCCATCCCGACCGCGATGCCGGATGAACCATTAATCAGCAGGTTTGGAACGCGGGTGGGCAGGACCTCGGGTTCGACCTCGCTGTCGTCGTAATTCGGACGGAAATCGACCGTTTCCTTATCGATATCCTCCAACAGCGCTCCGGCGATCTTGGCCAGCCGCGCCTCGGTGTATCGCATGGCCGCGGGCGGATCGCCATCCACCGAACCGAAGTTCCCCTGCCCGTCGATCAAGGGATAGCGCATCGAAAACGACTGACTCATGCGCACTAACGAATCGTAGACCGGCACATCGCCGTGCGGGTGATACTTACCGAGTACCTCGCCCACGATCTTGGCGCATTTTCGTGTCGGCCGGTTGTAATGCAGCCCCATCTCGTGGAGGCCATACAGAATGCGCCGGTGCACGGGCTTTAAGCCGTCACGCACGTCCGGAAGAGCACGCCCTACAATTACGCTCATAGCGTAATCGAGGTACGAACGCTTCATTTCGTCTTCGATGTTGATCGAAATTATATTTTTGTTATCGCCCGGCGGGAACAGTGCGCCGCTCGATCCGTCTTGATCGGCCAAAGGAACTCCTGGAAGTAAGGGAAGGTAGCCCGCAAGTTATTGCAAACGTGAGAGCTTACTGCTTGTGATCGTATACTTGTATTTTAACAGGTTATAGACAGAACCCGCGCTCTATTGTGCGCATCCCTATAAGTGCCTACTCCGCTCTCTACACTGGAGGTATTCCATTGATGCTTTCGATCGTTATCCCCATTCACAATGAGGAACCGGCGATCCTGCCGCTTTACGACCGGCTAACCACCGTGCTCGACAAATTGCGCAGGCCGTACGAGATCCTGTTCATTGACGATGCCTCGACGGACCGGAGCTTCGACCTGCTGGCGAACCTGGTCGAGACCGACAATCATCTGAAGGTGCTCCGGCTGCGGCGGAATTTCGGGCAAACCGCTGCGCTGGCGGCAGGCTTCGACGAGGCGCGCGGCGACATTATTGTTTCTCTGGACGGCGATCTGCAGCACGATCCGGAAGACATTCCCCTGCTTTTGGAGAAGATCGACGAAGGCTATGACATTGCCAGCGGATGGCGCAAGGACCGCGTCGACAATGCCGTCACCCGGAAGATCCCCTCGCGCATCGCGAACTGGATGATGAAAAGGGCCTCCGGAGTCGATCTCCGCGATTTCGGCACAACCTTCAAAGCGTATCGCGCCGAGGTGCTGAAAGACGTCAACCTGTATGGGGAATTGCACCGCTTCATCCCGGCGCTGGCGAGTTTCTACGGCGCGCGCATAGCCGAAGTGCCCATACGAAACGTGGAGCGCGTCAACGGCTCGTCCCATTACGGCCTCAGCCGGATCTTCCGGGTCTTCTTTGACATCCTGACGATCAAGTTTCTTCTGCGCTATCTGACCCGCCCCATGCACTTCTTTGGCAAGTGGGGACTGGCAGGCATCGGAATGGGCAGCGCGGTGCTGCTTTTTATGCTGGTCAGAAAAATTGCCGGCCACGACATTCTCTCCGAACACGGCCCGCTCCTGGTGGCCGGCGCACTCCTGTGGCTCGCGGGACTCCTAATGTTCAGCACCGGTCTCATCGGTGAAGTTTTGATGCGCACCTATTTCGAAAGCCAGGGCCGGCGGATTTACGCAATCCGTGAAGTGAGGAGCCGCAGCGAGCAGATGGTCGATGGCGCTCGTTAGCGAGTACCAGGGGTTCATCTTCGATTTCGGGGGCGTTCTGGTGGGGCCACAAACGGATGCAGACCAAGCTCGCCTAGCCGAACTCGCCGGAGTGCCGAAGGATGAATTTTCCGGCCTCTACTGGTCCTACCGCCTCGATTACGACAAGGGCCTGATGACCGATGTTGAATACTGGCAAACTGTCGCTCAGAACGGCGGCAGCACTTTGACTCTGGATGCTATTGAGCAGCTGACAGATCTCGATAATCGAAGCTGGATGCGCTTCGATTCCGTGATGTGGGACTGGCTGGGGCAGCTCCGAAGCGCCGGGAAGCGTGTTGCGATGCTCTCCAACATGCCGCGCGATTTGGGTGAGGCGCTCAAATTGGAAACGGACAGGATGGGGCGCTTCGACCAAGTGACGCTTTCCTACGAGCTCCATTCCGCGAAGCCGGAACCCGCCATTTACGAGCATTGCCTGGAGGGCCTGGGCACTGCGCCAAAAGAGACTCTGTTTTTGGACGACCGCATTGAGAACATCCACGGAGCCGAGATGTTAGGAATCGGCGCGATGCACTTTATCGATCGCGATGACGTGCTGCTGAAGCTGCGCGGCTGAGTTGCTGGCCTTACCTGGCATCAGATACATTGAAGCGGAGCCGGAAGCGTTAGCGACCTAATGTGGACTGCTGCCACCCTGGTTCGGCGCACACCTCGATCCATCCGCTCACTCCGAGGCTCCCCTCTGGCCGCGGCACCAGTAGCTCTCAAAAAGGCCCGCCATCGCTTCCGCGAAGCCGTTATGCTCAAATACCAGCGCGGTCCAGGAAGGCTTCGTCAGTACCGGATCAAGAAGCGCCACGAGTCCGCATTTCTTGTCGAAGAGGGCGAGCTTCAAAGGTAACCGGTCGAGGAAGCGGATCTCCACGCCCGCGTTGCAATACTCTTTCAATCGCTCACCGTGTTCCGTATCAATCGGGCCGGCTTCTATCAGCAGACGGCAGGCTACACCACGTCCCGCAGCATCCCTGACAAGCTGTTCATCCAGGGGATCGACCGCGAAGGGCGGCCGCGAAAACTCCGCGTAATCGCTCGAAACGCTGGCCAGCATCCGCCGGTAGTGAATGGCGGTCTGGGTGGGATCGTTTACCAGGTTCAGGAAATCCAGAGTTCCGCGGCCATCCTGCCCTTCCAGAAATGCCGCGCGAAGATCCTCGATCAGACCCGTTGCCAGCCGAGCCTGATCGGTAAGTTCGTTCTGCATCGCCTTAGTGCGGCGCGCCAGATAGCCCGGGATGGCGAGACTCGGATCGACGGCCGAAAAGAGCTTTGTCTTCTCCTGAACCACGCCGGCGAATCCCTTTTCCACCAAGCTGTCCAGCACTTCGTAAATCTTCTGCCTGGGCACGTGTGCCCGCGCGGCCAGTTCCAGCGCCTTGAAACGCGGATGGCCCATCAGCACAAGATAGGAGCGCGCCTCATAGGCATTCAGCCCCACTTGCTGCAGCTTTCGCCAGTTGAGCTGATAATCGCCCGCTGTGAGATCCCGGCCCTTCACGAACCGAGAACATATCACACTGGACCGCGGCCGGATCAAAGAAGCTAACGCTTCAATGGATCCTCGACCCATGGCGGGGTTGCTTGCACCAATCTGCCGAGCACGCGGTCTACTCTCTCCAGGGCTTGTTTCATCTCCCAGGCGACCTTCCTGTATGAGAAGTGGCCCTTCACGCCGCTGCGCAGCCGCGAGATGTATTCCAGCTCCGCGAAATCCATCTTGAACAGAAAACGGGATCGCGCGGCCAGTGGAAGCAGATACTGCGCCGCCGGCTGCGGCAGAATCCCAATGGCGCTATCTGCGTCGTAAAGGGCATCCGAAAACGTTTTCCCTGCCCCGCACTTCGCCAGAATCTCTGGCGTTTCGTACCCGAGCCGGTTCGTATATTGCTGCCGGAACTGCTGGCAGCGCCGGTGCCGGTGCAGGTCACGGTAGGCGCCGATGTCCATCACGAAATCGAAAACATAGGGAGCGCCGCGGAACTGACGTGGTAATTCATCTCTGCGGGTCCGGCGTCCCAGGGCGACACTCAATACTTCTTGACGCCTCCCTTCTCCCCAATCACGGGCCAGTTCGTACAGCTCCCGGTATGGGCGGTCTGTTACCGGGTAGAGCAGAGTGGCGCAGATGTCCGCGACGTGATCGCTTGGTTGCACCAGATCCACTGCCGTTACCGGTGCTCCGGCACTCTTGGGAAGATGATCGGAAGCCCATTCGGATAGGTCGGCTCGCAAACTGGTGGCGTATTCGTCCGGTTCCGCGTGCCGCGCCAAGGTGGGGGCAACCGGCTCGGCATCACTCGCGCTGTTGTTCCAGACACACTCGGCTGGAGCCGCGCATGCACGCGACAGTTCCTCGGCTATTTCCCGCAACTCTTGGAACTCCGATGCTTTCAACCGGGCCATTTGCTTTTCCAGAGTGCGGATGCTGGTTACCTGGCCTACGCCGGTGGGAATGCCGAACGGCAGCAGATAGCGCGCGACGTCGAAAGCTCGGGCTGCCAGATTGCGCCGGTAGGCATCCGGCTTCATGTCTTCCGGTTTTGGCAACTGCTCTTGCAGATGATCGAAAACGCGCTGTTGGGTTTCGCGGTACGCATCCAGAAGTCGATCAGCCGCGCTCCGGCAGATCGCAGCCTGATCAGCGCTCAACTCGGGCGGCACGATCACGCCGGATTTGGAGAAATCTTGATAGCGCGAACTGCGCGCCTGCCCATCCCAAAGCTGCTCGTCTTCAATTTCGGTCGCTGCGAGCTCCGAAATGCCTTCGAAACAGACCGTCACATGCCCTAAGTCCGCGATGGAGGCGTGCCCATACTGAAAATAAAAGCTCTCCAGAAATTTGGCCGAATCATGGCTTCGTACCCACTCGACGGAATCGCGAATCGAATCGGGAGACCGGCTATAACGCGCCAGTGCGTAAGCAAGTTTTTCAGGCGGCATTGGCGCAACGGTCAACACGCGCTTCGGTGCGGGACTCGGCACAAGACTGGGTCCGGACATGAAGCCGCTATGATAGCGGATTCGTCCATGCAAATTCGAATCAAGAAGCTTCACCCTGATGCAAGCCTGCCTGAGTACGCGCACGGACCTGCCGAAGATGCCGGAATGGATGTTCGCAGCGTTGCCGGAGCGATCCTGGAACCCGGTGTTCCGCAAGCCGTCCCGACCGGGCTCGCACTTGAAATCCCCAGCGGCTACGAAGTCCAGATTCGTCCGCGCAGCGGGCTCGCCTTAAAACATGCGATCACCCTGCCAAACTCGCCTGCCACCATCGATCCGGGTTATCGCGGCGAATTGAAAATCATTCTATTGAATCTGGGCAGGTCGGCGTACGAGATACACGCCGGGGATCGCATCGCGCAAATGGTGGTCGCCCGCTATGAGCCTGTCGACTGGCTGGAAGGTGAGCTTGCCGATTCGGTTCGTGGGGTGGGGGGATTCGGATCATCGGGCCGCTGAAGCGGCCGTCAGTCGGTGTTACCAACCTCAGCCGTCAGCTTGCTGGCAAGCGGCTGCGTTTGGCCCGCGTACTTGTTTCCAGCTTTCTTGTAGTAAGGAACGGAAACAGGAGACGAGAGCTGCTCAAAGGTGAACGAGCAAATCCGCATGCCGGCATAGAGAGCGACGGGCATGATGCCCAAGTTGCTCAACTCCAGAGTGGCCTTGCCGCGCCAGCCGGGATCGAACAAGCCGGCGGTGCCGTGGACGATAATTCCGATTCGACCCAGCGAGGACCTGCCTTCGAGACGCCCCAGCACGTCATCATCGAGTTCGAGCGTCTCTTCTGTAATCGCCAGAGCGAATTCGCGCGGCTGAAGGATGAACGGCTCGCCCGTGTTGACATGAATGGTTCGCATGATGTCCTGGATGGCGGTCTTCTCGCGGAGGTCGATGTAGGCGTGGCGGCTGTGCTCGAAGATGCTGAACTCGGTGCCAAGCCGGAAATCGACAGAACAACTGCCGAATTGTTCGGGCGGAAGCGCGGGCGAAATGCGGATCTTCCCCATATCAATGTAGCGGCGAATATCGACGTCCGAAAGAACCATAAAGGCGCAGGTGAACAGCCATCCTAGCACGCGGAGACTGCTATATTGAGAGGGTCGCGGCGCTGCCGCATATCAAAGTGGGCGGCTAGCTCAGCTGGGAGAGCACCACGTTCGCAACGTGGGGGTCGTGGGTTCGAATCCCATGCCGTCCACCAGAAATGCCGGTGAAATTGCAGGGCTTATCGGCTTTTCCACACCAAAATGCGCCATGCCGTTTGACTCCGGAATCGGATTAAAATAAGCGAGCAACAGCGACAGACACAAAGGGTCTACTGCTTCATTTGCGGCGAGGCCGTCCGCTGCATCCGAACGGCAGCGTTCGCATGCTGTAATAGGCGCGAGATGAGATCAGTCAAATTCATCTTCCACGAATTCACTCCGAACGCTCTCAATTTCAACCGCCTGCGACTGATGAAGTTCGCGCTCTTGCTGTCGGCCGTTTCGATGTGCGCATTCGGGGCAG
>DATIMA010000132.1:0-9367 GCA_035475915.1 Bryobacteraceae bacterium
ATGAGCCTGGGAACCGGCGTATCGCTGGTGCAGCAGAAGGTTGCGGCTCTCCACCTGCCGTCCGCAATCCGGGTGGTCTATGGCGGATTGTATGCGGAACAGCAGCGCTCGTTTCACGACCTGTTGTTCGTTTTGGGAGCCGCGATCATTCTGGTTTTCATTGTGCTGCTGATCGAATTCGGCAGTTTTGCCGCGCCTTTCGCCATTCTTTCTTCGGCGCTGCTATCGACATCGGGAGTCTTCCTGGCGCTCTTTGTGACCGGCACTACTTTCAATCTGTCGTCTTTCATGGGCTTGATTATGGTGATCGGTATTGTCGCGAAAAACGGTATTTTGCTGCTGGATGCCGATCAGAAGTATCGAGCTGAAGGTTCCACTCCGCGCGACGCGATGATTCACGCGGGTGAAAGACGTTTGCGGCCGATTATGATGACCGCTCTTGCTGCCATCGCCGGCATGATCCCGCTGGCGCTGGCCTTGGGGGCGGGATCGCAGATGCTCCAGCCGCTTGCCATCGCGGTTATTGGCGGCATTGTGGCTTCCATGCTGCTGTCTTTGATTGTTACGCCGACCGTGCACTATCTGCTTGCCCGGAAGTGAGAAAAAGATCTGCCATGCCAGTTTGGAAATCCGTCAGCAGCTCATATCCGCTCTCAGTCACGACGACCATATCGCAGTGGCGGATTCCGCCGAAGCCATCGATATAGATGGCAGGCTCGATATTGAACACCATGCCTGGTTCGAGAATGTCCGGCGATTTCGGATGAATACGCGGCAGCGCGTTTGCGCTAATGGCGTCGAAGCCAACCCCATGTCCGGTCGAGTGCTTGAACTCCTTCCCAAACCCGCGGTTGTGAAGCACGCTGCGGGCAGCGCGATCGACATCAGCCGCTTTCTCTCCAGGCGCGATTGCTTGGAACGCCGCTTCCCGTGCCGCGAAAATAGCCGCGTACATCTGGTTCCGTTGATCGTCCGGCCTGCCAATTGAATAAGTTCGCGTAACATCCGTCCAGTAACCGTCTGCACAGGTATTACAGTGAACCAGCAGCAGGTCGCCATCGCCAAGCTGCTTCGCTCGTGATCGCGCATACGCGCCGTGAGCTTTAGCCGAATTGGCTCCGGACATGACAAAAAAGAATGCTTCGGTCCGCTGCACGCCGGAATAGCCGGCCTGGCTCACTCGAAACTGTGCGCGATACAGTTCCGCGGCGGCTATCTCCGTTATCCCTACGTGCAACTGTTTGGACGCCTGCTCAAAGGCCTCACCTGTAAGAGCGCAAGAGGTGCGAACGCGGCCAAGCTCCGTTTCGGTTTTGATCGCCTGCAGTTTGCGAATCAGTCCGTCCGCAAGGACCGGATTAGTCTTCGGGAGCGCCCGTTTGAGCGCACGTGAAAGTGACCCTCCATACAGGTGCATCGCAGCATAGCTGGATGGCTCGCTCTCTTCGCCATGCTCAATGCCGACCCGCGCGCCCGCCGCGAACTGTCCTTCCAACCGCCGCAGCGGGGCGACAACCGCTTCGGCCGCCGTTGTAATGCTCTCCAGAGAGCCGGGTTTGAATGTCGCAACGTGCTTCGCCCAACCGTTCTGGGCCAATTCTCGCTCGTCTTCCGGCACAATCAGGTGCACCGTCCCATCGCTGAAGGCGATTGCAATGCTTGTGCCGACAACCGGCCAGTAACCGGAAAGCATCAGCACATTCTTCGGCAAAGCGCAAACCAGCGCGTCCAGGCCCATCTGTGAAATTGCGTCATGCAGCAGCGCGTTTCGCTCTTTGCCGTTCATCCGGACACCACTTTCTGGACCTATCCTAACTTCAATCGTTTCAATGATGAGGTGCGGTGCGTCTAATTGATTAGCGAGGGCAATGATCTCTCCATGAAGAGTTTCGCCGTGCTTTTCACGATCGCTTCCGCCGTTGCATTGGGCGCGCAAAAGCCGGACGTTCAGGCCATCATTCAGAAATCGGTTGAAGCGAACCGCGCGGATTTCGAAGCGGCCCCTAACTTCAATTACAAAGAACGCGATCGCAGCGATGATGGCGAGGGGTCGAAGACCTATCAGGTCACCATGATCGAAGGGACTCCGTACCAGCGCCTGATCGAGATTAACGGCGAGCCGGTTTCCGCTGCCCAGAAAGCGGATGAAATGAAGAAGCAGGAACAGGCCGTGGCACAGCGCCGCGCTGAATCACCGGACCAACGGAAGAAGCGGCTTGCGGACTATGAAAAAGGACGTCGGCGCGATCACGAAATGATGCAGCAGTTGACCAAAGCCTTCGACTTCAAGCTTACCGGGACTCGTAAGCTCAGAGGCTTCACCGTCTGGCACTTCAAAGCCACGCCACGCGCCGGCTATAAGCCCCCGACGATGAACGCGCAGGTCCTGCCGGGAATGCAAGGCCAGCTTTGGATCGATCAAAAGACTTATCAGTGGGTGAAGGTTACAGCCCAAGTCATCCATCCGGTAAGCATCGAAGGTTTTCTGGCGCAAGTGGAGCCGGGGACGCGCTTCGAGCTGGAAATGTCACCCGTTGAGGAGGGCATCTGGCAAGTCAGCCACTTCGCCATGAAATCGCAGGCGAAGATCCTCTTTCTGTTCAACCATAACTCACAGCAAGACAGTACGTTTTTTGATTATGAGAGGGTTAAAGGTTCGAGTTGACGGTGCTGTTCGCCGCCACCGCGGGAAGCATCTGCACTTTTAGCGGCGGCATGCCGACAACATCATACGTTGCAGAGGCAATGCCGATTCCAGCTTGATCGAACTGGTCAAGAATCTCACGGCTCATATCGCTTTTAATCGGGCGAATGCCCCAATCGGGCACCAGGAAGCGAACTGTGATCTCCAGCCAGTTGTCGGTAAGGCGCCAATAGGTTTTGGGCTCCAGATCGGAGCGTTTCAGGACATAGCGCCGTTCGAGCGCCGCAAGGGCATCCTCCCCAAGAGAAGCGATGTCGGTGGTGTACTTCCTGGCGACGGAAAGCAAGATCTGCTCAGCGCGATTGCGATCCGCGTTGTATGGAATGGGAAGGCGCATCTCTTCCCAGATATATGGGAACTCGCGCGTGTAATTATATACCGGTTCATCAAAAATAACGGCATTGGTGACTCGCACGATGCGCCCGGTATATTGCCGGGCCTGCACCCACATCTGATCTCCGCTATCACCCAGTGCGGGTTGGCCCATCTCCATGATGACCGTCTGCAGGAACGTCAACGAAACTACGTCACCGCGAATTCCGCCCATCGTTATGCGGTCTCCTACGGTAAAGGTCTGGCCTCTCAGGATCACGATGTAGCCGGCAAATGCAGTTACCACCCGCTGCAGGGCGAAAGCCAGCCCGGCAGTAACCAGCCCAGCCGCGGTTGTCAGCCTGGCGGGATTGTCAAACCAGATCGAAATCAGCCCTACAACCACCAGAATGGCGACGACGATTGAAATGCCCTGATGCGTCCAGAAAGCGACTCGCTTGCTCTTGTGGCTCCATGCTTTGCGGTGGGCGAGCCGGCGCAGCGCCCACCCAAGAGTCATGATGATGGCGACAAATATGGCGGAAAACAGGAGCTTTTTCGCGTTATCGGAGTTGACGCCGATAAGCCTTACGCCAAATACCTGGACGACTTGTTTGGGCCCTACAATTTGAATGAACTGTCCCACGGCACGGCCATGTTAATAGACCGCGCAACTCTGCCGCCTGTTTCCGACCGTCAGTATGCGAGGAGAGTCAGGCAGCCAGACGCCGGCTGCTGAGTTCTTCCTGGCAATCCCGGCAAAAGGGTGTCCACGGGACGGCCTTCAGCCGCTTTTCAGAAACGGCCTCGTCGCACTGCTCGCAGATGCCATATTGTCCGCTTCGCAAGCGTTCGAGCGCTGCCTGAACCTGTTTCAGCGTCTGGTATGCCAGATTGTGCTGTCGAATGGAAAGGAACTGCTCGTGAAGAAGAGGCGCCTGGTCCTCCACGGTCACGCGCTCAATCTGCAGCGTTTCCAACGGACGTTTGAGCTCCGCTTCCAGCCTGGCCTTCTCGGCCATCAACAACTCCGAATAATTCACGATCGAAATTCCTTTCTTTCTTTGTACTGTTCATGAAGAATGCATTCGCCGTGCCAATCGCGCGAAGTGCCTAACAGCAGCCAAAGCAAGTTTCTTTCGGCTCGTGAATTCACTTCGGGTGTCCCAAAAGGTCCGCCAACGGCCCTTTTCGGACAACGCGGAGCTGACGAGAACGCACAAATAGCGTGTTTCCATTGGCCATTCTGTGGTCCGGCGATTGCTTTACCTGAAGTGAGGAATTGAACGTACTTTGTCTAAGAATAGAAACACCGAACAACAGACACAGACTGAAGAGCTTGTATCCGCTGCTGAATTTGCGCCGCGCCAATATTCGCTGCGCACGAACGCGATCACTACTATCAAACTGCTGGCGATCAGCGCGGGCGTGATTGGGCTCTTTTGGGCCGCCGATCTCTTCCTGGCGCAATAGCCGGAGATCCGAAGATGTGAAAAAGTCGATCACGCCCATCGCTTGCGCTCAAGGCTTCCATGAGAAGGCCGGACGTTGTCAACAAAAATCTTCGTCCCCTGATGGGGGATCGCACAAGGGGGCTTGGCCCTCTTGTGGGTGTCGCCGGTATTGCGGCGTGGGGGAACCCGCCCGCCCCGGCTTTCCCCTCGGGGGGAACGGGAAAGGGGGATTCAGGTTCCCTTTCGCCGCGTCAAAGGGGTGACCACTGACGTGCCCCGATCAATACCTCAGCAAAGAAGGCGAGTGCCGCCCTATCAACCACTTATGTCTCCGAAAATTGCAAACACAGAAGATTGCGCTTTCCTGGACCACTATCTGGCGGTACGATTTTCGGTGGTCTCCGTACTACGGCTTCTACAAGAACCAAGTCGAGCACAAATAGGGCACACGTATTTCACGCGGACAGGAGCCAAGTATCCCGCTGACGAGCGCCGTCTTCTCAGGCTCGCTGTCGGACCCCAGAATCTCCTCAGGATAGAAACCACTGAATTCAACGGAATTCTGCCGGACCACCACACCATATCGTCCGCTGCTCGCACTGAACTCTTTAGGGAGCTTGTTCGAAACCAGTTTCCACCCTCTTGCCTTTAGGTCGGCAATCATCGAATCCAACGAGTGCTTCCCAGACACATCCAGTTTCATCTCGGCCGGGCGAAGATCGAAGCAGCTAAGAACATCGATCATCCGCTCCGAGCCATGTCTGGCCGAACCAAACCACATGACAGAACAGCCCAGATTTTTTGTCCTCGGCCTCGTACGTTACCGAATAGCGCCCATCAGGGACCTGCACGGCACGGTGTTCAACGCTAATTTCACCGAAGGGAATGCGGAACGGCGAGTTCAAGGGTGCTTCGGCTGGATCTACACAGAAAGGATAATTCGTCACTCCTTCCCAATACCCGGGATTCAGCCCCAGATAAATCTTGTCTGATTGAGCGTAATACCGGCCTAGAACTAGACGCCCTCCTTTCCAAGTCCCTCCGAGGAACTCGTGCACGATTTGATCTCGTTCCATCGCCAGGTTCTGTATTCGGGTCAGTTTTTCCTGCCACGTCATGCTCTTCTGATCGACCGATCAGTCACTATCTGAGCCTTCACATTGTGGTGAGCTGGTGCCGCGCCAAGTGCGACGCGACGCTTACACCGCAAGTGAGAGGCAAGTTCATTGCTACGATCCCTCGTCTATCGTTTGGATCAGGCCAGGTTTACGCTCCGACCAGCTTCAAAAAGCGCTTCTCTGACAGCACGGCTATATGGTGACCAAGACCCCATTCGCGGTCGACGTCTAGCAACTTCTTGCCCTTACGTTCAGCAAGCCAAAGTGAAGAGGCATAGCGACCTACGACGATAACGTCAGTGGTGTGACTGACCTGGCCTTGGCACTTACCACCACACTTTTTGACACGCAAACGCGCTTCCTTCCTCGTAATGTCCATTCGGCCCGTGAAGACGACGCGCTTGCCCAGCAGAGTGGATACCGGTAAGGCGTGAGGCATAGCGGTCTTACGTTGCAGGAACGCCAGTAGCTCTCCGGCGTTTTGAAAACGCTTGTGCTTTTCACCAATGCAGCGTTGGATGATTTCCTTGGCATCAGTGCTGCAGATGAGGTTTTTGACATCCATCTTTGTCGGCCACGACGATGAACCGGAAAGCAGCATCGCGAACAACTTACCTATGTGAAACACATCATCCGCGGGGCTCCAGTGCTTCGCGTCCCCTGCTGAGACCGCCGGAGGTGCATACGCAAGATTGAAGGCGTCTGCGGCCACCCCACTCGGGGCGAGACTCTGCGCAGCAATGCCGAAGTCGGCTATCTTAAGCCGACGCGCCGCCGTAACCAAGATATTTTTTGGCGTAAGATCACGATGCACGGCGCCACACTGGTGAAGCAAGTTCACCGCCCGAAGCAAGCGGATCACTTCGCAACGCGCCTTTGACTCTTTCCATGGCTGAGGTTGTCTCCTCAGATACTGTTGCACGTCACCGCCGCGCATCAACTCAAATATCAGGCAGCAAAGTGGCTGAGAACCGCCGGGAGGCGTCCATGGGAATGACTCGTACATCCTCACGACTGCGGGATCGCGCTTAAGAAGTTCACCGAAGTAGGCTTCACGGGTCCATGCTGTCGCGTCCAGGGATACTTTCAGCACACATGCTGTTGGTATCGTTTCCGAGAGAGGAGTGACGCGGTAGACGGCCCCGAAGCCACCGGCTCCGAGCGGCATTCTTACTCGATACGCATTTCCATTTGATCCGTTTTGAACGGTAAGTCCTGAAGGCAATTGCAGATCTGGATTATCTGACATCAGCGTGACTTTGGAGTGCGAATGGTCCGCGCCATGGAACGAGCCAAGGGTAATTTCTAGATTTAAAGGTGATGACCCTCCGTACCCATCATCAAGTGTCTTTACCGCCAAAGCGGCGACCTTAGTCAGATCAACGGGCGAAGCCCAACGTTGAGAGAAATTACGTCGTCTATAATTTCCACGCTTTCGCCAGCCGAGTGCCTCAAGGCGTTGGATCGTCGCCTCACCAAGCTGTTTTTCCACAGTAAGATAGTCATTGCTGACCGCTTCGCCGATCAAGTCACCCGCGAGCTCAGATCGAAACTGCACGAAGCCAAGGCTGTCGCGGAAACTCACAACGAAGAAGCGCTCGTCTTGTTCGATGCAGGCCTCGAGTAGCACGCACAATTCTTTTTGAAATGCCTTCCAAGAGCGGTTTCGACACGCGTAGACTCCTGCTATCCAAACCATCTGTTAAACCTCAAATATGCTGATCTGTTTGACACGCGCTCGGTGGTAGGCCAGCAAAAATGCGACAAATTGTCCTATGATCTTGCTGGGTGTACCTTGGCCGCGGTTTACCACTCGACAAATCAGTGAGCGCGTGTCTTGATTCCAGGAGGCGTTGATACTGCAAAGATCGACTTCGGAGCTCTTGATTTTCATCCAGCCAGGATTTCGATTCCGACGTTTTTCAGAAATCAGGTTGAGATTATGCTGCTGGAGTTTATCTTCCTGGCGTGAAATCAGGGCACGCAGGCTTGCACTGCCCTGGCACATTACTTGAACGACCGTCTGCATCGCACTTTCACTTTCTGGAATGTCGTGATAGTTGCTGAGCTGGTAAAGAACGCGGAGTTTCCAACCTATCGGCAATGTACCTAGCGCAGACGTGACCTCACGCCGGCGTGCATTCGACATACCTCTGCAATTCCCTTATCGACTCGAACGCAGGCCTGTGATAACAATATTCGCCGGAACTCGCTCGTTCAGTCCTATCGCTTCAATCGAAGCACGGTTCAGAACCTCGATGTTGATGAATGCTCCTTGCCCAAGAATGTTCCTTCGCCGCCGACTTGTTCAGGATCTCGGTTGCGAGAGGAAAGGAAATCAGGGCATCAACGTTGGTCCCGGAGAATGCATCCTCCGGGACAAGAAAGAACTCGTCAGCGCCTTTGTGCTGCAAGCGAACGCCGTGACCGCTGTAGAAAAAGATGAGACGGCTTTCGGGATCGGCACCATTCGCGAGTTCATGCAGTTGTCCCAGGATGTGTCCCCGCGTTGCCGGTTGTGTTCCGCCTGAGATGCACTTCACGCAAAAGTTCGGATCGGCGTGTAGTTGCTGGATATCGAGAAAGCGGTCGCGAACCGATGAGGCGTCGTTGCCGCACACAGCGAGAGGCCGAAATCCCGACACCTTCATTTGCGTCGACACTCCGACCGCGAGCCAATCCGTGGGCCGTTACAAGCTGGCTAATATAGTGCTCGTTCACGACCGTCGCCTGGGACGAAGGGCTCACAACAACGTTCCTTTTCGCCGCCTTTTTTGAAGCCATCTTAGATATTATCTTTCGCATATATGTGACGAGGTACAAACGACAGGAAGAGCCTTTGTTTGCCGTCGGTCCATTGTGGCGTCGCTGTGAGGCATCCCGAGATCCTGCGGTCCCAGATACAAATGAGCCGGTGGCGTTCAACCCGAAGGGCGACGGGAACTTCGCCTACGATCTGCTAAATTCCTCTCGCCGCGTCGGCATCGCATTTCGGCAAACGCTCGCCAAACGGCTTGGCGTATCCGCGTGCCGCATTGATCAGCGCCGTACGCGCATCCAGCAGCCCGGTCCGCACCCGGATCTGCAGCAGATCGAGCTGCGCCGCCTCGCTGCGATGCCGGATCGGCCGCAGCAGCTCCGGGTCGATCCGCGCCAGGCGAGCCAGCGTGCGCGCATCCAATTTGTCGTCTTTCCGCGTGCTCTGGCTAATCAGCTTTACCTGCCGCGCGTTCGCCACGATCGCCTCATGTCCCAAACCCGCCAGAAGCCGGCTGACCCAGGGCGAATGCGTACCCACTTCGAGCGCAATCCGGCACGGCGCCATGCCTCCGAACCGTTCCGCCATCCCTTTCTTCGTGCTCGCTACACTCTGCTCGAATAACACTTCGCCGCTTTCATCTAACCCGCAACAGCGGCTCGTCTTGTCGCCCAGGTCCATTCCGAATCGTGATTGATCCCTGGCAGCCCTCTGTACGCTTCTTGCTCTGCCTCGAACTCTGTCGCACGGTGTTATTCTTCTTCATAAGCCGGTCTCCTCTTTGCACTTCGAGTGCGTATCCATGGGGAGCTTACCGCATCCCGCCGGGAGACCGGCCTTCTCATTCCATCTCAGCTTCAAGGTCAACGGGGGGAGCGATATCACCGGGCCGCTGTATCCCATGCTTTTCCATTCGATACATGAGAGCCTTGCGGCTGATGTCCAGATATTTCGCCGCGTGAGTCTGGTTCCATTTGAATTTGGCCAGCGCTCTTAGAATCAAGTCCTTCTCAATAGCTTC
>DATIMA010000133.1:0-42469 GCA_035475915.1 Bryobacteraceae bacterium
GAAGATGGCATGCAGCCGCTTCAGTGCCCAGTGAATCCGCTTCAATCGCGCGACCGATTCCTGAACAGTAATACCTTCGGTAGCGGCATCGCGCATCGACGCGAGTCCGGCAATCGGCGGCAGGCCGGCGTAGCCTCTATATGGAGTTTGATTCTGTGCTTCTTCAGTGGTTAGTTGTTCAGGATGCATTGCCTTTCTCCGATCCATCTCAGTTTCAGCATACTCGTGCGAGAATGATCGCTGAATCAAATGCCTTCGCGCACGGGACGCCAGATCATTGCACGTCTGTTGCGCCGGGCCTTTGCCGGTATCGTCCTTACAACGGCGCTCGTTTACGCCATTGATTATGCCGTGCTGCGCTACCGCATCGCAACGAAAGACACTCCCTTCGGCACAGTTACCGTGCGGCCCTATTACGCCGTGCCCGAAAAGAATCACAAAACTGAGTTTTTGCTCGACGATCCCGTGCAGCAGACGTGTGTCCACTCGTTATTCCCGCAGGAAGGCGATACTCCATGCTGGTATCTCAGCAGGCACCGAGAGCAGCGTATAGATCTGTAAGATTGGAGTAGATGGCGACAGTACCGGCGAGTTACGTAAGCCCGGAAGAGTACCTGGAACGCGAACGCAAGGCGGAGACCAGAAGCGAATACGTGCGCGGAGAGATCTTCGCGATGGCCTGCGCAAGCGTGCGGCACGGACGTATTGTACGGAATCTGGTAACTCAACTGGGAAGTGCTCTGCGCGACAACCGTGTGAGGTGTTTTCGACCGACCTGCGGCTGGCAGTCACCGAAGCCGCGATGTATACCTACCCGGATGTCATGATCGTCTGCGGAGATCCGGCTTGACCGGAAGACGACATGGTCAGCCATGCTGTCGTTATTATCGAGGTGCTTTCGCCATCGACAAAAAACTATGACCGCCCGCAGAAGTTCCAGTACTACCGGATGCTGCCATCGCTGCGAGAATATTTGACCATTGCTCAGGATGAGATGCATGTCGAGCGGTGGACGCGCCAGGAGAACGGGCAGTGGCTCCTGACGGAATTCAACCAGGCGTCAGGGCCAATCGAATTAGGGCCGATAGGTGTGGCTCTGAACGTGGCCGACATCTACCGGCGAGTTGATTTCGCTGAGCAGTAGCGGACGCCCTCAGGCGCTCACCGCGGCTTCTTCCGGCACTCCGGCTTCTTTACGTTTCTTAAGAAATGTCATCATGGATCGAAGCTCTGCGCCGACGCGTTCGATGGGCTGATCTTTTGCGGCTTCCCTCATGGCAAGAAACTTCTTCCGTCCGTTCCGGTTTTCGGCAAGCCACGTTTTGGCGAACTCGCCGGATTGAATCTCGCTCAAGATCTTCTTCATTTCGGCGCGGGTCTGGTCATTTACGATCCGGGGGCCGCGCGTGTAGTCGCCGTATTCCGCGGTATCCGAAACCGAGTAGCGCATGTAGCCTAGGCCGCCTTCATAGATGAGATCGACAATCAGCTTCAGCTCATGAAGACATTCGAAATAGGCAATCTCAGGGGCATAGCCTGCCGCCGTTAACGTTTCAAAGCCGGCTCGTATCAATTCGCTCACGCCACCGCACAACACCGCCTGCTCGCCAAAAAGATCGCTTTCGGTCTCTTCCTTGAAGGTGGTTTCGATCACTCCCGCTTTAAGGCAGCCCAGCGCAAAAGCATAGGAAAGCGCATTTTCGAGCGCGTGGCCCGAGGCATCCTGGGCAATCGCGACAAGGGCCGGAACCCCGACGCCTTCTACAAACAGCTCGCGCACGCGGTGCCCGGGAGCTTTCGGGGCGACCATGGAAACATCGATATCGGCAGGCGGCTTGATTTCGCCAAAGTGAATGTTGAAGCCGTGGGCGAACATCAGGGTCTTGCCCTTGGTCATGTGCGGCGCGATTTCGTTTCCATACACATCGCCCTGCAGGTGATCCGGCAACAGAATCATGATTACGTCCGCCGCTTTGGCGGCATCCGCAACGCTCAATACCGGTAGTCCGGCCGCTTTTGCTTTTTCAGCGCTCTTGCTTCCGGGGTATAGGCCGACCACAACATTGAGACCGGAATCGCGCAGATTCAGCGCGTGGGCATGGCCCTGGCTTCCATATCCGATAATCGCAACGGTCTTTTGCAGGAGCGGTGCAAGGCTTCCGTCCTTCTCGTAGAATCTCTTTGGCATTGAATGTCCTTTGTTGGAATTGAAAATCGGCAGTGCTAATCCGCGCCTTGTAATTCCGGAACTTCTTCGGGGGCCGCGCCTCGCGGCACAGGCGGGGAAAGCCGCAGCTTCTTGTTATCGAGCGACATGGATACGATACCCGATCGGGTCACTTCGATATCGCCGTAACTGCTCATCACATCGATGAACTCATCGAGCTTCTCCGGATCGCCGGTCGCCTCCAGGGCGAAGCCCTCCAGTGTGGAATCGACTACGCGCGCCTGAAAAATTTCGGCTTCCTTCAGAACCGCGGTCCGGCTCTGCTGGTTCGTTCGCACGCGCACCAGCACAAGTTCGCGATTCACTGCGGGCCCATCAGTCACATCGGTGGCCTGCAAGACGTTAATCAACTTGTTCATCTGCTTGATCACCTGCGCGCGGATGTTTGGCTCGACATCCACGGTGATGGTCATGCGCGAGAGCGTGGGATCTACTGTGCGGGCGACGGTCAGGCTCTCAATATTGTAGCCACGCTGGCTCAACAGGCCGGTTACGCGCATCAGCGCTCCCGGCTTGTTCTCCATTAGAAGGGAAATGATCTGTTGCATAAAATCCCCGCTCTATACTTCCACCGGCTGCGGTGGGCGCAGCACCATCTCATTGATTGCCCCGCCGGCCGGAACCATTGGAAATACGTTTTCAAACGGCGATACTTTTACGTTTAGCAGATACGGGCCGGGTTCCCTGACCGCTTCCGCCAGTGCTCCGGGCAATTCGCCGACCGTCTCCACCACGCGTCCTTTGAAACCATAAGCGCCGGCTAGCTTTTCGACATCCGGAAATGAGGTCAGTTCAGCCTGGCTCAGCCGGTTGTTGTAGAACAGCTCTTGCCACTGGCGGATCATGCCGAGATAGCCGTTGTTCATGACGATGATCTTGACCGGCAGGGCGTGATTCATGATGGTGGCCAGTTCCGGAATTGACATCTGAAATCCGCCGTCCCCAACGATTGCGAAGACGAGTTTGTCCGGGCGCGCGAACTGCGCTCCGATAGCCGCTGGTAAACCAAAGCCCATGGATCCCAGGCCGCCCGAATTGAGCCACAGGCGCGGCTCATTAAAGCGGATCAACTGCGCCGCCCACATCTGATGCTGGCCCACGTCGCTGGCCACGATCGCACGGCCGCCCGACAAACGGTCGATTTCGGCCATCAGGTGCTGCGGTTTGATCTCTTTGTCGGAGATCTCCGCGCGCAGGGGATGCTCTTCCTTCCATTCCCGAATCTGCTTCCACCACGCTTGCCGGGCCGCGGAGTTTTTCGCCTTCATCGCCGGGGCCAGCTCATTCAATTCAGCGGCAAGTTTCGGGAGCACCCGCCTGGCATCGCCCACAATTGGCAGGTCCGCATACCTGTTCTTGCCGATTTCGGCTGGGTCGACATCAATGTGAATCACCTTGGCGTGTGGAGCGAAGGCGGCCAAGCGGCCGGTGACGCGATCATCAAACCGGACGCCCAATGCGATGATCAGGTCGGTATTCGACAGGCCCATGTTTGCCGCGTAACTGCCGTGCATGCCGGGCATGCTGATGAAGTTGGGATGCTCGGCTGGTAGTCCGCCTAAGCCCATCAGCGTACATACTGTGGGTACATCGGCAAGCTCTACCAAGGCTCGTAGTTCTGCACTGGCGTTCGCCGCAATGATTCCGCCGCCGGCGTAAACAAAGGGCCGCTCCGCCTCCCAGATCATCTGAGCGGCGCGCCGGATCTGTCCGCTGTGGCCTTCGCTGTAAACCTTATAGCCGGGTAAATGAATCTCTGTTACCGGCGTGTAATGGGCCTGCCCTTGAAAAACATCCTTCGTGATGTCAACCAGCACCGGACCCGGCCTGCCTGAGGCCGCGATATAAAACGCCTCATGGACGATCTTCGGCAGTTCGCTTATGTTCTTAATTAGAAAATTGTGCTTTGTGGCGGAACGCGTGATGCCGAAGGTATCTGCTTCCTGAAAAGCATCGCTGCCCATCAACTTTGTCGAAACCTGTCCGGTCAGCGCGACGATCGGGATGGAATCCATCATGGCATCTACCAGCCCGGTGACGAGATTGGTGGCGCCTGGTCCTGAAGTCGCGCAGCACACCCCGACCTTGCCTGTTGCTCTCGCATAACCCTGCGCCGCGAACGCCGCATTTTGTTCGTGCCGCACCAGCACATGCTTGATTGGATAGTCGTAAAGCGCATCGTAAAGCGGCAGCGTGACACCGCCGGGATAGCCGAAGATGCACTCGACGTTTTCACGAGCCAGGCAGTTCAGCAGGATCTTAGCGCCCGAAAGAAGGTTCGACATAGCTCTCCCTGTGCAAAAAATTCCTCGTCTAAATGAAAAGGGCCACTCGGCTGGTTCGATATCCCGCCGGTGGCCCCGAATTCATCTCGTGAGGCTCGCCTAGGCGGTGTCTACAACCACCACGACGAGCGGAACAATCTTTTGAAGCGGATTCATCTCACGGTTTCGCGGCGATCGCGCCCGGTCAGGCTTGATCCACCGCCTTATGAAGTCAGGTTAGCCTAGAAGCGATTTTTATGCAAGTGAATAAAAGTATAAAAAGTACGAATACGCTACGGGGTCAACACCGAAGTGCAGAATGCGCATTTGCGAGCTTTGATGGGCACGTCGCTCAGGCATTCCGGGCACTTCTTTGTGGTGGGGTCGGGATGCGCCTCGCCCCGCTTAATACGAGCCAGCAGCGTGTTGACCGGCAGAACAACGAAGTAGTAGACCGCCGCTCCGATCAGAACGAACGAGACTACCGCGTTTGCGAACTCTCCGATGAGGAATTTGCTGTTGTTGACCGTAAACGCAATTGCGGAGAAGTCGGGTTTGCCGACGATGGCCGCAATCAGAGGCGTGAGTAGGTCTTTCACAAGCGCCGTTACGACGGCTCCAAAGGCCGCGCCCATCACGACCGCGACTGCGAGATCGAGAACATTACCGCGCAGAATGAATTGTCTAAAGCCTTTCATATGTCCACCTGGTTAATTTTTGTTTCTCAAGGTCAAGAAGCGTTCTTCGCGATCCTATGGAAACAAGTAAGTGGCTCCGAGCGTAAACTGGAATGAATTCTTTTTGAAGGTCGGCGGTGGATCGTTCAAGAAGTTATCTAAAGCGCCGACAGTCAGACCGAAGCGATGATACACCGGAAACGTTAGCGCCGCGCTGGCAAACGCCGAGTAAGCGTCTGTATTATTCCAAGCCGGAGTTATGCCAGCCTGCTGGGCAAAAAGAATGCCGTGTGCGAACTTGCGGTTATAACCTTCGCTGAAGACCGAACCAATCAACTGCTTGTTCAGGGAAGCAAGCGTGAATCGCTGGTCAATGTAATCCATACTGGCTTTGAAATCCAGCTCCTGGATGTCTGTCTTGAATGCGACAAAGCCCAGGCCGCCGCCGTACGTCTGCTGCAGATCCAGGCCTTGAGACACATTGTGATCGAAGAGTGCCTGCCCGAACACGAAGAGCCTTGAAGATAAATACCAATCCTGTTCGGCGCCTATATGAAATAGAGACGTTTTTACCGTCGGAGAGCCGGGTTCTGACAGCTTGCCGTAAGCCTGGTTGTAATCAAAGATCGTGCGGCTGCGCAGATCCAGCCAGTTGACGCTCGGGACAGGACGAACCAGGCTGAGTGCGGAGGTCACGGTTTGATTCTTCTGCGTTGCCTCGGTAAACGAGAGTCCCAGCGTTGCGCCTCCCGTCCAACCCTTGGCAAAACTCTCATGCTGAAAAGCCTTCTGGAATGCGGGCTGCTGAACCAGATTCGCGACGCTATTGGTGGGAATCGTCCTCGGCTGCGCACCGGTGCTCGGTGTCACTTGCAGTTTCTGGTCGGTCATTTCTACAGTTCCTTGAGGGACTTTGGATTCATCCTGGCTGCCGCGCAGTTTGACGCCCTTTGGAACGGCCGCAAAGGTTTGCGATGAGTGAAGTTCCTGGATCTTGCTCCAATCGACTGTTACATCGCCGACGATATCGCTTTTGAACACGACCGAAGATCCGCTGGAACTTTGAAGATGTCCGATTAACTTTTCGCCATCGGTAAGGATGAGGACATCGGGTTTCGACGCGCTCGCCGTGGCCTGAGCCTCGAGCCCCTGTGCTGAGATCAGGCAAATGAATAAGAAAGGGATTGTGAATTTGCTATGTAGCATGGTTTGTTTACTCTGCAGAAATGGATTGCCGCGGAGATACCGCGCGCGCCTCCCGCCATACTGAGAGACATAGGCGGTGAATGAAAAGTCACATCGTGAGACAAAGAATTGACTGGAAAAGAATTGACTGGATTAGTTGGATTTTCCGTACTCGTATGTTTACCCGTGAGGCTCGGAATGCGATTTGAATTACACGCGTCATGACACAAAAGCCTGAGGCTGAGAGCGAGAGAGAGGAGGCGCTTGTTCGAAAGGCACGCTCCGCTCCCGATGGCGATTTGCGCGCATTCGAACAGTTAATCGAGCAGCACCGGAAGCGGATTGTGGCTGATTGCAGATATATGACGACGGACGAGAGCATTGCTGAGGATTTGGCTCAGGAAGTGTTCGTCAAGGCATTCTTCGGATTGCGTGCCTTTGAGGGGCGGTCATCTTTCCGGCACTGGCTGCAGCGAATCAAAATCCGCCACTGTTTGAATCACCTCAAGAAACGGGAGGGCAAAACGGTAGTGCCCATCCATGAGCCAGCTTTAGAGCAATCGGAATACCTCCAGGTTCCGCCCACCGCGCACCAGGAACTGGAAGAGATGGATAATCATGAGCGGGTCACACGGATTCTTGAGTCCATGGCCCCGACGCTTCGGGTTCCGCTTATCATGCGCGATATGGACGATTTGTCTTATGAAGAAATAGCTGGTGAATTAGGGCTCGGCCTTTCCGCGGTCAAGATGAGAATCAAGCGAGCTCGTGAAGATTTTCGGAATCGCTATTATGCTGAATCGGGCGCGCCGAACGAGCCGGCGCGCGTATAGCCATGCCGGATGAAGAGCGCCAGGATGAGCCGATTGCGGCGTTAAAGGATCTTCAGCAGGAGACGTCCTCCATTTTTCTGACTGGCATCCGACGGAGGATTTACCGGCGCACGGCTGCTTCCCAGGTCGCATCGTTTTCCTGGCAGTTGCCAAAAACAGTGCTGGTCGAGCTTGGGAAAATGTTCGGTGAACTTGTGAAGTCCATCAGCGATTGAAGGATCGCCAAGAGTGAAGGAAAAGCTTCTACAGTCGTTCGGCCATTTACTCGATTCGATTATTAGCTCCGCTCCCAGAGTTGCAGTTGGAATCCTGCTGGTTATTCTTGCCTTTGTTGTCGCCAAGCTGATAGAAATTTCGCTGCGCTTTGTGTTGACCCGTATCCGCTTTGACGCGCTGTTGGAAAAGACCGGCATTGACAAGGCCCTGTTCCGGATTGGCCTTCGTCAAAAACTAAACCTCTTTATTCCGCGTCTGGTCTACTTCCTGGTGCTATTGATTCTGGCTAAGACGGCATCCGACGCGCTGGGCCTGATTGCAATCTCGGGCGCAATCGCCGCTTTCTTTGGGTATCTTCCCAATATCGTGGCTGCACTGTTGCTATTGATCCTGGGCAGTTCCGTGGGGCAATTCGCGGGTAACATGGTCGCCGAGTCTGCGCAGGACTCCGGCATCGATTTTGCTTCTTCTATTGGAAAGCTGGTCTCATCCTTGATCCTGTTCGTCGTGGCCATGATGGCTATCGCGCAGTTGAAAATTGATACCGGCATGGTTCGCATCGTAACCAGCTTTATTCTCGGCGGAGCAGCGCTGGCTTTCGGGATTTCATTCGGATTGGGGACGCGCGATGTGGTCCGGAATATCACGGCCGGCTTTTACCTGCGCAAGTTTCTGGAGATCGGAAAACGCTTGGAAATTTCCGGCCAGGAAGGACTGCTAACCCAGATAAACGCGACCCATGCCATCCTTGAATTCGAAGGTCAAAGCATCAGCGTTTCGAATTCCATTTTCTTGACTCAGATTGCGAAGCAGTAGACGCGAAACCAGTCGAGCTATCTTTGCGCCTCGACCAGATCTTCCGCAACCAGGGGCATTCCGGGCTGTAAGCGCGCGCGGGATTTGACGTTATATCGCTCGCGGGCGGCAAACAGCTTCTCTACTTCCTCGCGCGGCAAGGCACGAGCGCCGCCCAGCATTTCCGCGACGAAGGTGATCCTGGCGAAATGTTCCACCATCTCCATCCGGAAAAACGCCTCCCACACATCGCTGCCGTATGATGTGCAGCCGTGGTTTTCGAGCAGGATGGCATCATACTCCGCAATAAAGGGCTTCATTCCTTCGGTCAACGCGGGCGTCCCAGGCAACCCGTATGCCGCCAATGGAACCGCACCGAGTTGAATGATCACTTCCGGCAGCAATGCTTTGTCGAGTGCGCGGCCAGCGCTTGCGAACCCGGTAGCGACCGGAGGATGTGCGTGTACAACGGACCGGATGTCCGGCCGCTGCGAGTAAATTGTGAGGTGCATCGCGATTTCGCTGGTGCGATCGCGCCGGCCCTTCACCTTTTGACCGGAACTATCGCAGAGAATCACGTCTTGGCGGCGGATCAGGCGTTTGCTCACGCCGGTCGGTGTGCAGAGAATCCGCCCGTCATCCAGCCGGATGCTCACATTGCCGTCGTTCATCGCTACCCACCCCTTTTCGTAAATGAGGTGGCAGACCTGAACCAGATCTTCGCGGTGCCGCTGCTCCGTCTTGGTCATGGCCGAATCCGATTTTAGCAGGGAAGAACCAGGGCCGCCGGTACAATGAGAACCAGTGGAAAAGCGCCGCATGTGCCCGAACTGCCGGGCATTTATTACGATTACCGATCGCGTCTGCCCTTATTGCGGCGCACAGTTGGGCCCGCGGGCCGTCGATATGCGGGCCACTCGCCTGGCCGCTTCTCTGCTGCCGCGAGCCAACCTGACCGCAATCGTCATTCTGGTCATCAACGTTGCCTTTTACCTGGCTGAAGTGGCCGTCAGTTACAAGTTGACAAACAGCACCAGCATCAGCGGCCAGGTTGCCGTGCTCTTCGGCGCAAAATATGCTCCGCTCATCTTTGCCGGACAGTGGTGGCGTCTGATTACAGCCGGCTTCCTCCATGGCGGCTTCTGGCACATTGCGATGAATGCCTGGGCCATATTCATTTTGGTGACGGAGGTGGAACAGTTCTACGGCACATCCCGGCTGTTGTTCGCGTATGTCTTTTCCACCATAACGGGCTTTTTATGCAGCCTGTACTGGTCTCCGCAGAGCCTTTCGCTCGGCGCGTCTGCCGCATGTTTCGGCATGTTCGGGATTATGCTTGCGATGGGACTGCGCGGCCGTGCCGATCCGCTGGTTCAGGCGGTTCGCGCCCACTACATACAATGGCTTATTATCGGCCTGGTTCTGAGCCTGGTACCCGGAGTCGACTTAGCCGCGCACGTCGGAGGCTTTATTGGCGGTTTTCTGGTTGGCCTGATAGCTGGTCTGCCCGGCTTACCGAACACACCGCGCGAACTCCTGTGGAAAGTACTAGCTGGCCTGAGCGTGGCGGTTACCGCTTACGCTTTCCTGCGCGATTTTGCATCCTACGAAGCATTGATGCGCCAAATTACTAACACATAACTGCTGGAAGAGTTAATATCTAAGTAAGTTACCGCTCTTGGCTCAGCTATTCTTGCTTCGCCGGGCTGCGCAAGTGTTAACTTTGCGGGGTCCAGTTGGCGTGCGCCGGGGGGCAGCCCTAAACGACCTTGGAATTATAACGGACGGTTCGGTCCTGATTCGCGACGGGAAAATTATCTCGGTCGGTTCCGCCAGACGAATCGAAAACTTAAAAGAAGCGCGCGATGCGATAGAGATCTCCGCCGAAGGTGCGATCGTTATGCCCGGATTCGTCGATCCGGGATTACACCTGACACTGCAATATGCCAACGGAGGATCTGGCCTTCCGGCCAAGCGGCGCAAAATGGCCGACTTCTCCGATGAGAGCCTTAGCCTGATGAGAGCCTGCCTGCAGCACGGCACGCTGAATGTACAGATCAAGGCCTGCGCTGGAACGGGCGACCTCCGCTCTGATTTCACGGTCCTCCGGCAGCTTGCCGTAATCGGCAATAACCCGGTCGGTATGGTCCGAAGCTGGCGCGTCGACCGGCCGCATCCGGAGTATAAGAGCACGGCTGATTTCCAGGATGTGCTCGGCGCTGTTGCGGATCGCAAGCTCGCGCAATTTTTTGAGGTTATGCCGGAGTGCGGGACATCTTTCAGTCAGCAGGTCTGGAATGCAGCGGCAGAACGAAAAATGGGAGTCAACCTGCTATGGCCCGGTGGATCGCCCGCATTGCTCGAAGAACTGCTCCGGCAGGCAAATGCGGATGCGGTCTGGTGTCCTTCGAACCTCAGTTCCGAAGAATGTTCGGTGCTCTCAACCTCACCCGCGATTGCGGTCTTTTCGCCCAGTGGGGAATTGCTACATGAATCCGGGGGCGACGCTGTTCGCCGGGTTGCGGATTCCGGCGCTGCGATTGCTCTTTCCAGCGGATACGATGCGAACGACACGCCCAGCTTTAACATGCAGATGGTTGTAGCTCTGGCTGTCCTACGATTGCATCTTACGATTGAGCAGGCGATCACAGCCGCCACACTGAATGCGGCGTATGCCATCCGTCGCGGCGATGTAATCGGAAGTATCGAATGCGGCAAGCGCGCGGACCTGGTTGTACTAAACATCCCCGATTACCGCGAGATTCCTCGCCGTTTCGGCATCAATCACGTCGGCCTAGCCATGCGGGATGGCAATATAGTGTTCAACCGGATTCGTTCCAGAGCGAGTGCAAGCTGAACCAGCCGTTAATTGAGTGCGTCCCGAATTTTTCCGAAGGCCGCGATCTCTCCCGCGTCGATGCCATCGAAACTGCAATTTCGAATGTGGCAGGCGTGCTGGTACTGAATCGGACCAGCGATCCGGACCACAACCGCAGCGTTATTACTTTCGCGGGGCAACGCGAACCCGTGATCGAAGCCGCAGTGCGCGCGGCGGCAAAAGCGGCCGAGCTGATCGATTTGAACACGAGCCGCGGGATTCACCCCCGAGTGGGCGCGCTGGACGTTCTGCCCTTTGTGCCGCTTGGCAACTCCAGCATGAAGGATTGCATAGAAATCGCGCATGCCGCTGGCCGGCGGATCTGGCATGAGCTGGGGATTCCGATCTACTTTTATGAAGCTGCCGCTCTGCGGCCCGGCCGCGCCAGGCTGGAGGACGTGCGCCGCGGACAGTTCGAGGATCTGCGCGAAGCGGCGCCGATTGACCCCGCCAGAGCACCCGACCTGGGCGGTCCGGCTCTTCATCCCACTGCCGGAGCGATTATCGCCGGCGCCCGCAAGCTGCTGGTCGCCTTCAATATCAACCTAAAGACCAGCGACCTCGGCATTGCGAAAGCCATCGCCAAAAGCATACGCGCGAGTAGCGGCGGCTTTGCGGCGGTCAAATCGCTTGGCCTGCCGCTGGCCTCGCGCGGCATGGTGCAGGTCTCTATGAATCTCACCGATTTTGAGCAAACTCCGGTTCACGTCGTTTATCGCGAAGTCGAACGCCTGGCAGGCGTGTACGGCGTGGAGATCGCGGGCAGCGAACTGATCGGGCTCATGCCTCGAAAGGCAATCGAGATGGCATTCGCGGATTCATTAAAGCTGGCCCACTTCGGCGCTCAGAGCGTCCTCGAAAATCAGATTGATATGCTCATGCCGAAGTAGGCACTGAGCAATCGTCGGCGTACTAAGCCATCGCTGCTTCGAGCACTTTTTCAGACTCGCTGGAAGTCCGCGCCTGGTTCGGCCGAGCATCAGCGGACGGTTTGAACTTTACTGAAACCAGTTTCGAAACGCCTGGCTCCTGCATAGTCACTCCATACAGCGACTGAGCCGCCTCCATTGTGCGCTTTGCGTGCGTGATCACGATGAATTGCGTCTGCTCGGCCATCTCTTTAAGGAGTCTGGTCAGACGCTCGATATTCGGCTCATCCAGCGGCGCGTCTATCTCATCCAGAATGCAAAACGGACTCGGTGCATACTGAAAAATCCCCATTAGCAGCGCCATGGCGGTCAGGCTCTTCTCACCACCCGACAGCAGCAGCACGCTCTGCAGTTTCTTTCCCGGGGGCGACGCCACAATATCCACGCCGGATTCGGCCAGATTCTCCTCATCAGTGAGCCGCATCTCTCCGATACCGCCGCCGAATAGCGTTTTGAATGTCTCGCGGAAGTTAGCGTTAATCGCGTGGAACGCTTCCCCAAAGCGCTTTCGAGATTCGCCGTCAATCTGCTGAATGGCATTCTCGGTATCCCGGATGGAATCGAGCAGATCCTGACGCTGTGCCGCCAGGAACTCCTGCCGCTGCTGGGCCTCTTCGAACTCTTCGAGCGCTTGCGGATTGACGGGCCCGAGTGCTTCTATCTTCCGCAGTACTTCGGCATATTTCGCATCGATATCCTGAAGAGCCGGTTCCCCGGCTACTGTTTCCATTCCTTCAACAAGCCGGCCGAGGGGCATCTCGAGCTCCTTCTGGCAGGTTTCCTCCAGATGTTTCAGGTCGGATTCCGCGCGCGCCAGCATCACCTGCAATTCGGCGCGCCGCTCTTGCGTAGCCCGTGCCTCCGCGCGCAGCCTCTTGAGTTCTTCTTCGGTAAACGCGAGCCGGCTTCGTAAGTCCGCTTCCTGCTGGGCCAGGCGGTTGACATCCGCTTCGGTTGCGGCGATGGAGACCTTCACCTCAGTCGATTTCATTTCGAGCTCAGCGTTGCTCTCCAGGAATTGGGCCCGTTCCGCGACCAGCCGCTCTGTTTCTTTTCCGAGCAGAGCCAGGCGATTTGCAAAATCGCGCACCTGCGCCTCCAGCCTTTCCCGGCTGGCAGTGAGCGATCTCCGGCGTTCTTCCAGGCTGGCCAAGTTTGCCCGCAGGCTGGCATGCTCGTCCGCGGTTCGTGAGACTTCGGTCTGCAAACCGGTAAGGGCTTCCCGGGCGGTTGCCAGTGCTTCCTCTTCCTGTGCACGCGCCAAGTCCCGTTCGGCCAGCGCAGCGCGGTCGCGCTCCAAATTTTCCTGCAGTTTTATGCGGTCGCGCGAAATACGATCGAGTTCCAGGCGTGCATGGGAAAGCCTGGATTGTACTCGTTGAAACTCCTCCGCGAGCTTTCTCGTTTCGTGATCGAGAGCCAGAACATCTTTCTCCTGGGCCTGCTGCTGTGCCCGCAGATGCTCCTGCCGGTCGCTGAGTCCGGCGATATCCCGTTCAAGCTCGACCAGGCTGCTCTGCGCCGTGGTTAGATCGCGCTCGCGGCTTGCCACCAGTTGCGAAACCTCGCGCAGCTCTCGCTTAAGCGCCAGCGGGCCTGCGCCGCTCTTCTTCCCGCCGCTTACCGTGCTGCCGTGATAATTCACACCATCGACGGTCAAGAACCAGCAGTGAGGGAACTGGGCCGCCAGTTCACGCGCCAGACCCCGGCCGGTAGTTACGTAACAGTTTGCAATGCGCGGCAACAGATGGGCCGGCAATTGTGAAAGCCCGTTGGTTAGCTTCAGGGAATCCGTTAAGCGAAAAAGCTCTTCGCCGCCGGCTTCCGGTCGCGGTAATTCCGCCGCGGAGTTAGTCTGCTCCTCGTTCGCTTCCGACAGAAAAGTAGCGCGGCCGCTCAACTCGCCTCGTACGAGTTCGATACCTCGCTCCGCCTCATTCCAGTTCCGAACTACTACATATTCGAGCTCATCGTGCAGGAACTCTTCGGTTGCTTTCTCAAACTGCGGGTCCACTTCCAGGAAGTCCGCCAGCACGCCTACAGGCTGGAAACCTTCAGTTTTCCCACGCTCCGCGGCCGTAAACAAACGCTTGACGGTCTCAGTGGTATAGCTGCGGTGCTGAATCACTTCTTCGAGCGAATCTTTGCGGGCTTTCACGCGTGAGAATTCGCTCCGGAACTGATCCAGTTTCTGGCGAGCTTCGTTCAATTGAGTTCGCTTCTGTTGTAGCTCCAGTTCGACGGCTTTGCGCTGATCGGTGAGCGAGATCAGTTCTGTTTGCCGGTTCGCCAGCCGCTCAGAGAGGTCTCCCTTTAGCTGCTGGATGCGGGCCTGGTCCTGGGCCGACTGCTGCTCTTCCGCCTGGGTGCGCGCCGTGTCCCGCTCTGCCGATGCTAACTGCGCCTCGATTTGCGTAATTCGGTTCTTGAGTGCAGCCGATTCGCCGAGCATACGCAGCACGCGCTGGCGCGCTGCTTCCAATCCACGCTCCTGCTCCGCGAGAGCATCCTGGGCCCGCTGCCGCTCGGCCGACTTTGCATCGAGCGCCTGTCGCGCGCCGCCGCACTCGTCGTTCAGGGTTTGCAGTTCGGCCGCTTGCTGCTGCAATTCCGCAGCCCGCTCCTGACGTTGGCTTTCCAGCGATTGCTCTTCTTGCCGTGCTGAGGCTGTGCGCTGGTCAATCTGCTGAACCTGCTTTAGCTGGTATTCCAGCTTGCCCCGTGCTCGTTCGGCTTCCAGACTCAAATCCGCCAATACCTTGCGGGCCTGGGTCAGCGCCTGCTCCGTAGCATAGGAGTTCTCAAGAACTCCGGTCTGTTCAGTTTCCCGCGTTGCGATTGCCGCCTGCTCGGTTTGCAGTTCGCCCGAAGCCAGGTTAACGTCAATGGCAATCCGTGCCATCTCGCGCTCCAGCATGCGGAATCGGGATGCCAGGATTTCGCGCAAATGAGCTGCGGCTTCTGTCTTCAATTCCCCATAGCGGCGCGTCTTTGCCGCCTGGCGCTTCAGTGAATTTACCTGCCGTGTGACTTCTTCGAGAATGTCGAAGACGCGCGAGAGGTTCTGCTTCGCACTTTCCAGCTTGGCTTCCGCCAGCCGTTTCCGCGTTTTGAATTTCGTGATTCCGGCGGCTTCCTCAATTACCGCCCGGCGGTCTTGCGGCTTATTACTGAGAATCTGGCCGATACGCCCCTGCTCGATGATGGCGTAGCTCTCCGGGCCCAAACCCGTTCCCAGGAACAGATCCTGAATGTCGCGAAGCCGGGCGGAGCGGCCGTTGATCAGGTATTCGCTCTCGCCCGAACGATATAACCGACGGGTGATGGTAATTTCACCGGCATGCCCAAGGGCTTTCGCCGAGGTTCCATTTTGAGGCGAATGAACGGGTTGCGGCTCGATCTCAGCATCAGAGGGTACAAGACTTTCTGAATACGTTCCATTCCGCGCCTGCGTCTCACTTGGTAGGTGGGATCCATTTTGCAGATCGTGTGGCTCGGCCGGGATGGCGCGCAGGATGGTTTCATCCGGTACCAGTGTCATGGTTACCGAAGCCATGCCCAGCGGCTTCTTTGCACCTGTGCCGGCGAAGATGACATCTTCCATTCGAGCACCGCGCAGGCTTTTGGCCGATTGCTCGCCCAGCACCCAGCTAATGGCATCGCTGAGGTTGGATTTCCCGCACCCGTTCGGACCGACGACGGCAGCTATTCCGCTGCCGTTGAACTTCATTTCCGTTCTGTCGTAGAAAGACTTGAACCCATGAATCTCGACACGCTTAAGTTTCAGCAACCGGAAACGCCCTTCCTAGGATATATTCTCGGGGGTGTCTCTATATTACCCGGGTTTGATTACGGTGTAAAGGACTCCCGGCACTCTATATTGAACCTCTCCCCGGGTCTGCGGCGATATGTAGCGGTGTGATCTCATGCCGTACGCTACACATCAAGGTGTCAGAATCTACTGGGAGGAGCACGGCTCAGGCCCTCCGGTGCTGCTGATCATGGGACTCAGCTTCACCCATGAGATGTGGTATCGAATTCTGCCCGGCCTGGCGCGCCAATACCGTGTCATTCTGCTTGACAATCGCGGTATAGGGCGCAGCGATGTGCCGCCGGGTCCATACACAATCCGGCAAATGGCCGGGGACGCGGCAGCGGTCCTTGATGCCGCTGAAATTACCTCCGCGAACGTAATCGGCGCATCAATGGGCGGCATGATTGCCCAGGAACTTGCACTCTGCTACCCGGCGCGCGTCCAAAGCCTGCTTCTGGGCTGCACGAGTCACGGCGGCATTCTGGCTCACTGGCCTCGCTTCAGCCGTTTGCGCGGTCTACCCACATCGGTTGCCGGCCGGGATCGCGAGTTGTTGCTGATTCCCCTACTTTACGCGGCTTCGACGCCTCGCGAGCGCGTCCTGGAGGATATCGACGTTCAGTGCCGGTGCGCCTGCACTCGCCGAGGCTGCCTGAACCAATTTGCCGGTATTTTGTTATGGAGTTCGTTTCTCCGGCTTCCGCGAATTTCCGTACCAACACTGGTCGCTCATGGCGCGGAGGACTGCCTGATCCCGCGACAAAATGGAAGGGTCTTGGCCGCCCGGATCCCCGGCGCGCGGTTCCAGCTAATTCCCAAAGCAGGACACATTCTGATGACCGATCAGCCCGAAATCTGCCTTGATCTAAGTCTTGACTTTCTGGAGCGGCATGGCAATGCTGAGCAGAATATTGGCGCTGGTTCCAGCGGCCAGGTAATTTCTCCGGCTTTCGCCGCCTGACAGCCGCCCAACAAACAAAGCGCAGCTTTTGTGCGTTACCTTTTGCCCTTAACGGGCATTAATGATAGAGAGTTCTCGTTTCATTGCGGCATGCCCCTCGACTTTCCAGGTCAATCTGGCGCCGAACAGCTTCATCGTCGTATCGAGTTGCTCGCGGGGGTGGCGACTGACGCCCTCCATTTCAACCGGCCGGACGAGCTTTTGCTGAGCGCCTGGAACCGTATTTCGGCCGAAACCAGAGCAGACGCCTGTTGGTGCTATTCGGTAGAGAATGACCGCCTCCGGCTGACCTTTTCGGCTGGAATCGGGGAGGTGATCGAGTCTCAAATCCAAAGCCCCTGTTTCGGTCGAAATGTTTGCGGCATTGCCGCGCGTGACAGGGTTCCCATTCATTCGACGAATGTACAGTATTCCGATGACCCCTCCGCCGCTTTTCTAAAAAGCATTGGCATCAATGCGTTTTCCTGTTACCCGCTGCTTTCAGATAACAAGCTGGTTGGAACCGTCGCGTTCGGCAGCCGTCAGGCGCCTTGCTTTGAAACGGAAGAACTGGAATTGCAGCGAGCGGTTGCCGATCAGCTCGCAGTAGCGCTCGATCGCATGTTATTGATACAAGAACTTGCCGCGAACAATAAGAAGCTGGCCGCCGCCAATGCTGAACTCGGGCGAGCCAATGCAGAGCTGGAGCAATTTGCGTTTTCCGTGTCGCATGACCTTCGCGAGCCGATACGGCACCTGAACATCTATACCGAAATCTTGCGCCGCAGGTTCGTTCAACAACTCGATGAAGATGGGCGGCAGTGCCTTCAATTTGTGCTTTCGAGCGCCGGCCGGTTGGAAATGCTGGTTGCGGACCTCCTCGCGTATGCCAGCGTCGTTCACGAAGATCCGGTCGAAGTCGAAATCGATGCGAACGCGGTTTTCGGACACGTGCTGCGCGCTCTTGAACCGATGATTACTCAAACCTCGGCAATTGTGCGTGCCCGCAGCCTACCGATCCTGCGGATGAATGAAAATCATCTGGAGCAGCTATTTCATCAGCTTCTGCAAAATGCCATCAAGTTCCGGCGCTCGGGCATTCCGCCCGAAATCGATGTTTCCTTCGACCGGGATAACAGCGGAACAGTGATCCGCATACAGGATAATGGCATTGGCATCGCGCCCGAGCACCAGAATAAGATCTTCGGATTATTTAAGCGCCTGGATGCCTCTCTGCAGCAGGATGGCACCGGTCTCGGACTGGCCATCTGTCAAAAAATTGTAGAGCGGTATCAGGGCCAGCTTTGGGTTGAATCTGAGCTGGGCAAAGGCGCTCTTTTCTGCTTCCGGCTGGGGGAACAGACCCACGTCACCGGATCGCGCGCTGTCGCCGCGCAGGTTTATCACTAATTGCGCTAAGGCTCCGCGATCCTCGCGGCCTTATCGGTTAGTGCCACCACTCCGGGCAACTCAAATCCGGCGAGAAATTCCAAAGATGCGCCGCCGCCGGTCGATACATGTGTGATCTTATCGCTTACGCCCGCGCTTTTGATCGCTTTTTCGGAATCGCCGCCGCCCACAACCGAGATTGCTCCGGATTCCGCCACGGCTTTTGCCAAGGCCACTGTCCCGGCGTCAAACGGCGGCATCTCGAAAATGCCCATTGGGCCGTTCCAGATGATTGTCTTCGCGCTGGACAGCAGAGCGGAATACTCTTCGATCGTTTGAGGCCCAATATCCACCCCGATCTGATCCGGCCCGATGCTGCTCACTACGTGGTGTGCTGCGCCCGCCCTGATCTCGCGAACTACCACGTGATCTAACGGCAGCTTCAGCTTCGCACCGGCAGTGTCGAGGAGCTGCCGCGCTAATTCGATTTTGTCCGGTTCTACGAGCGAACGCCCCGTCTGCTCGTCCTTGGCCCGCATAAAGGTATAGGCCATAGCGCCGCCGATCAGTAGTTGATCCACAACAGTAATCAGATTCTCGATGATCTCGATCTTGTCCGATACTTTGGCTCCGCCGAGTAAGGCGATGCAGGGCCTCTCCGGATTCTTTACCGCGCGGCTCAGCCATTCCAGTTCTTTGTCCATCAACAGACCCGCCGCCGCGATGGGCAACTGCGAAACCATGCCCACCGTCGATGCGTGTGCCCGGTGCGCCGACCCGAACGCATCGTTTACGTAAACATCGGCTAGGGATGCAAGCTGCCTGGAGAAATCGGGATCGTTTGATTCTTCTTCCGAATGAAAGCGCAGATTTTCGAGCAGAAGAACCTCCCCTGGTTTTGGCCGCATCGACGCCACCTCAGGCCCGACGGAATCCGGCGCAAGACGCACTGGCCGCCCCAGCAATTCGCTCAACCGGGCAGCGACCGGGGCCAGGCTCATGTCCTGCCGCCGCTTTCCTTTAGGCCGCCCCAAATGACTTGCCAAAATGACCCCGGCCGAATGTTCTAGCGCATACTGGATTGTCGGCAGCGATGCCCGTATCCGCTTATCGCTGGTGATCTCTTTGCCTCCGTCCGAGAGCGGAACGTTGAAATCCACCCGGATGAACACGGTCTTGTTCTTTAAATCGAGATCCTTGATCGACAATTTGGCCATGAAGCCATTCTAGGGTAAGGATTGAATTTTCTTAACCCGAAGCGGCGCTAGACAGCCCGCGCGAACGTTAGTACCTTTGGAAATACTGTAGAAACGCGGAGTACCAGCCGAATAGTACTGTAGGGAGGACCACCTTAGACTCAAAAAAGGTCTAACTGTTGCTAGAGAAATGCTACGTTTTCGCACTATAATCCGTAAGCAACACTTTCGGAGTTCTAGGTCTTTGGGTACTTACGTACCGATCGGGCGAAGCCTCCAGGGAAAGTATGGATGTCAACTGCACCTATCCGCGTCTTAATCGCTGACGGACAGCCAATTGTTTTGGAAGGTCTGCGGAGTGTTCTCCGGCAGCATCAAACCATCCAGGTGGTCGGAGAAGCCATTGATGGGGTTGAGGCAATCGACAAAACCGTCTTCCTCGAACCTGACGTTGTGTTGATGGATCTGAAACTTCCGCGCGTAGACGGCCTGACCGTCCTCCGCAGCATACAGACTCGCGCTCCCAACGCGAAAGTGATCCTTTTCGCGTCCGGTGACAACAAAGAAGAATTCGTGGAAGCCATGAAGCTGGGCTGTTCCGGTATCCTCCTTAAAGATGCAGCCACAAGCCTCATCGAGAAGAGTATCCAGAAGGTTCACGCCGGAGAAATCTGGCTCGATTCGAACACGACTGCGGCTGTTATCCGGCAATTTGCTTCTCCCGCCGAATTGCAGGCGAGCCATGTCAACGGAAAGACTGGCCGCGAACGGGCACAGTTAAGCCAGCGTGAACGCGAGATAATCGTTCTGATCGCACAGGGATACAAGAACAAAGAAATTGCCGAGAAGATGTTCATCACGGAGCAAACCGTGAAGAACCATCTTCATAATGTCTTCGATAAGCTGGGCGTTTCCGACCGGCTTGAACTGGCCTTATACGCGATTCATAACAGCCTGCATCTGAAACCGGCCTGATTGCTTCGGGCCGGCCAGTGCGTCCGTGATTACGCCACAGCGGCTTCGCGTGTCCTTGGTAAGGGCCTGGCCCGGTGAATCAGGTGAACCAGGTTGCCGTCGGCATCCGTGAAGAAGACCAGTTGGTTCCCCTCGTTCGCGTAGGGTTCGCCCGCGAACGTAACACCCTGCTGCTGCAACTGCCTGTAGGCCGCCTCAAAATCGTCCACTGCGATCGCGATGTGCCGCATCCCGGGTGTTCGCATGGCGGCATTCGCCCGCTCGCCTTCGGCAGGAATGATCTCAATTAGAGCTCCGTTCGCGGCCTCTATAAAGTAGTTGCCTGCATACTCAAAGCTAATCTCGAATTCAAGGTTGCTCACGTACCACTCGGCTAATCGCTTTGGATTGGGTGAGGCAATAGCAAAGTGCTCGATACCGGTAAACATAGCCGGGATTGTAGCAATTGCCCTCCGCTTTCCAATGGTGTGCGCCTATGCCACCCTCTGCTCACGCAGCCAGGGCTCAAGGCGCGGGTCGACAAAATCTTTGATGTGCAGGTCCACTGCCGGAAACTCGGTCGGGGTAGTTTCCACGCCGACAACACGCATTCCGGCTGCCCGGGCCGCCTCGATACCGGTGGAGGAATCCTCGAAAACAATGCAATCCCGCGGTCTCATCGTCAGCCTTTTCGCGGCTTCCAGAAAGATATCGGGAAACGGTTTCGGCCGGCTAACCTGGAGCCCGTTCACGGCAATCTGAAAGAACCGCCGCAGCCCCAACCGGTCGAGCACGAAATCGATATTGGCCGGCTCCGCGTTAGACCCGACGGCCTTGGGCACGTCCGCATGCCGCTCCAGGAACTCCATCAGCCCAGGAATGCGGAAGTTATCCGCGCCGGCTTCCAGAACCATTTCGCGAAATAGCCGTTCTTTCGCCGCGCCGTGGCCGAACACAACCTCTTCGGATAGCGTGTCGCTGATGAGATCGCGAACCAGTTCGGCGTTTCTCTTCCCGTGCATCCGTTGTTCCATATCGTTCACCTGAATTCCAAGTTCCCTCAGGTAGCGTTCCCAGGCGAGCACGTGCAGCGGCATGGAATGAATCAAGACGCCGTCCAGATCGAAGATCATGGCGTACTGCTGATTTGCTGGGCCGTTCACGGCGATGAGGATAGCACGTGAAAGCTGATGATTACCGGCCGTTTGCTAAGAGCTGCCAGTTTTCCAATAGTGACTTGCAAAGGTCAGAAATGTTGGCCAGTTGGGGCCAGTGGTGTGCCCTCCACTATGCTGCCGGAAGGCCAGATCGCCGCTGATCAGCGCTGTCTCGATCGGTGGGAACTGGGTTGTGCCCAAATCCTTCTTCCCCAGAAGCCGGTATACCGGCCCTGCTGCAACTTCGGCCTCAAACTGGCCTTTGTCGTCCAACCAATTGCCTTCAACCTTAGGCGACCCCTCACTGACGAACACCGGGCGGGGCGCGCACAACGCAATGAGCTCGTTCGAGTCCACCGGCAGGTCGTTAGCCGTAAGCGGGCCCGCGTACTTCAGAAAGTTACCGGCCATCCAGTGGTACTCTCCCGTTCCGGCGAGGTTCTCTACAAGCTCGCCGAAGTTGCGCCGATGAGGTTTGACGCCGCCTTCGCCTGAAGAGCCAATGAACCCGATCGCGAAACGCTGGTCATAGGCCATGGTCACGAGCGCCGCTTTCCCGTAGCGGGAAAGCCCCTCAATCCCAACTTCTTTTGCATTTACCGCTTTATCGGTCTCCAGGTAATCCAAGGCACGGCTGGCTCCCCAGGCCCACGCCCGAAGAGTTCCCCAGTCGTCGAGTTTTCGCGGCTGCCCTTTGTTGGCCAGTCCTATAATGCCTTCCGTCAGGCCCGCGCCATTATCCGCTTGATAGCTGGTAGGAATCAAAACGGCGTATCCCCATCCCTTCGCCAACACTTGCTCCTGCCAGGTCGGACCGGTTTGCTTGGGCGGCGTGAATCCTTTCGGCCATTTGAAACCAGGGGGAAATACAAATCCGAACTCGATCATGACCGGCACGGGGGTGGCGGCGTGTGCGGGCGTTGTGAGACTCATTTCGATATCCACTTTGATGAGCGGATATGCGGAATTATCAACATGCCCCAACAGCTTCTTTGTAACTGCGGGGACCCCTCCGATTGTTTGCTGGGTTGTGCTGACTACTTGCCAGTTCACTTTCGGGACATTAGCGGGCACGCGGCCATAAACGTTCTTGTCGAACATGTCAAGAAGCTCGGGACGCCGTTCATTCCACCAGATTTCCGGGGTCGTAACCTTCTGACCGTTCCTAAGAACCAGCGGATCCGGCAGCTTGTACGGCGCAACCTTCGATTCGTCGTAGTTCACGGCATTCGGAGAGTTCGGATGGTTTGGATTCGCTCCTGGCCGGAGCTGCTTGATGTCCAGGAGATTCATCAGGCGCTGGTGATCCTGTTCGGCGGTCAAGTGAACGGGAGCAGGCTGTTCCCCTTGGGCCAAAAGCGACGCAACAGGGGCGAGCAGCAGCATCGCTCCCGCTACGAGATGCCCGCGTGAAACCTGGGGTTGAATCCGGTGGAATCTTTGCTTGGGGCGGCCGGTTTTCATAAACGAGAGCTAGCCGCCAACTATATCAACCCTGCAATCCGCGCCCGGGCGCACCGGTTATTCGCCGCGCATCGGAGCCGGTATTTGAACAACGACGCGTGTGAAGCAAAGAAAAAAAGAAAATAGGATAGACTTGGACTCACTAATCACAACGCGACTTCTCTCGCATCGGAGCAGATTAAATGAAAAAGATTGCCCGCAGGACCCTTTTCAGACAAGCTACCAGCGGACTCCTTGTTTCCGCTATTTCGAGCGCCAAGGCTGATGTAGAAACGTTCAGAATGCCGGCGTCTCCCAGGGAAGCAATGACGATGTTGGCGCAAGGCAATAGCCGCTTTCAAACGAAGCAACTCACGTCTTTGAAAGAGGACTTGCAGATACTCCGCACCAATACGGTTGAAGAGCAGAAGCCGTTTGCTGCCATCCTTTCTTGTGCTGACTCCCGGGTACCCGTCGAACTCATCTTCGATCAAACAATCGGTCATCTATTCGTCGTGCGTGTAGCGGGAAACTTTGCAACTCCTGCAACCATCGCCAGTCTCGAATACGGAGCGGCTGTACTTGGTGTCAAGGCAATGCTGGTAATCGGCCACCGGAATTGCGGCGCAGTGAAAGCCACTATGAGTGCAAAATCAGTTCCCGGCCAGATCAGTTCGCTTTACCAGTACATTCATCCAGCCTTGAAAGCCGGAGAGACGGATGCGAACCTCGCGAGCCGCGAAAATTCAAAATATCAGGCCGGTCTGCTGCACGCCTCCTCTCCGGTTCTGGGCTCCCTAATCAAAGAAGGAAAGCTTTCGATCTCAGCCGCCTACTATGACGTTGAGACTGGAAAAGTAGAAATTCTGACCTGAACCAGTCCGGGGCGTAAAGCAGTCTGGATCGATAGACGAAGAAACGGATCCCCCCAAAGCTGCCGGGCGCGGACCGGCTGTTCCTTGACGCCGCAATCCGACCCCGAGTTCGAAAAAAATGGCAGGCGCAAATGCCTCTTGACGTTGTGATTGCAGGCGGCGGACCGGTGGGCCTCTTTCTAGCGTGCGAACTTCGGCTGGCCGGTATCTCTGTGCTTGTTCTGGAGCGGAGGCAAGACCCTCACTCGCCACTCAAAGCCGGCTGGATGGGAATGCGGGGGCTCAACCTTCCTTCCATCGAAGCGCTTTATAGAAGAGGTCTCCTGGATGCAGTGCGTGACGCTTCACTCGGGTGGATGAGTGCGGGCGGTCGGCCGGAGATCGAGATGGGCGCACCGGAAGATTCAAAATCCACACTCGCTCCCCGCTTTGCCGGCCACTTCGCCGGAATCATGCTCGACGCGGGCAAGATTGACTTCTCTCGCCAAAAGTACACAATTCCCGGCCCGTCTGCGTCGGGCGGGATCGTGAATCTTGAAGGTATCGAATCACTGCTGGCTGAGCGTGCGACGCAAATGGGTGTCGAGTTGAGGCGGGGTATGGCTGTCACCGGTTTTGTCGACGATGGTGACGAAGTTACTGTACTAGCCGGAGAACAATCTTTCCGGACGCAATGGCTTGTCGGGTGCGACGGAGGCCGAAGTGCGGTGCGCAAACACGCTGGATTTGAATTTGCGGGGACGGACCCGGAGCTTACCGGCTACGTTGCATCGGTGGAATTGGCAGATCCAGAAAAGCTGCGCACGGGTTTTAATCTGACTAAGGCCGGCATGTACGTCAACGGTCTTGTCCCGGGGCGTATCGGCGTCGTCGAGTTCGATGGCGCGGGCTTTGATCGTGCGAAATCCATCACGCGCGATAGCCTTCAGGAAATTCTCCGGCGTGTTTCTGGCACTAACGTAACAATCAGCGCTCTGCACGTTGCTTCAAGCTACACCGATCGCGCCAGGCAGGCGACTACATATAGGAAGGGCCGCGTGTTATTGGCCGGCGATGCTGCACATGTGCATTCACCATTCGGAGGTCAAGGCCTGAATACCGGACTTGGAGACGCCATGAATCTTGGCTGGAAACTCGCCGCGACTATTCAGGGTTGGGCTCCCAGAAGCCTGCTGGATACTTATCACGGGGAACGTCATCCTGTCGGCGCGTGGGCTCTCGATTGGACTCGAGCTCAAGTCGCCATTATGCGGCCGGAACCGCATGCCCACGCGATTGCTGCAGTTATTCGCGACCTCCTCGACACACGGGAAGGGACGACGTATTTCGCCGAGAAGATTTCCGGTATCGCGTTGCATTACGACTTAGGAGGAAATCATCCGCTCATAGGCCGGAGCGCGCCCGATTTCGAATTCGGAGACGGCACGCGCCTCGGTGTATTACTGCATAGTGGAAGAGCTCTACTGCTCGATCTTGCCGGGAGCGAAAAGCTCCGTGTCATGCATGAGCGCTGGAGTGGAAGGTTGACGTATGTTTCAGCCCGGGCGAAGGACAGTAAAGGCTTGACTGCCCTTTTCATCCGGCCCGATGGTTTCGTTGCGTGGCTCGCCGAATCCGATCCGGATTTGGCCGGGGCGGACGCTGCGATTACCCGATGGCTCGGCGATGCAGCGTGATTTGGAGGCTTGCAGCCCGCGCTGTCCGACCCTTCTCAACGCTATAATCAGGACACGCACAGCCGTGGCGCAATCCCAATTTCCGGCTTGAAGACCCGGCGCAAAGGCTGTTTCCATTCAAAAGGTGTCGACATTACAGGCTAGAAAAGCATTCCGTCCTCTGGTTCGTATTCTGCTCTTTGTCCTGCTCGGGATTCTGGTTCTCGGCCTGGCAGCGCCCTTCATCAATGCAGCCCGTTTCAGCGGAAGGCTGCGCGCTGCGTTGGAGTCGTCGCTCGGGCGCAAAGTAGAATTTCAGAGCGTTCATCTAACCCTTTTTTCAGGTCCGGGATTCGCGCTTGAAAACGTCACAATTAGCGAAGACCCGCGCTATGGGTTGGAACCTTTCGCCTATGTGCCGACCCTCGAAGCACGCGTACGCCTGGACAAGTTGCTGCTTGGCCAGCTCCGGCTTTCGAGCATTCGCCTGGTGGATCCGTATCTTAACCTGGTGAAGCAAAGCGATGGTACCTGGAATGTAGTGGAGATGGTGAATCGCCTGAGTGCGCCCCGGCGCGCTCCTTTAAATCTCTTTCCGGCCCTTGAAATTTCCGACGGGCGGATCGATTTCAAATTTGGGACCCGGAAGACGATGCTCTATATCGCTGGAACGGATCTGAACATTTATCCTCAGCGTTCCGGTAAGGTCTACATTCAATTTTCCGGCTCTCCCGCTCGTACGGACCGCGCCGGTAATGGCTTCAGCCACTTTCGGGGCGCGGCCAACTGGTATACGCGCTCCGCCAAAGCCAATCAACTCGAGGCCGATATCACGTTGGACGAAAGCAACCTGAGCGAGTTGACTACATTGCTGGAAGGCCACGACATCGGTGTCCATGGAACCGTGACTTCACATGCCCGGATTTCGGGGCCGCTGACGGGTTTGCACATACTTGGCCAACTGACCCTTGATGACGTGCACCGCTGGGACCTTCTTCCGTCCAGTGGTGAGCAATGGCGGGTTCGATATCAGGGCAGCCTGGATTTGCCGGGGCATCGCTGCCAGATCCATACTTTGCCCGCGCAGAACGGCGAATCCGCACCAGTTGCGATTGAAATGCGAGTGGATGATTTTCTTACTCGCCCGGCATGGTCTGTGGTTGCGAATCTCCGGCATGCGCCACTCGATCAGCTTTTGCCGCTCGGTCAACGGATGGGCATCGCGCTTCCGGAGGGTCTTTCAGTGGCCGGCTCAGTCGATGGCGCAGTCGGATACTCGAACAATCGCGGCGGGCTATCTGGCGGAGTTTCCATTCAGAACGTCGTGGCTACCGTGCCCGATCTTCCGCCGCTGCGGTCAGCTTTGGCGGACGCCACTATCTCGCCCGACCATATCCATTTCGATCCCGCTGTCATTCAGACTCCGGCCGAAGGTACATTGCGAGCCGGTGGTGATTACTACTTCTCCGGCGAAATCGCGCATGCTTCTCTCAGCGCAGACGATTTTGCCGTGGGCACTCTGAAAAGTACGGTTGCTGCCTGGTTCGGCGCCCCGCAGGCTCTCGCGGCATTCTCCGGCGGCGATATCACCGGACAGTTGAATTATTCGCGTACCTCTGACGGCGATCACGACACCGATGGCAACAATCGTTCGTGGTCGGGACAGTTTCAACTGTCGGATGGGACGGTGAATTTACCGGGTCTCGCCGCGCCTCTGAAGAAAGCGCAGGGCCGGATTACTTTTGATCCGAAGACGTTCGATCTTACCCGCTTCACTGCTGTTTTGGGTGACAACACGGTTCACGCCAGCTATCGCTACAACGCGCAGGCGAAGCGGCGCGAACACCTTCGACTAGAATTGCCTTCCGCGGCCCTGGATCAGTTAGAAGCTGCCTTGCGTCCGGCGTTGCAGCCCGACGGGCTGCTGGTGAGACTGCGAGTGATGCATAGGTCCATCCCGTCCTGGCTAGCGGAACGCAACCTGGAAGGCGATGTTGCGGTTGATCGGTTCTCAGTCGATCAAGCCGCTCTTGGCTCGCTCTTAACGCATTTTGTCTGGGTTGGTCCGGTTGTTCAATTCACATCTCTTCGAGTCGGACTCGGCCCGGCTTCCGTCCGCGCACAGGGATCGTTGAACTTGACCTCGTATTCTCCGCGATGGAGATTTCAGGGTAGCGTCAGCGGCTTCGATTGGGGAGGCGGGGTCTTGAACGCGGATGGAGAATGGCAGACCTCTGGAACCGGCGTCGATTGCCTGCACAATCTCCAGGCCAGCGGTACGTTTTCCGGAGAAGATATCGGTCTTTCTGCAACCGATTCGTTTGATAGCATCTCAGGCCACTTTGATTTCTCATTTGCCGATGGTGCGCCAAACCTTCGGCTCGCAGGAATTGAGGCGCTACAGGATGAAAACGAATGGAACGGGGAAGCAGCGACGCAAAGAGATGGAAAGCTGGTTGTCGATCTCGTGCATGCCGGGCGACAGCTTCATCTCATCAGCGCTCTGACGCCAGAAAGAGCTGCCTCGCCGCCTCATGCGCCCGCGGTGAGCACGATTGGTGATGATGCACCTCCACTTCGATAGATTAGTAGTTCACGATGCATTTGCTTGAACCCGCATGGGAATCGCTGAAACGCGAATTCGATGCGGCCTGTTCCCAGTCCGCGCGTGCCGTGCGTCTTCAGCTCATCCAGGAATTGAACCAGCTTCTTCGGCGCCTCCGCCATTATCAGACGGAAGCCGAATGGGTCTCTTGCGTTCTGAGCGGAGCCGGGCAATTCATCGAACGGGTGGCCATATTCTCTCTACAGAATGGTGTGGTCCGGCTGCGGGGCCAGCAGAAGTTCGATTTTCCCGAAGACCTTTCATTCAGCCTCGATTCGGCCGGAGCATTTGGGAGTGCTGTTGAAACGAAAGATCCGGTCATCGCATTGCGATCGCCAGGCGAAGTGGGCCCCGCCTTGAGTACGCAAAATCTGGCCGATCGCGCCCACATTATTCCGCTCACGAACGGAACCCGTGTGACCGCCCTGATTTTTGCGGCCGATGTGGACAACATCGACCTGAATGCTCTTGAATTGATTGCCAGCTTCGGATCGCTCGTTCTGGAGCGTCAATCGAATGCGTCGCTGCACGCCCAGATTGCACCCCTGGTTAGCAAAGCCGCGAAACCGGACCTCGACGATGAGGGAGGGGCGGTTGCAACGAAGCGATTTCCCGCTTCACTACCCGGCTGGGCCGAATTGAGTGAGACTCAGCGAAACCTTCATGTGCGCGCACAGCGCTTTTCCCGTGTGACCGTGGCCGAACTGCAATTGGCACGGCCGGAGGCGTGCCGCGCGGGTCGCGATCAGGCGAACTTATACGTCTTTCTAAAAGGCGAGCTGGACAAAGCTCGCGATCTCTACCGTAAGCAGTTTATGACGACCTCATCCATGGTCGATTACCTTCATCTCGAGCTCGTCCGCACCGCTGCTGAAGGGGACGAACTCAAATTAGGAGCAGATTATCCAGGGCAGTTGGCTTAGTAACGAGGCGGCCTGGCTCCGCCGCCGCAAACTGTCTCGTTTGCTCCGAATCCAGATCGCGTGTTGGGCTATCGTTTTGTTAGCTTCCGCCGCGGTACATAAACCGGCAAAGAAAAGGCATCCTACCCCGGCTCCGCAAAGCCCGAAGGTGGTGGGAGCAGCCGGTTTGATCTCGGTAGCCCAGCATCAGCTTGAGAAGGGAAACTTTTCGGCTGCTGCCGAATACGCGACCGCCGCTTCTAAAAAGGCGCCTATTCTGGACGACTACGCGCAATACATTCGCGCGCAAGCCGAGTATCAATTAAAGGATTATCCAGGCGTCGCGAAGGCGGCGATGCGCATATTCGACCACACGCCCGTATCCCCGTTCGTTGGAGCAGGAGCCGCTCTGGCCGTGCGCGCAGACCTGGACGGCGATAACCCGAAGCACGCGCTGGAACTGGTGGAAAAATACTTCGACGAAATTCCCCAGCCGGAAGCCGATTTGCTGCTGGCCCGCTGCTTCCAGGCCACTGGCGATCTGCCCCAGGCAGCCGAATACTTCCAGCGCGTCTACTATCGCTACCCGTCTGCTGCCGAAGCCGCGGAAGCTGCGACGGCACTGGTGGATGTGAAGCAGCGGCTGGGCGATGCGTTTCCGCCTCCCATGCCGGCAGCATTACTCGGCAGAGCCGAAAAGCTGTTTCAGTCGAATAACCCAGCCGCGGCCCGGATCGAATTGGCGGCGGCGATTCCTCAGCTCGCCGGCGCTCAGCGTGATATGGCGCGTGTGCGGCTCGGCGAAGCCGATTTCTTCAGCAACCATACGGCTGCCGCTTTTCAATACCTGAGTGCGCTAAAGGTGGACGACTCGGAGGCGGACGCCGAGCGTCTGAATTATCTTGTCCGGGCCGCCCGCAGGCTCGATCGGCATGCCGACGTGAAGCCGTTTCTTGACAATCTGGAGAAGCAGCATCCCACTTCTATCTGGCGGCTGAAAACACTCATCGATATCGCGGATCAGGCTCGGGTGGAGAATGACTCCGCTACTTATATGCCTCTCTACCGGGCGTGCGCTGCCACCTTCACCAAAGATCCCCGCTCAGGCTGGTGTCATTGGAGGATTGCTTTTGAGAGCTATCGCAAAGATCAGGAAGACGCGTACGATCTGTTGCGCGAGCAGATCCAGCGGTATCCGGATTTCCCGGATACCAACGATGCCCTGTATTTCCTGGGACGGCTGCAGGAGCGAAAGAAGGATACTGCTTCCGCTCGCGCCTGCTACGACGAACTCGTCGCCCGGTTTCCGAACACGTATTACGCGGTGATTGCTCGCGAACGTTTGAAACAACTGGGCCTGGAGGCTGCGGCCCCTGCGCCGGCGATGTTAGCGTTTCTGCGCTCCGTATCCTGGCCGCCGCGCGAAGAGTTTCCCAGCTTTACGCCGGGTGAAGTCACGAAAACCAGGATAGAGCGCGCTCAGCTATTACAATTGACGGGGTTGAATAACTTTGCAGAGGGTGAGCTCAAGTTCGGCGCCGGGGCGGATGACGACCAGAAAAACGTGTATGCGTTCGAGCTTGCGAAGTTCGCCGCGGCCCGCAATGCACCGGAGCAGGGCTTGCATTACATCAAGGCCTATGCTCCTGGTTATCTCTACATGCCCCTTGACCAGGCTCCGGTAGCGTTCTGGCGGCTGGCATTCCCATTACCTTTCCGAGCGTGTGTCGAACAGCACAGCCATGCGCAGGGCCTGGATCCTTTTCTGGTTTCTGCGCTGATCCGCCAGGAGTCCGAGTTCAACCCCAAGATCATCTCGCATGCGAACGCCTATGGACTAATGCAGCTTCTTCCATCCACCGGAAGGCAATTGGCCCGGCATTTTGGTATTCGACGCTTCCATTCGAACCAACTGCTTACCGCTGACCGCAACGTTCAGTTGGGTACTTATTTCTTCCACAACTTGCTGAACTCATTCGGCGGGCAGGTCGAATTGGCTCTCGCCTCCTATAACGCGGGTCCAGGCCGCGCAAACCTCTGGCGCACCTGGGGTCCGTTTCGCGAACAGGCTGAGTTTATCGAAACGGTTCCATTCCACGAAACTCGCGGGTATATCCAGATCGTGCTGCGCAACGCCGATGTCTACCGTCGCTTGTATGCCGGAATATCGCCCGACGTGCCGGCTTATCGAGCCAAACCTGCGCCCAAGAATAAGCCGCGTAAGCGCCGAATCCATCACTCCGTCAGACCATGATGAGCGCGGCGGATAAAATCGCAGCATGGCAGTAAGTTCGGTCCGGCGTTTTCAGAGCGCGCGCACATCTGAATTCAAAGAATCCGTCATCCGTGAGATGACGCGCCTGGCTATGGAGCACGGCGCAGTGAATCTGGCGCAAGGCTTCCCTGATTTTGCTGCTCCCGCCGAGGTCAAAACGGCGGCGCGAAACGCGATCGCCGACGACGCAAACCAGTATTCGATCACCTGGGGCGCCCCGCCATTCCGCAAGGCGATCGGCGATTACTACCGGCGCTTTTATGAAATCGAACTTGATCCCCAGCGCGAGATTACGGTGTGTTGCGGCGCAACGGAAGGGATGATTGCAAGTCTGCTGGCTCTGATCAATCCAGGGGACGAGATCGTTTTGTTTGAGCCGTTTTACGAAAACTATTGGCCGGATTCGCAGCTTAGCGGAGCGCTTTGCCGCTATGTCACGCTGCGACCTCCCGCATGGACGTTTGATCCTGCCGAATTGCGCGCCGCTTTCTCCAGCCGGACCCGCGCGTTTATTCTAAACTCTCCTAACAACCCGACGGGCCGCGTTTTTTCGCGCTCCGAGATCACCCAAATTGCCCGGCTCTGCGAAGAGTATGACTGTTTGCTGATCACTGATGAAATCTACGAACACATCATCTTTGATGGCGAACGGCATGTTCCTCCAATCACTCTGGAAGGCATGCGCGATCGCTGTGTTCTGGTAAACAGCCTGAGCAAGACTTTTTCCGTTACCGGCTGGCGCGTGGGGTGGGTTATTGCACCGCCCGACCTCAGTTCCTCCATCCGCAAAGTGCACGATTTCCTGACCGTCGGTGCAGCCACGCCCCTGCAGCAAGCTGGTATCACGGCGCTACATCTGCCGGATTGTTATTTTTCCGGGCTCGCCAGCGGCTATCAACACAAGCGCGACATGCTGATCGGCATCCTTGAGAATGCCGGGTTCAAATGTCACGTACCGAAAGGCGCGTATTACATTATGTGCGACATCTCCGGCTTCGGATTCGAAAGCGACGTAGCGTTTTCCCGCTACCTTGTCGAAGATATCGGAGTTGCGGCCGTGCCAGGATCGAGCTTCTTCTCCAATCCTGCCGACGGCCGGCAGCTTATTCGTTTCTGCTTTGCAAAAAAGCCTGAAACGCTGCAAGCGGCTGCCGAGAAATTCAATCGGCTGGCCTAACGCGGGCCTCGATACAGGTCCCGGTCAGGCACCCCCGGCCACTACTAGAATGAAGTTGCATGCCGGTCTATCACCATCTCGGGGAAATTCCATCGAAGCGGCACAAGGTCTTTCGGAAGCCGACCGGAGAGCTCTATTCGGAGGAACTGATGGGGAATATGGGTTTCACCGGCCCATCTTCTCTGCTGTACCACGTTCGAAAGCCGACTGCTGTGCGCGCGCTTCAGACCCTTAAGGAGTTGACGTGGAATCCGGCTCCGAGTGAGCCGTTGCGCCACCGGCATTTTCGCACAAAGCTGCTGGAGCAGCGCGGCGATGTGTTTGCGGACCGCATTCCTCTATTGTTCAACCACGACGTTTCAATGTCGATTGTGCGGCCGGCCATGGATACCTCTGAGTTTTACCGGAATGCGCAAGGCGATGAGGTGGTTTTTGTCAGCGAAGGCGAAGGTGCCCTGGAATCGCCGTTCGGCAGTATCCCGTTTGCGAATGGAGATTACCTGGTGATTCCGCGCGGTATTTTGCACCGGTATCGTTTTGCATCGCAAGATCGGGTGCTGCTCATCTTTGAGAGTGCCGGATACGTCCGTCCTCCGAAACGATACAGAAACGAATACGGGCAGTTGATGGAATCGAGTCCATACTCCGAGCGAGATATTCGGCTGCCGAATAGCCTAGAAACACACGATGAAAAAGGCGAATTCAAGCTCGTCGTGAAAAAAGAAAATTACCTGATCGAGATGGTGCTGGCATATCATCCGTTCGATGTGGCTGGCTGGGACGGGTATTACTATCCGTGGGCGCTAAACATCCACAATTTCGAACCACGAGTCGGACGGTTTCATCTGCCGCCGCCTACACATCAGACGTTTGAGGGCGATGGCTTCGTTATCTGCTCGTTCTGTCCGCGTCCATTCGACTTCGATCCGGAAGCGGTACCCGCGCCGTACACACATTCGAATGTTATGTCGGATGAAGTCTTGTACTATGCCAACTCGGAATTCATGAGCCGGAAAGGTATCGAGTACGGGTCGATTACGCTACACCCGGATGGCTTGGCGCATGGTCCTCAGCCGGGGCGGACGGAAGCGTCGATCGGGCAAAAGCAGACGAACGAGCTGGCGGTAATGATGGACACCTTTCGTGGATTAAACGTAAGTCGCGAGGCGGTCGAGGTTGAGGACGGAAGCTACTATCTGTCCTGGCTCGAGAATGATGGTCGATGAGAGTCACGATCCGCAATTGCGGAGCTGGGTGGAATCTGCGAATCTTCCCGGCTGTGATTTTCCGATACAGAACCTGCCAGTGGGAGCGTTCCGAACGGCGCAAGGCACTGAAGCTCGCCTAGGAATCGCAATCGGCGAGGCGATCCTAGATCTAAGCCCCTGGCTGGAAGGCCGCAATCTAAACGGGTACATGGCCCTGAGTTCCGTACAACGGAGGGATCTAAGGCGCGCGGTGAGTAAGGCGTTACAGCGCGGTTCGCCGCGACGAGATTTGATTCCGCAAGCCGAATGCGAAATGCTGTTGCCGGCAACGATCGGCGATTACACCGATTTTTACGCTTCGATTCATCACGCGAGCAATGTCGGAAGAATGTTCCGGCCGGAGAATCCACTGCTTCCGAATTACAAGCATTTGCCGGTTGCGTATCACGGAAGGGCGTCGTCCGTTGTGGTCAGCGGCACATCCATTCGCAGACCCTCGGGACAACTGGGCGCGGGGCGGTTCGGGGCAACGCAAGAATTAGACTATGAAGCGGAAGTGGGTGCATTTCTCGGACCGGGAAATGAGTTGGGCGAGCCGATTCCGATTGCGGAGGCCGAACAGCACATCGCGGGTGTCTGCCTGGTGAACGACTGGTCGGCGCGAGACATCCAACGTTGGGAATATCAGCCGCTCGGCCCGTTTCTGGCGAAGAGCTTTGCGACTTCAATTTCGCCGTGGATGGTTACGTTCGAAGCGCTGGAGCCGTTCCGTGCAGCCGCAAGTGAACATGACGTTCCGGTGCTTCCGTATTTACAAACAAACGGCTCAGGAGCGTTTGACATAACGATCGAGGTCTGGCTGCGATCGCGGGCGATGTCGAAGCCGGTGCGGATCAGCCGCGCTTACTTCAAGCAGATGTATTGGACGCTGGCGCAGATGGTTGCGCACCAAAGCTCAAACGGCTGCCGCTTGCGGCCCGGTGACTTGATTGCGAGTGGAACGGTTTCCGGTCCGGAGAAAGAAAATCGAGGGTGCCTGCTCGAGATGACCTGGAAAGGCGCGGAGCCGCTGCTGCTGCCGAATTCTGAGCAACGGGCGTTCTTACATGACGGAGATGAAGTGATATTGACCGGTTATTGCGAGCGGGAGGGGTTTGCAAGGATCGGCTTGGGGTCTTGCGGTGGCTTAATTACATCCACCGGCTGAGCGGCAGATGCTTCCACGCGCTGAATGCCAAGGTCTCCAAATATGTGTGCGAGATAGTTCTGCGTTTCCTGCGGGATGGCCTGGCTGGTCCCCTGGTCCGCGCGAGATGAGCCGGCATTATAGGCAATCAACGCGAGGCGAAGATCACCGTTGTATTTGCCGAGCAACTGTTTCAGAAAGGCGGCGCCTGCTTCCACGTTCTGTTCGGGATCGAATGGATCGGCAACGTGGAACTGCCCGGCGGTTGCGGGCATAAGCTGCATCAGCCCCTGCGCCCCCTTAACCGAGACCGCACAAGGCTTGAAACCCGACTCCTGCTTCATGACGGCGTGGAGGATTTCCGGCTGCAGGGAATTCTTCTTCGCGGCTGCGCCGATCAAGTTGGCGATATCATCGGCGGCAAGCGGCGGACAATTGACAATTGCAAGCGGCGGAAGCGGCGCAAGAAACGAGATATTGGTATCGGGCAGATCTGCATTTTTCCCTAGCTGCTGGCGCAAAGAATCAAATTGCTTATTCAGCGAATCGTGTTGCTTTTGAAGCGACACTTGCATCACGGCTGCGGGACCATCGGCCGGCGTTTGCGCGCCCCAGCTTCCCTGAGAGCAGGACAGGAAAGCAATGAGCCAAAGAGTCTTCACAAAGGAGAAGTGCTCGGCGTCCCTATTTTTTCGCTTTTTGTGCCGGCACGGCCGGGTTCGCTTTGCCAGGAGGAGCTTTCCGATCGGGCTCTTCCTGCGGGTATTGGACGATGATGGAGATGCGCCGATTTGACGGGTCTTCCGGCCTTCCAGGAAGACGCAACAGCTGGTCGGCATAGCCGCGGATCTGAGTCACCTGATTAGGCCTGAGCCCACTTTCTTCCATTAATTTGCGCGCGGCGTTCGCTCGATCCGCTGAGAGCTCCCAGTTTGTGTAAAGGCCGTTGTCGAATGGTTTGGAATCCGTGTGACCCTCGATGAAGATGGAATTACTTAACTTCCCCAGCTCTTTTGCAATCTGTGTCAGCAGGCCCGCGCCACTCGGCGTTGGCTTCGGCTGCCCGTTCTCAAAAAACATACCCTTATCTGTCTCGAGCAGCTCAATTCGGAGTCCTTCGCCAGTAATCGTCATCGCGACGTGATCTTTCAGCTTTTCGAAGCCCGATTTCTGTCGGAGCGCCTTCTGCAATGACTCCTTTAGATTGCCCATTTGATCTTTGGTGACAGTGATCCCTTCTCCGGCGCCGGCCAGAGCACTTCCTTTGAGATTCTGAATGCCCCGCGCATCCTTGAAATATCCCGCGATGGCCTCCTTCACGTTCTGACTGCTGCTCATCAGCCACAGAACGATAAAAAAGGCCATCATGGCTGTTACGAAATCGGCGTATGCAACCTTCCAGGCGCCGCCGTGATGGGCGTGTGCATGGACCTTCTTCTTCTTTATGATGATGATGGGCTCGCGAGAGGTGGACATGTCTTACGCAGCGATCTGTTCCACTTTGGCCCGGAACGACTCTTCCATTTCCTTAAAGCTAGGCCTTACCGCGGAGGGAATACTGCGGCGAGAGAACTCGACGGCGAGGATTGGAGCAGCGCCGCGGATGAAGGCAATGAGCCCGGTCCTCAGGCAGTGATAATAGTGTGATTCAGCATCGTTCAGACGCCCCATGGCAGCGGCGAGGGGCGACAGGAATCCATAACACATGAGAATGCCCAGAAAGGTTCCGACTAATGCGGCCGCGACTTTTCGGCCGAGCTCTTCCGGAGGACCGCCCAAGGCACTCATGGTAATTACAATTCCAAGCACCGCAGCGACGATCCCCAGGCCAGGAAGCGAATCGGCGACGCTCGATAACGCTTGAACAGGCTGGCTTACTTCTTTGTGATGAACATCGAGATCGAGCTCGATCAACTGATCGAGATCAAAATGTGAGACAGTTCCGGCCATTGCAGTCCGCAGGGTGTCGCAAATGAAGTTAATTGTGTGATGGTTCTTCAAAATGTCCGGATATTTTTTGAAGAATTCGCTGTTCTCCGGTTCTTCCACGTCAGGTTCCAGGCCGCTGAGCCCTTCTTTTCGAGCGCGGCGGAACAGTTCATTGAGCATTTTCAGAGCCGTCAAATAGCGTGCTTTGTTGTATTTATCAGACTGAAAAACACCAAGCACGGCCTTGAAGAGGCTGATGATCACCGGCAAAGGGTTCGCAACGAGCAGAGTACCTACGCCGGCGCCCCCAATAATAAGAAGCTCTGCTGGCTGCAACAGAACCTTCATATTGCCGTGCTCCATCAGGTAGCCGCCCAGGATTGCTCCGATAACGACCACGATGCCCAGAATCGAAAACATGTCTAAGCTGGTACCCCTCGAAGGACATATCGGATGCAGAAGGCCTTCGCCCGTGCTTTCCGGGTTTTCTTACCGTCGATTCTTTAAATACATGAAATTAAGTGGAATTAAGCTTCTAGAGAAGAGGGCAAGCCTACGATAAAGAATCTCGGAGGCCGATTTTTTGACGTATAGCGATCCCTACCAAGCCTATTCGGAAGGAACCCTGCTGAATAGCGACCCCATTCGGCTCGTCATCTCTCTATACGAGGGGGCAATCAAATCCACTCAGCAAACAAGGGAATATCTCAGGGCAGGGGATATCTGGGGGCGTTCGCGCTCGACTACGAAGGCAGTGCAGATTCTGGCGGAGCTAATGCTCTCTCTCGACCATGAGAAGGGCGGGGAAGTGAGCCAAAATCTCAAAAGGCTCTACAGCTATATGCAGAACAGGTTACTGGAAGCTCATATGAAGAGGGCCGAAGAGCCAATCACTGAAGTCGAGCAACTCTTGACCATACTCCTGGAAGGTTGGCAAGGAGCGGCAGGATCGGCCGAGCAGCACGAAACACGCATCGAAAAACCCGAAGATGCTCGGCCGGCAGAGAACACCATTAGGGAGCCAGCGTACGGAGGCTATTTCGATACAGCTCCGGCATCGTCCGAACTGGCTTTTACATTCTGAGTAGCCTGTTTCGTGAGGCTTCGCTCGATCATACTGGCGAGACCAATGCCGCCGCCATGCGCGATGGCTGTGGCGAACTGGCCCTCGGCCATGCCGAGCGCGGAATTGCTGGCGTCGCTATCGCCGCTGCCGAGCCAGCCATCCGAGCTTGCTTCGCGGACAGATTTAAGCATTTCGCCGATCATCAAGGCTTCAAACTGCTGCGCGGCATCATGAATCTTTGACGGTTTCGCCTTTGACGACACTTCCGTTGGCGAGGAAAGCAGAGGAGTGGTAGCGCTGATATTCATGGGACTTTAGATGACCTCTAATTGCGCATCCAGCGCGCCAGCCGCACGCAGGCTCTCCAGAATAGCAATTACATCCCGGGTTGTTGAGCCGATTGCGGCTAGAGCTTTGACCAGTTCCTCGACTGTGGCGCCGTCCTTAAGGACGATATTCCGCGACTTCTCGTCTTTAGCGGCAACAGTAGTTTCTGGCGCAACGGTTCCGGGCGCGCTTGAAAACGGCCCGTTGGGCACTGGAATCAGGTGTGTCTGGATCTCGACGGTCAGGTTTCCGTGCATGACGGCAACTGGCGCGATTCGCACGTCGTTGCCCAAGACGACGGTGCCGGTCCTTTCGTTGATCACGACGCGAGCGACCCGGTCGGGTTCCACGTCCAGGGCTTCGAGTTCAGCGACGAATTCCGTCGATTGTGTGCTGTATTTAGCGGGCAGAGCAACGGTAACCAGACCCGGATTGTCGGCGTGAGCGATTATACCGGCGGCGACGAAGTGATGATTTACAGCTTCAGAGATTCGCGCGGACGTGGTGAAATCGGCATCCTTCAACTGCAGCTTAATTGTATTGCCGAGTTGGACAGAGGGGGCGACGCGCTCGACGGAGACGCCATTCGGTATTCGTCCCACCGTGGGGTGATTGACCGTTTGCGAATTAGTAGAGGACCGGCCCGCAATGAATCCTCCGGTAATGACCGGGCCTTGCACAGTGGCATACACTTGCCCGTTTATGCCTCGTAAAGTAGTGAGCACAAGCAAGCCTCCCTGTAAATTCGAAGAGTCGCCAATCGCTGCAACGGTTGCGTCCACAGTCGTGCCGGGTTGAGCAAAAGCCGGAAGCGTGGCTGTGACAATGACTGAGGCGGTGTTCTTAACCGTGATCAAAGTAGGCGAGACGCTGACGCCCATTCGCTGGAGCAGGTTCGTGAGGCTTTGGGCGGAAAACAGCGTTTGCTGCCGGTCGCCCGTTCCGTTTAGCCCGACAACTAATCCGTAGCCGACGAGCTGGTTGGTCCGGACCCCTTCGATTGTCACCAGGTCCTTGAGCCGGACGCCGTGTTCTTCGGCTGCAGCAGCCACAGCCGACACAAGAAACAAGCATGAGAGGCAACACCGAAAAATGAACATAGCTCAGAAGGGAAGGATGCCAAGCAGCAGGCGATAGAGGAAGTTGGGGCGATGGATGACATCATTAACAACACCTCGGCCGTTAATCTTCAGTTCCATTTCCGCTACGCTTCCCGATTGCACGGTGTTTGCGGTGGAAAGATCAGCCGGGCGGACAACGCCTCTCAATGTGATCACTTGATTTTCCGAGTTCACTAATACCGTTTTCGATCCCTCAATAACCAGATAGCCATTCGGAAGGACATCAACGACGCGCGCAGTGACCACCGTGGTGAGGGTAGTTTGCCTGGACGTGGTGCCAGATCCGTTGAGGGCTGTATTGGAATTTGCAGTGAGAAGGTTGGCCAGGCTTCCAGCCGCCTTGAGCTGGCCGGCGGCAGACGTGATGGAGGCATTGGCGCTGGATGTGCGGCCGGTTTTCGTTGTGCCCGTAGCAACCGCGGATGCCTGCTCGTTGACAATAACCGTTACGATATCGTCGATGCTGCGGGCGCGCACATCGCCAGCCATATCGGCCAAGGGCGCAGGTCCGGACCAAAGAGAGCCTGGGCTTTCGGCGAGGGCCGATGCAGCTCTCCGGTGCGCTGCTTCAACATATTCGTCCAGCGCGGACTTCTGAGCCTGCTGTAGCTTCTTATGAGATTTGTCAGCCAGCAAGTGAGTGGAAGCGAACGCGAATAGAAAAAGCAGGAAGGCGGCGCGGGTCATGATTTCCTGCCTCCGGCAAGGGTATCTCCAACCAGGCCGAACGAGCCGCCTGGAACCACGAGGACGGTTCCCTTGTCTTGAACGCGCGCATGAAAGGTCTTCCCAGTACGGGGATTTCGCACAGTTATGACGTCGCCGCGGCGTCCGCTTTGCTCGGCGAGACCCTGCGCCTGGACGATGGCTGCGCCGGATTGGGCCGTTACGCTGACGAGATCGCCACGTTCGACATCGCGAGGCTTCGCGATCATTGATTCCGAGATGGGCGACCCGGCGGGTATGTCGCGGCGGGCGATCATGCCAATAGCAGACGAGAGATCGGTAACGGCAGCTTCTCTGTCGGCTGGACCCTTGTACGTTTCAAGGCGCAGTCCTGACTGGCTCAAGATGTCTCCGGTTCGGATCGGGTTTGCTGTCAGGACGCGCGGTTCCGTTACAGTTACCTGGACGCGAGCCCAAATCGGGAAATGACGATTGCCCGCATACATTACAAAACCCCGCCAGATGATGGGATGGCTGGAGATGCCGCTCATGCCCGAGAGAGGGAAAATAACATCTCCCTCCGGCGCGGGAATCAAGCTTTGCTCCAGGACTTCGACTTGTGGACTGCGTCCGGCGAGCGTTTTCTCGATTGCCGCGACCAGTGCGCCGTGATCGGGAATCTTGACGGACCAAGCGAAACAGGTGTCGCTGTATATGGATAACTGCAGATGGTTAGCAACAGCGATGCGTCGCAATTCGCCGCTGCGAAAAATCCGCTGCTGTCCGGGAATTGGTGAAGGGCTGAGCTGCAGATCCGGCGGCAGGTTTGAAAAAGCCGGATTGGCCTGAGCCAGGTCGCGGCCGCTGATCCAATCCGAGTGGATGGAATGACAGGCGAGCGGCGGAACCAGGAAGGCGAGCAGCAGCGTCAGCATCATTGCGTTACTTGATTGATCTGCTGATACATCTCGTCGGCGGCTTTGACAACCCGGGAATTTGCTTCGTATGCGCGCTGGCTCTGGATCAGATTCACGAATTCTCCGACGACATCAACGTTCGATTGTTCGGTGTAGCCCTGAAGCAGCGTGCCCAGACCTTCGGGGCCGCCCGGATTGCCCACTTGCGGATCTCCGGAGGCGTCGGTAGGCGCATACAGCGTGCTTCCCAGGCTGTTCAGGCCCGCGGGGTTCTGGAAGGTTACTAACTGGATCTGTCCGGCCTTTTGCGATGCGGACTGATTGGGAAGCGAAAAGCTGACTGTGCCATCCTGCGCAACGGTTATGTTTTGAGCGCTGCTCGGAATAGTGATCTGCGGTTCGAGCGGATCGCCGTTCGCAGTGACGACGTTTCCGTTTCGATCTAGTTGGAAGTTGCCTGAGCGGGTGTAGGCAAGATTACCGGATGCCTGTCTTATCTGGAAGAATCCGGTACCCTGGATTACCATGTCGAGGGGGTTGTTGGTTTGAGAGAACGCGCCCTGGGTGAAGATGATTTCGTTTGAAGCGGCGCGGGTTCCGAGACCGAGCTGTAAGCCCGCCGGCACGGTGGTCTGCGCTCCCGCGGAAGCGCCCGGCTGGATCATGCTCTGGTAAATCAAATCCTGAAACTGGGCACGGCGCATTTTGTAGCCGGTGGTATTGGCGTTGGCCAGGTTGTTGGCGATGTTATCGACATTCAACTGCTGCGCGGTCATGCCGCTGGCGGCGCTGTAAAGTGCACGAATCATTTAGTAATCTCCACAAAAGAATTGTTAGGAACCGACCTTGGCGACTTCTTCGACAGCCTGGCGGTTCATATCTGTTCCGATCTTTATTGCGTGCTGAAGCATTTCGAAGTTCCGCAGCAAAGTGATCATCTTCGCGGCGGCTTCGGCGGGTCCGGTATTTGAGGTTTCGAGCCGGCCCTGGTATACCTGCAGATTTGTAGCTGGTATCGGCGAGACCTGCGGACCGGATGCCTGAAAGTATCCGGCGCGGAGCTTCGAAAGCTGGCTGCGATCGGCGAAATCCACCAGTTGTAACTGGCCCAAAGCATTCCCATCCTGGAGAACCTGGCCATCCGGCTGTACCTGGACGGGATCCGGCGATTGGATTTGCAGGGGCTTGCCTCCAACCAGGCGAACGGCGTAACCTTCGGCGGTAACGAGTGTCCCCTGGGGCGACAAATGGAAGTTCCCGTTCCTGGTATATAAAGGGCCATTCGGGCCATTGACAGAGAAGAAGCCGTTGCCTGAGAGCGCGAGGTCGGTTGAATTGCCGGTTTCGACAAGAGTTCCCTGGGAAAAATCGGTCCATTGTTTTTGTACGACGGGCTCATCGCCCACAATGGGGTCAGGCTGGTTGATGATTCCCGGCGCCAGATACGTGTTATAGAACTCCCGATCAGCCTTGAACCCGCTGGTCGAGGCGTTTGCAAGATTGTTCGCGAGCATGTCAAATGAATCCATGCGAGACTGAAGCCCGCTGGCCGCTGATGCTGTGAGTGGATCCATACCGAAGGCTGTGATGCAAGCTGTGTGCCAAGCGTGAAAATTGGCTCTAAGTTGGTGCAGGTTTTGCGATATAGACCAGGTAAGCAGCA
>DATIMA010000134.1:0-16353 GCA_035475915.1 Bryobacteraceae bacterium
TGCGGGTTGATCATCTCGTAGCGGGGGATCCGAACCTTCCCGGCCCATACGGTGGGGAAGTATTCCGCGACTGCCGGTCGGCCGTCGAGACGCTTTTCGGTGATCGGGTCAAAGAAAATGACATCGTCGGCGTAGATCTCGAGGGGGCCTCGACATCGCCGTTATTCCAGCGCTCGTTCGCACGCCGGTCGAGCGGCAGTATTGTTGCGGTAATCGTGCTGACATCAGTAGTGATCTGCAGAGTCTCCCAGGCGTCCAGGGCCTCCAGGGCCGACTGAAAATCGGCGCCCTCGATGAGCGCGCGCGTAGCGAGGCGGCGAAATCACGTCACGGATTGCAGCCTGATGAACAGTGGAGGCCCTTCCGGGCCACCAGTCGTCCTTATTCCACTCGGGTAAGTGTCCAAGTCGCCGGAGGCACAGCAGGGGGAGGCACGCTCGCTCCCATACTCATCTTCACCATTTTCAGCGTCAAGGTATTTCCTCGGATTTCGAAGGAGTAAGTGACGCTTCCTCCCATCAGTTCCGGGTTCTTGGACACCATCGGATGCATGATCAGCGTGTCACCTTTTACCTCGTACGTCCCGGTGTTGGCCACATAAGGGCCATAGACAGCGAGGATCTCTTGCGGAGTTGCTTTCGGCACTTCCGGCAGCGTAGGGTGAATGGGACGGGGGTGGTCCCCAGTGGCCATCATGACGCTGAAGTACTTGCCAGTGAACAAATACAACCCCGGCTGTGGATTGGTGACCGCGCGTGCATTTGGACCTGTCATTTGCACCTTCGTGACCTGCCACGCGCCCGTAAGCGACGTGGATTTCTGTTGAGCTGGCGCGATGCCGCTCGTCAACAAAAGAGCGCACAGGAATCCTAGCGTTGTTTTCATGATCGTCGTGGCATCTGTGTTGAGATTAGCAATCATTTGCATATCCTTTCCTACGCATTGAAAGCCGATCGAAAGTCGATGCGCTCGATGAGCGTGCGGAGCGAGGCGGCGAAATCGGGCGGCTCGTGAAACGGGTGGCTCCGGTGGATGTCGGCGTATGCACCATAGAGTGCATCGAGCTGCTCCGACCGTTTTCCCGCCACTTCTCGCACCTGGACAATGCGCTGATGAGCGAACACTAAATGCTGCGGATCGATGTAGCCCAACTGGATGAATCCCTGGGTCTTTTTTGCGCAGCGGCACGGATTCGATGCCTTTACCAGTCCGCACTTGCCCTGCATGAAATTGCACAGGTCGCGCCGCGCGCGGGCCAGCTTCTGACGGAAACTGTCGCGCGAAATGTCGAGCAGCTCGGCTCCCACGCGGTCCGCTACGCCGAAAATCTCTCCGAGCACGTATACGAGCCGCTGCTCCCGATCGAGGCAGAGCAACATGGCGGATGTGCAGCCGATCTTAGCCTCCTCCACCAGCAACTGTGCGTCGGGCCTCTGCGAATCGGGGGCGGGCAGATCGGCCTCCGGGGTGCTGTCCAGTTCGCGGCCGTAATCCTCGAAAGTCATCTCCCTGGTTTCGGCGCGGGCACGCTTCATGTTCAGCAGGTGGTTGACCGCGAGGCGGTACAACCGGGTTCGAAATTGTCTGTCGCCCCGGAACGTAGATAGCTTCGTGAGGACCTTGATGAGAATTTCCTGTGTTGCGTCTTCAGCATCCTGGGGCAAGCACACCATCCGGAGGGCGATATTGTAGATCCAGCGCTGATGCCGGTTTATGAGCAAGTCCAGGGCTTCTTTGCTGCCCGGCTGCACGAGCCGGACCAAAGCCTGGTCGTCGGTCTCAGTCAGGGCCGCATCGGCGAGCGGATTCGGATGGATCATCATCTCTTCTATAGTTTTGGACAATCCGAACCATGGCAGTGTGACAGCGGTGCGCCGGATTTTTGGGCACGTGACTGCCCCCGTTCGGCAATCCGGATACTAGTCTGCTAGAGGCCATCAGCATGTCACTGGTTCAAATACCGGCCTTCCGGAAAGTGAAAGAAGTTCCGCGCCGGCTGTATTCTCCTTCACTTCGGAGTTGTACTCAGGAGATCCGTACGACGGCGACGGATGCCCGATCCGTTTCGAGAACGTATATCGCGCAGATTACCTTTCGGTTATGGCGAAGCGCTTTCTGTGCCTCAAAGCGACTGCTAGTGCCTACGCCGAAGCTTCCGGATAGCTGCTGGATGGACACGCTACTCTATTTGCGCAAGGCACATTAGCGGATATACGCCTTAACCGCGTGCTCCGCACCCGCCACCAGCATTTCCGGCTTCTCTTCCAACGCTCGGAGCGTTACGTAAGCAAGTCCGACAGCTTCGCCCAGGGCCGGCGAAAAAACAGCAGAGACGACTTCACCCGCCGGGTCACCGTTTGCAACCAGCTTCGTGCCCGGCGCGGGAGGCACTTCAGCCTCAAACCGCACAGGCGCAAGCAGACGGTGCACCTGCCCGCGTGAGCGAACCCGCTCCACAATCTCCTGGCCGAGATAACAGCCCTTGTTCAAATGAACTGCCCGCATGACCTGCGTTTCTTGCACTAAATAGCGTTCGCTGATCTCTTCGCCATAGCGCGGCACTCCGTTTTCAATTCGCACCGTTCGACCGTCTTCGCTCGTAGCCTGCGGAATGCCGGCAGCCGCGAGTTTCTGCAGGAACCCGGCTTTCCCGGTGAAAGGCAGAAAGACTCGAACGCCTTCTTCGCCCGCGCTTGCGGCATGAGCGGCGAAACCATCGCCCCACTCCCGAACGCCATACTTGCTTTCAGGTGCTGATATCCCAAGCTCGATCGCAGCCAAGAGGCTTCCCGGACCTTCCAGGCCAATCGTCGCCCACTGCTCCGTTTCATCGGACAGAGACACGTCGTCCGCGATGATGTATTTGTCCAGATGATCCCGGAGCTTGCCTGCTGTTTCCGTTTCCGTATCGAGCAATAGACTTTCGCCCAGATTGTAGATGCACGCGTCTGCTAGGATCCGCCCCTTCTCATTCAGAAAGAAGGCGTAAACCCCGCTTCCCGGCGCGAGGTTTTGCACGTCATTCGTGCTCATGGCGTGCAGCAGTCGCGCCCGGTCTTCGCCCGTAACGCGAATTTTCCCGCGGTCGGAGAGATCGATCCACGCAGTGGCCTTCCGCAGCGCTTCGTACCCGGTCATCGCGCCAATAGTTCCCGAACGTAGGGCTCCAGGCCTGGCACGCAGGCATATGCGTTGCCGGCGTAGATACTATCCTCTCCTTGAAAGCCCCTGAACTTACCGCCCGCTTCTTCGATCAGGATCTTCAGCGGCGCCAGATCCCAAGGCGAGGCGTTCGGTTCGATCCAGACATCGGCCTGACCTTGGGCCAACAGCATGGCATCAACAGATCCCCCCAGGCTACGCACGGCCCAGAATCGCGATACCCAAGGCAGCAGGCGTGGCGCAAGCCGCTCCACGCCAATTTTGTTGAAACCGTTGAATGCCAGCACGGCATTCGCGGGATCGGATCGGTCGGACACGCGAATCCGCGATCCGTTCGCCCACGCGCCCTGTCCTTTACCGGCCCAGAGCAGCAACCCTTGCCGTGGGCTATGCGCCGCCCCTGCCACGATCTGCCCGTTCTCCTCCAGGCCGATCAAAACCGCCCACAACGGAATTCCGCGAACAAAATCCTTTGTGCCGTCAATTGGATCGATGATCCATTTGCGCCCGTTGCGTACTTCCCGGTCCGCCCCCTCCTCGCCGAGCACTCCGTCTTCCGGGAACTCTTTTGCAATCAGATCTACAATTAGCTTTTCGCAGGCCCGATCGGCTGCCGTCACCGGCGAAGCGTCCGCCTTCACCTCTGTCGTAACGCCGCGGCGCTGGTAATCGAGCGCCAGAGCTCCGGCCTCCTGCGCGATCAATTTGGCAACCTCTACTTCACGTTCAAAGGCCATCGCTCCGATTATCCGTCAACAGGCGTTTGCGACAATTTATTGAGGAACAAAATCAGGACCCAGCGGCCTCTACTCTCTTGGGAGTAGGGTGGAATACTCTTTCTTTCGTTGACACATAATTCCGATCAGGTTAGTCTGAAGTTTCGTTAACCATCGAAAGCCATCCGGGGGCTGATCCGGCGGTGTTACGGAGGACACGTCATGTGCCGCCCCTGAGGAGACGAATGAATCAACCGTACTTCGTCGTTGAGTTCGCCCACTCCGTTCACGGGCATGCCAAACGTATACAAATCAGTTATAAGTGGCTGGCGTATCTCTTCGGTTCGTTTTTGCTAATTTGCCTGTTGGCTTTCGGCCTGTTCTCGAGCTATCTGCATATGAGCTGGGAGGTAGCCCGCTATCAACAGCTTCGGGCCGATTTTGATCACCTTCGGACCCGCTACCAGGACCTGCAGCGCCAATCGCTGCAGCACAACCAGCAGATGGCATCGCTTGAGGATCTGGCGGCTGAGGTTTCGGTAGCATACGGGATTAGCCCGCCAGTCTCTTCCGACCGCGATGAAGTGGCGGATTTGGATTCACCGCTAAAGCCTAGCGTGAAGGAATCCATTCAGGAATACAACTTTTTAAAGGCCGCGAGCTATTCCGATATCGATCGCCATTACGCATTCCAATGGCAGACCCACACGCAGCCGACTCTGTGGCCCGTTAACGGCATTCTGCGGAGTTCGTTCGGCGGAAGAAACGACCCGTTTTCAGGTGAGGGCGCATTCCACACCGGTATCGATCTGCAGGCGCCTATAGGGACCCCCGTGCATGTTACGGCAGACGGAGTTGTGGAGAGCGCGGGTTGGAGTAGAGGATACGGCAGACTTGTTGTAGTCGATCATGGAAACGGGATCGATACCTACTACGCGCACCTCTCGCATTTCCTGGTGCTGCCCGGCGAGGAGGTGCGGCGCGGACAGGTAATCGCTCTATCGGGAGCCTCAGGAAGGGCGACAGGACCGCATATCCATTACGAAGTCCGGCTGCATGGAACGCCCGTGAACCCCTACAAATACATGTCGAAGATGAAGCTTGCCAAAGCGTCCCGGCCCAAACACGACGATCTGGGCCTATAGGCGGGATCGGAAGGGATAAGCCCCGCGGTTTTGAGCGGGGTGAAGATTCCAGGTGGATGAGTCCGCGGTTTTTCAGGGAGGTGAAGATTCCCGTTGGAACTAGCCGTTTGTAGTTTGCATCTTTTCCAGTAGGGAACTCAGTGGTGAACGACGGCATCACACGCCGCGCGGTCCTGGCGATGATGCCAGGCACTCTGGCGGCAGCCAGCAAAAACCATAGCAGGAAAGGCACGCCTCTGCCCCGGGTGGGTGAGTTCGTCCGGTTCGCGGATCCAACCACCGAAACAGCTGTTGTCCGGCTTACAAGCCCTGCACACGCGAGCATTTTGCCGGCCCCGACCAACCGGTTCGTTTCGTTAAAGGAGCGATTCTTGATTTTTTCATCGGACAGAACCGGTAAGTTGAGGCCCTTCCGGGTCGATTTGCGAACCGGCATCCTGACCGTTCTCGCGGATGCCTCGGATCTGGATGCTCGTTCTCTCACTTTGGATCAGAAGGAACAGACGCTTTATTTCATCGACGCCGGCCGGCTGCGGGTAGTCAGCGTCGCACACCGGCGGGAAGAGCGCTCGATTGCCAGCGGGGTGAGCGCATTCAGCCTGGGTTCCGGCCTTCGGACGGAATCGGAGCTGTGGGTCATAAGAGAAGGGCGGCTGGAATATGTTACAGGGCGCGAAGGACGATTAATAGCTGAGAACGTAACCGGAGACTGCCTGGCGCGACCCGGCCGCAACGGCTGCCTTTTCGCCCGGAACGCCTCTGAGGGCGAGCGCGAGATCTGGTACGGCGAGGCGGACCGGCCCGGCAGTAAGTCGGTTATGCTGGCGCGGGGCCGAATATCGAATCCGGTCTGGTCGGCGAAGGGACAATCGATCCTGTTGCTGCGGGATGTGCTGCGGCGAGGGATTTACTTTTCGGAGATACACGAGCTGATTCCAGAAAGCGGAGCGGAGAAGTGTATCGCGCCCACGAGCCAATTTGCCGCCTTCGCTCCAAACGAGGACGATTCTGTTTTCGTCGGGGCCAGCCGGAGCAAAGCCCAGCCGAACATACTGCTTCTGCTGCGGGCCGTCCAGCGGGAGTTTACGTTATGCGAGCACCGCGCCAGCCATCCGGCCTCCGTTACACCAGTGTTCTCGCCTGATAGCCGCCGGGTTTATTTTCAGAGCGATCATCAGGGTAAACCGGCTATTTACTCGGTGAACGTGGAGCGGTTGGTGGAACCGACCGCGGCCGTGGCGGCCTGAGCTAGGCGATTATCCGGATCTCGCCGATTCCTCCCTGGACCTTGACACGTACATTCACCTTTGAGTTGTCGTAGAGGCTGTTCTGCCAATGATCATCTTGTTTGTCGAGACCCGTGACCGTGATGCTTCCAATTCCTCCGTGCGCCTGGGCCCAGATGCCGACCCCTTCGGGAAGATGAATGGTCGCCTGCCCGACGCCTCCTGAGATATTCACGTCATAATCGCGGGTGGGCTTGCCTCGGAGGTCAAGCTCGACCTGGCCGGCGCCCATATGAACATCAAGACTCCGCATGGTGACATCGCCCAAATTCAACCGAGCCTGCCCTGCGCCACAGTTCAAAATCAGATCTGTGACGACTTGGTCATTCAGTTGTAGATCCCAAATGTAGTGCTTGTTGCCTCCCATGTTGAAGTGTTCCGGCTGCCTGATCGTAACGGTGGCATGAGTGCCGTTAATGGACGTCTGCACCTGCGGCTTCCAGGCTGGCACGTTGTATTCGAAGCGCCCCTCTATCAGCTTGGCGGCGCCGCCGCGCACGTTCATCTCGCCGGCGCCCATGTTCAATTCGATGTTGGCGCGCTGGACGCTGCCGCGGTCGAGCGAGAACGGTTCCTCCTTCAGCGGGCCGGTTTCGGTGTGATCGAATTCGCAGGCGACTAGAAAGAGAGCCGGAACAGCAACCAGAAGCGCTCCGCAACGACGAGTTTTCGTCAACATAGCTGTTGAACAGGATACGCGATCCACGGTAATCTTGTTCCGCGTCGGTCCTGCATGCCCGAGTTACCTGTTGCTCACTTGGACCGCTGCTTTAAGATTTCCTGAATCGCTTCCTGCGCAACCGGCAGATGTCCCTGGTTCTGGCGGAGCCACTCCGTAAAGTCAAGTTCGATCGCAGGCGACCACCTCGCATCAATTTGCCCCGCCGTGTACTTTTTCTCCCGCAAGCGCTGGTGTCCGAAGATATCCCGCAAACGAGTAAACTCCGAATCTTTCACGACCTTCTCTGCCAGTTGGGGCGGGATAAAGATCACTCCGCCATCTTTGCCCAGCACCACATCGCCGGGCATTACCATCACACTACCCATCCGTATCGGGCAATTGATCCCCACCATGGTTGAGTTAAGTCTGCCGCCGGATGCCAGCGAGCCAAAGTGATGAGAAGGGTCATATGATCTGACGTATGAGACAAAGTTGGGCAGTTCCTTCAGACCTTCGATGTCCCGGACCGCACCGTTGTAGACGATTCCGTTGCCGGTTCGCGCATAGATAGCGTTTCCGACGTTATCGCCGATGGAAGGACCATCCTTCTTCAACCGGAAGTGGTCGCAAACATAGACATCTCGCGGCTGCAGCATGTCGACAGGCCAAGCATTTTGTCCGCCGATGCGATGATCGATTCGCCCCTGCTGTTCGACAACTTGCTGTACGTCCGGGCGTCCCGGCATCCACTCCGCCGTGAGCGCGCGACCCACAAGTATTTTTTCCGGATGAATCGCGAGCCAGCCGTCCTCGTATTGATGGTTGTAACCGGCTTCTCTTAGCGTTGCCCAGGCTTCCTCGAGTGTGACGGCCTTCATCCTTTCCAGAATGGCGTCGGGCACTTTCGGACGCCCGTCCGGGAAGCGTTCGCCATTCCACTCCGGTGTATATTTGATCACCTCCGCGCGATCAAAGAATCCTTCTTGCGCTGAAGCTGCGGGCGCAAGGGAGAGGGAAGCAAATGCGATGCAGAGGACTGTAACGGGGGCGCTCATTTTAAACCTTTTGCGAAGGCTCGAACCAGGCCGTTCCGGGCGCCTGCACCTTTCGGGCAGCCTCTTCGTTCATCTCGACTCCAATGCCCGGCTTGTCGGGGACGGTCACGTATCCCTTGACGATGATCTCGCCTTCCTTCACGAAGCTTGCCCAAAGATCGCGATGGTTGATCCAATGCCACTCGCAGACCAGAAAATTAGGAATCGACGCACAAACATGCGCTGAGGCCATGGTGCCGATCGGCGAAACCACACAGTGAGGCGCAAACGGAACAAAGTAAGTCTGGGCAAGATTGGCCACCTTGCGGGCTTCCGACAGCCCCCCTACCTTCTGAATATCAGGCATGATGATATCCGCGGCCTGTTTCTCCAGAAGTTCACGGAAACCCCAGCGCATGTAAAGATTTTCGCCACAACAAATCGGGGTTTTCGTGGAATGACGGATATCAGCCATGGCATCGATATTGTCAGGCGGCACCGGTTCCTCCAGCCAGAGCAGCCGGTAGGGTTCAACCGCGATTGCCACGCGCTTGCCGGTTGTGGCGTCGTAACGGCCATGCATATCGACCGCCAGGTCCATTTCTTTCGGGATAGATTCGCGGGTGTGCTTGACCCAGGTCACCATTCGGTCGATTTCTCCGTTGCTCGCCGTCCAATTCACCGCATCGAAGCGGGCCGGATCCCGGGCATCATCGATATCTATCTTCATCGCCGTAAATCCAGCCGATTGGATCCACGGGAGCTTTTTCTCCGCTTCAGCGCCCATCGGATCTGTCATATCCGAATCGCAGTACATCCGTATTCGGTCGCGGAACTTTCCGCCCATGAGCTGATAAACCGGCAAATTCAATGCCTTGCCTGCCAAATCCCACAAAGCAATCTCGACGCCCGTCAGAGCTGTTACATACTGGCCGCCCTGCGCTCCCGCGAAGATGCCTCCCGTTCGGATGGCTTCCCATAAGGCATCGATGTTGAGTGGGTCCTTGCCGATAAGAAAACGCCTGAAGGAGCGTACGAGAGCAGCCGTGCCCACGGACGCATCCGTCGATTCGCCTTGCCCGATGAGGCCCTGATCCGTATAGATGCGAATGTGAGTCTGAAGCCCGTGAACCCGCACTTCGGCGGTCCTGATATCGGCGATTTTTAGCTTCGGCCGGCTGTAAACGCTGCTCTTTTCCTGCACTGCTGCCGATAAGGCGGGTAGCGCAAAAACGCCGGCAATGGGCGCGGCTAGGCCCTTGGCGAACGCTCGGCGGCTTGTGTTTTCTCTTCCTAGAACTCCCGGTGAGTTTTGGGTCATTCGCGCGTTACATTATCACAAAGCATCCAGATCAGGTTCGTGTACGGCGAACGCTGATAACTTGTTGCGAATAGACTGTGGCGCGTCGGCCACCACTTCGCAGTACTTGTCTCCGTAATGCTTTGAAACAATAGCGGCGCGGTCATGCAGCAGGTGCAACGCTCGGCCTTCACCCAGCGGCAGCCGGAAGCGTTGGCGCGCTACGGGATCCTGCTTTAACTGTGCATCGATAACGAGGAGCAAATCGTCTATTCCCGCGCCGGTTTGGGCGGAAACGAGCGCGGCTTGGGTCGCATTCTGGCGTGCGGTTTCGCCCAGCAGCCGGTGCGTAAGCGTGGGGAGCTCCCGCAGACGATCGGCTTCGGAAAGCCGGTCGCTTTTGTTCAGAACAAGTATCTGCGGAGTGGTTTCCGCGCCGATCTCGGCGAGCACCTTCATCACGTGGGCGGTCTGTTCGGCCGCAGTTGGAGAGGCGATATCCACTACATGCACCAGCAGTGCGGCCGCGGTAACCTCCTCGAGCGTCGCGCGGAAAGCATCCACCAGCGTGGTCGGCAGATTGCGGATGAACCCGACCGTATCGCTCAGCAGGACGCGGCGTTGCGAGGGCAGCCGGATTTGCCGGACGATCGGATCAAGTGTCGCGAACATCTTCGCGTCCGCCAAAACGTCCGCTCCAGTGAGCCGGTTGAATAACGTCGATTTGCCGGCGTTTGTGTATCCAACCAGGCTGATTGTCGAAAGCGGGACGGCCTGACGCTGCGAACGCTGGACGCCGCGGCTGGAACGGACGCGTTCAATCTCTCCTTTTAGTTTTGCGATTCGTTGTCCGATACGACGCCGGTCCGTTTCAAGCTGCGTTTCGCCGGGGCCGCGCGTTCCGATTCCCCCTCCGAGCCGGGACATTTGCACACCTCGTCCGGCTAAGCGAGGAAGAAGGTAATTGAGCTGCGCCAATTCAACCTGCAACTGTCCTTCGCGGGTGCGTGCACGCCTCGCAAAAATGTCGAGGATGAGCTGCGTCCGATCGAGCGTCTTGATTTTCAGCCGCCGCTCCAGGTTTCGCAGCTGTGTTGGCGTTAGCTCGTGGTCGAAGATGATTGTATCGATGTCCTCTGCTGCAATCCGGCTCTGGATCTCATCCACCTTGCCCGAACCGAGCAGCGTAGCGGGATCGATTGCGGGCCGCGCCTGAATAACGCGATCGACAACCACGGCTCCCGCACTTTCTGCTAAGGTCGCGAGTTCCTCCAGCGATTCTTCCGTCGTAGGTTGCGTATCCGGACTGGCCGGCCGGGCGTGTGGACGGCTGGTGAGTTCGATTCCGACAATGAGCGTGCGCTCTGCAGGTTGCCGCACTAATGAGTGCTTTCGAGAGGCTCAGACGGAACCGGCGTGCCGGGAGTGGTCCCGCCGAGGCCGCCGTGGCTGGCGGCGACGGCATGAAGCGGCTTCGATACAACCACAGTGGAGATGGCGTGTTTGAAAATGAGCTGCTCCTGATTGTTGGTCTCCAGAATCACAGAATATTTATCGAAACTCTTAATCCGTCCTGATAATTTAACGCCGCTCATCAAGTAAATTGTGAGGAACGTTTTCTCTTTCCTGGCGTTGTTAAGAAACGCCTCCTGAATGTTCTGCGCAAGCTTTTCCACGTGGTTTTCCCTTTTTTGTTTCGCAGCGCGACAACAGAACGGGGGTATGAGCCGGTCCTGTGGTTCTGATTATAAAGATCTCACCTGCTCCGCTCTTCCACCTCCGGCGGAGGCAGGTCTACGTACCCAATTCCTATACTAACTGGATTTAGAGACCGAAGGTGTTGTTTCAAAGGGGCTTAGGGCCACCTCAACAGACGCAGAATTGTAAAAAGTTACGCACCAGGAAGACGGATAGGCCAATTCATCGCGGACAGCTGGTCCGCCTCGGACTACCTAGTTTGAAAAGCTTACCACCTCTCGCGCAAACTGAATCGGGGGCAGTTGACGGCTTTATGGACACCGGCAAGGTTCTGATTTTCTTCGGGCCGCCCGGCTCAGGTAAGGGAACGCAGGCAAGCCGGTTCTCCGCGGCTCTACGGATACCGGCCATTTCGACCGGCGAAATTCTTAGGCACGAGTCTCAGTCGGGGTCGGACCTCGGTCGAGCAGTAACTGCCGTACTTGCTTCCGGGCAATTGGTTGGAGATGACTTGATGAATCAGGTTGTCACCCGACGCCTTCAGGATCCGGATTGCGCAGGGGGTTGCATTCTGGACGGCTATCCACGTACGCTTGCACAGGCACACACCCTGGACCACTTGCTTGCGGCCCTCGGCATGCCGGAGCAAACGATTGTCGATTTTTCAATTTCAGCTCGAGATGTTGTCGCGCGATTGGACCGGCGGCGTCAGTGCGCGCATTGCGGCCGGATTTGTAGCATTGAGACCGGCCGTCGAGGGCAGCTTGTTTGCGAGGTGGATGGCGCGCCTCTCATCAAACGAGCTGACGACCATCCCGCAGCGATACGCGAGCGGTTGCGGATGTATAAGCGAAACGCCGCGGAACTGATTCGGTTCTATCGAACGAGGGGCTATCACCGCATCCGCGCGAACCGCACTCCGGACGAAGTCTCCCGGCAGATCTTTTCTGCACTTGATTTGGACTGGGGCGCTCCAATGGCACGCAACGGGAGGGCTGCATTTGCCACCCGTGCAGCGTACTAAATGGTATCAAGACTCTTGCTGCGGGTGAAAGAGAAGTCCGAATCCCGAATCAAACTGTTATGGGCCTGATCCTGGCGGTAATTCTCCTCATTTTACTGATTGGCGCAATCCCCACGTGGCCCTATTCCCGGGGCTGGGGCTACTACCCATCGAGCGGCCTTGGCCTGGTGCTGGTGATCGTCATCATTCTTTACCTGCTCAGATTGATTTGACGGTTATTCTGGTTACGTGAATTGCGCGAGGTTGCTGGCGTTTGCAGCCATGCTCACGACGCCGCTTGCGGCGCACGACATCATCACCACGAACCTGACTTATACGCACGACATTTCCGGCATCCTGGTCCGCCGATGTCTGGCATGCCACGGTTCTGGCGCGTCCATTCCGCTCACGCGTTACGAAGACGTGCGCCCCTGGGCCGTCGACATCAAAGAGCAGGTCCTTTCCCGCGCGATGCCGCCGTGGGGCGCCGTGAAGGGCTTCGGAGACCTGAAGCCGGATCATGCGTTGACGCAGGAAGAGATCATTATCATTGCCGCGTGGGTGATTGGAGGAGCGCCGAAGGGAAACCCGGCGCTGACGCCGAAAGCGACCCCAAAGAGCGTCGCCGCGGCGGCGAACCCAGACGTGCGGGATCTGCAAATTGTCGAGACGCGAACCGCCTTGGACAATGCGACCATGCTTGCAGGGCTCCGACCGCTAACCCAAAGCGTGGATTCGGCCCGAATTACCGCGCATTTACCGGACGGACGAATCCAGCCGCTAGTCTGGCTGTATCAGTTCAACGCGAAATCGAATCGCGTGTTCTTCTTCCGGGAACCGCTTGCGCTGCCAAAGGGCACCACGATCGAATCTTCAGAGCCGCTGCGATTCGCGCTCGAAGTAGCTCGAAAATAAAAGCTATAACGATTTGACAGGCACGGTGAAGACGACCGTGTCCACGACGCCCTCGCGCTGGAACTGCGTCCAGATTCGATAGATGCCGCTACGCGGGAAGATAATGTTGAACTGGATTACGCCACCGTTGACGAGAAACGGATGGAGGTGCAACAGATCAATGAGGTCGCTGCTGACGACCAGCATGTGCCCCCATGCACCCAGGTAGGGCTGCAGCCCGGAGGCGGGATTGAGCGTATAAAAGAGTTTCGTTTCCAGGCCGGCCAGCGGCTCGGCCGGATCAAGCCGGAGCGAAGCAGTCAAATTTTCGGCGGGACAGGGCGCAAGCGATGGGGCAATTTTCGGATGATCGCAATCGCCGGAAACGAATAGGGTGTTGACCGCGAGTTGCGGGACAGAGCCCGCAGGATAATAATCGGCCAGCATGCGATACATGCCTCCGTACGGGAGACGGACATTCAGGATGAATGTGCCGTTTTCTTGAAGGACCGGATGCAGATGCGCGAAAAACTCCAGGTTCTCACTGACGAGAAACAAGTGCATCAATTTTTCGTGTACCAGTTCGAAGTATGTGACCGTCTGACCAGTCCACGGATTCAGTACGCGAAAGGTCAACGTGACGGTGTCTCCCGGGTTCACCGACTCGGGATGTTGGGAAACCTGAAGAGGGTATTCGATTCGCTCGGGAACGCGAAGGACCAGCGTCATGCCGCAGCGTGGGCAAACGCCCGGTTTATCGGACCGGTAATCCGGATCCATCGGGCAGATCCAGTCTTTGGCAGCGGGAGTGTCCTGCGGTTTTTGAAGCGCGAAAGCTGAGGCGGATCCAGCCAATATCTGGATAAAGGCGCGGCGGCTGAACGCGCGAATGAACATCTATACCTTGCGCAATTTGCTCACGCGGCCCACTTCCACCCATTCCACAACGAAGATGTTGCCGGCGTGGTCGAAACACGCTCCATGAGGACAGACGAATTTGCCTGGTTTGAAATGGTCCCGCGTCAGTTTGCGCGTTTCCATGTACGGGCTCTGCGAATCATCGCCTAAGTTGGTGATGATTTTGTTCTCGGCGTCCATCAGCGTGACTCGCGCGAACAGATCGGGGACTACCATATCGCCGTTCTTATAGATGTTGAAATGGCAAGGCGCGTTGGTGCCGTAAAGGAAATCCACATGCTCGCCCTCTAACGTGAAGCGCTGGATTCGTTTGTTTGTGCGGTCAGCGACGACCAGAATGGGCCGACTGCCGCGCGTGTCCACGATAATGCCGTGCGGGCAAAGAAGCTGCCCTGCCGCATTGCCCGGACCGCCGAAGGTACGGATGTACTCTCCCTTGCTGTTGTACTGGTTGATGTAGCTGGAACCGTACCCATCGCCGACGTAGAAATCGCCGTTTGGAGCAACCGCCAGATTCGTCGGACTATATTTCAGCGGTTTGCCGTCGGGTCCGGGCTTCGAATACGGTTCCGCTTCTTTCGGATAACCGAGAGTGAAGATCTCCTCGCCATCCAGGGTGGTTTTCACTACCAGACCGCGCTTGATGTCGCACAGATAGAGAAACTCGTTTTTGCCTTCTCTGCGGATGTAAAGGCCATGCGCTCCGCCCTTGAACTCGCGCCCCCAACTCTTGACAAACTTGCCCTTGTGATCGAACACCACCATGCTGTCCTGCTTCTCGCTGGTGGCGTAAACGGTGTGGTGAATGTAGATGCGGCCGTGCGAATCTTCGCACACGCCGTGCGTGTTTCCATATTGGATATCCCGCGGCAGGTTGCCCCAGTCATGCGTAACTTCGTAGGTGTGCGCACCGGAACCCAGGACAGGTTTCCTGCTGCCCGATTTATTGGCGGCGCCAAGAATCAGAGGCGCGCCAAACCCCGTGGCCATGCGAGTGAGAAATCCGCGACGCGATGCCGGTGTCATTTACGTCCCTTTCTATTTGCGGATTGCGATACGCCTGCATCCGTACTCTGCGCGATGGGCTGGACGTCCGCATAGGCCAGCCAGAAGCCCATCATTTCTTCCGTGCTCGGTTCTCCCCAGCGAATTGCTTTCGATGGATCCGGATTCAGCGGGTTATTGGCGGAATTATCGAAGTAAGCCGTTGTTACGAGCTTCGTGCCCTTCGGCAGTATGAACTGGTGCTTCAGAAAGTAAGTCTCCTGCCAGCGGAAATCGTATTTGGGAACGTTGAAGAGCACTTCGTGATGGCCGTCGGGATAGATGGCCTCCGTTGTCATGCTCTTGCCGCGAAAGTGCATGTGAGCGGTGTAGGCGACCGCCAGAACGTCTTTCGGCAACGTGTAACACGACGTGACTTTGTGATCTCCGTCCCCGGGTGGGATGAGAAACCAATTGTTCCAGATTTCGTACTGGGCCACTTCGTGCGTGACAGGTTTCTTCGCAAACACGAGACCAATGCTGGTGCGGTCTGTCACAGTCTGGCCCAGGCGATTGCTGTAGTGAATTTGGAACTGCAGATAGGAACCCGCGGGAATCTTGAGGTCATATCCGGCAGGCCGTACTTCGGCCAGATGGCCCGGCAGATAGATGGCCGGAACGTGATTCACGCCTCCCGACGACGGATCTTTCAGCGGTCCGTTTCCGATGGATACGCAACCATCATCGGAGATGGGCGCATCGGGCTTCATATGATTCACCTTGCCGGTGCGGAAGTGGTACTGATCCACCTTCTCCACATCACCGTGCTCGGCACGCAGTTTCGGGACGGCATCCGCACTGACCACGCTGACGGTTGCGTGATGGACTACGCGGCGGTCTCCGGGTACGACCTCGGCGGCGTGAATCCACTTGTCTTCGGTGAAGTTGGTGGGCACGTAGATGTATTCGTAGTCGTCCTGGTTACCGGCCTGAACGGTCATCTGGGGAATTGTGAGAATGACGTCGGGCTTAATGTGCCAGCCGGTCTCGAATGTGGGCGCAGGCGGAAGATCCTTTGGGTCGCCCTCCGGCGAGCCGCTCTTCACCCATTTGACGATGGTTGCGATCTGCTCGTCGGAAAGGCGCGGATTGTTTAAGAAGTCGCCCACATGCGGGTCTGCATGCCACGGCGGCATGATTCGTTGAACAACCGCCTCCCGAATAGCCGCCGCCCAGGGCCGAACTTCTTTGTAGGTCACGAGCGACATCGGTGCAATGTCATTGGGATGGTGGCAAACGGCGCAGTTGTTGTAGAGAATGGGCGCAACGTCCTTATTGAAGGTGACCGCTGCATCCGCAGCGGAAGTTTGAGCTCGGCATAGGATGCCGCACCATGCGAAGAACAGTAGAGCAATAATGCAGCGCCTCATGAGTTTGCCTTTCCTACAATCATAGGGGAAACGGGGTCGAGTCAGCGACGTACTGCGGCGCGAAGCGAGCGCTGAATCGCAGCAGCTTCCTACTCCATCCTGCTCCGCACATGATGCACGTA
>DATIMA010000135.1:0-16645 GCA_035475915.1 Bryobacteraceae bacterium
AGGCCGTGCTCGAAACCGCGCGTTGGAACGCCGCCAACACCGCCCGTTCATCCATCCGTCTGCGCCAGATGTGCTCGCTGGGGCATGCCTCGCTGCATCTGCCTCGTGAAGCGCAACCGCACACCCTCGCCGCCTCAGAGCGAACGGCCTCTATAACTTACCTCGTTGGGTTTTCGAAGGAATGGCCCACTAACGCTGCGACTGCAGTTCGCGCGATGCGCCAATGTCCTGTAATTCCGGTATCTCGATCACTGGCCGCACTTCCACCGTACCGACGCGGGCTCCTGGAATCCGGGCGGCGATGCGGATAGCTTCATCGAGATCGCTCGCCTCCACCAGGAAGTAGCCGCCCAGATACTCGCGCGTCTCTGCGAATGGGCCGTCGGTCACCAGCTTCTTGCCCTCACGCACCCGAACACTGGTAGCCGTAGATGTAGGGTGAAGCGGGGCCGCGGCCAGATAATGTCCGCTGGCCTCGAGTTCGTGCGCGAGCTGAGTGGACTCCTGGTAACAGTGCTCCCGCTCGCTTTCGCTCAAGGCGTTCTCTTCCATATAAATCAGCAGCATGTATTTCATACGTCTAGGTCCTTGATGCCCTTATGCCATTGCCCCATCTTTGCCGGCAATTCTCCGTAGAATGCCTGTCTGGCCGGCATGGTAGGCCTGATGGAACAATATCGTATTCAACAGGGACCTGACCGTCTCGTTCGGATCGCCGGTCGGGGAAAAGGGGGCCGCCGCATCCAGGGCCTCAAGACGAAGAGAGGCCAGTCCAGCGTCGATGCGCGCCGAAGATTCATCCCATGCCGACAGAAGTTCAGATAAATCCAGGGCGTCAGCGGCATCCTTGATCGGAATGCTGCACCGGTCATAGCGCTGCAAAGCGCTCGCCTTGAGCACGGGCCATTGTTCGAGCATCGGCAGCACGTGCTGATAAACACAGACGAGATGGCCGACCACCCAGTTCAGGCAGTTACCCGCAGGCTGCGGCTGAATCAGGCTATCGGCTTGTGTCAAATTATCGGTATTGAGCCGGACGATCCGCTGGATCAGGCGGGCGCTGTGGCGGAAAATCTCGATTTCGCCGCGGCCTTCGGTTTGGGCCTCCAGCGGTAATGGGCGAGTTTCGGTAGTTGTCATGTTGCGTTCTCCATAAATAAGTCGAACGGCGGGTACGCGAATCGACAGCGTGTCGGAAAATCTATTTAGGACGTATGTACGGCGAAACCGACCAGGCTATAGAGGAAGTGTATCGCGCCGACTGGGGCCGGATTCTGGCTGCGCTGATCCGGCAATTCAACGACTTTGAGCTGGCGGAAGAAGCAGCCCAGGAAGCGTTTGCGGCCGCGGTAGACCAATGGCGCATCTCGGGAATCCCGGAGCTGCCGCGGGCCTGGATCATCCAGACCGCCCGGCACAAGGCGATTGACCGTGTGCGGCGGCGAAAGCGATTCGCCGAAAGCGTTCAATCCTTAACTGTTTTGAGCGCTACAGCCGAAAAGCCCGAGTACGATACCGAAGGGATTGGCGACGACCGGCTGCAACTGATCTTCACCTGCTGCCACCCGGCGCTTGCCCTGGATGCGCAGGTTGCACTGACGCTTCGGACCCTGGGAGGCCTGGAAACGGACGAGATCGCGCGAGGATTCCTGGTCTCGCCGGCGACCATGGCGCAGCGGCTGGTCCGGGCAAAACACAAGATCCGCGATGCCGGAATTCCCTACCGCGTGCCCGCTATCGGCGAAATGCCCGAGCGGCTCGAAGCCGTCCTCACGGTCATCTACCTCATTTTCAACGAAGGCTACACGGCGACTCGGGGCGAACCGCTTATCCGGGCTGAGCTCTGCTCCGAAGCCATCCGGCTTGCCCGCGTGGTGCGCGCGCTTATGACCCCTCCGCCCCCAGAAGCCAGCGGACTGCTCGCCCTTATGCTTGTCCATGACGCCCGGCGTCACGCCCGGCTCGACGAAAACGGGGATCTGGTTACGCTTGAAAAGCAAGACCGCAGCCGCTGGAACCGGGCGCAGATTGAGGAAGCGCTGCCTCTGGTGGAAGAGTCGCTTAGCGGCAATCCCGGTCCGTATGCAATCCAGGCGGCCATTGGAGCGCTGCATTGTCAGGCCGAGCGCGCCGAGGATACCGATTGGCGGCAAATTCTGAGTTTGTACGACCTGCTGGAACGGCTGCAGCCCTCTCCGATTGTGTCGCTGAACCGCGCCGTTGCGGTTGCAATGGTTCATGGCAGCCGGCCCGCACTCGCGCTGATCGATGCACTTGCTGATGGTGGGGATCTGGATGATTATCATTTGCTGCACGCAACCCGGGCCGACCTGCTGCGGCGTCTTGGATCTTCACAGGAAGCCGCAAAGAGTTACACGCGCGCCCTTGGGTTAGTTACAAATGACAGCGAACGGCGCTTTCTGGAACGGCGCTTGAGCGAAGTTCAGGGAGCGGCTGTGAGGGGAGCGGGCGATAGAGCATCGTAGCAGGTGACATTCTGGTACAGATGCCCAGCAAGCCCTTTCGCTTCCAAACCCGAATACGATTCATTGACACGGACGCCAGCGGGCGCATTCATTACACAGCGATGTTCCGGTATTTCGAATCGGCGGAAATAGAATTTATGCGCTCGCTAGGGGTCACGTACGGCGGACGAGTACTTGATTTTCCGCGGGTGCATGCAGAGTGCGATTTCCTTGTGCCGATGGTTCACGATGACCTTATCGACATTGAAGTATGCTTGACAAAGCTTGGCCGCTCTTCCGGGCGGCTGGAGTTTCGAACGCTGAAAGATGGCAAGCTGGCGGCGAAGGGCGTGGTTGTGATCGTTTGCGTGGACAAAGAAAAACAGCGCGCCGTGCCCATTCCGGCCGAGCTTCGGGCGAAGCTGGAAGGCGTGCTCTGCAAGTTGGAAGAACACTGAGAGGTGAATAGTGGAAACTCCCGCAGCAGTTCGCCCGGCCGCAAAAGGCGGCGCATTTCTTATTGAGGAAAGCGCGCCCGAAGATATCTTCACGGCAGAGGACCTGACCGGCGAGCATCTTGCGATTGCGCGCACCGCGGAAGATTTTTACATAAAAGAGATTGAACCCAATCTGGAGGCCATCCGCCACCAGGAACCCGGCGCAGCTGTCCGCGTGTTGAAGAAATCGGCCGAGCTTGGGCTCACCGCCATTCTGATTCCCGAGCAATACGGCGGCATGGAACTGGACCTGATTTCCACTCTTGTCGCCGGAGAGCAACTGGGCCGTGATGGATCCTATGCCGCCTGGCATGGAGCGCACACCGGAATTGGGACCTTGCCGCTCCTTTTTTTTGGGACTCCGCAGCAGAAGGAAAAGTATCTACCCAGGCTCGCGAGTGCGGAACTGGTAGCGGCATACGCGTTGACCGAACCGCAAGCCGGGTCCGACGCGCTTGCCGCCCGCACGCGCGCCGATCTCACTCCCGATGGCAAACAGTACATCTTGAATGGCCAGAAGATGTGGATCACCAACGGCGGCGCGGCCGACCTGTTCACGGTGTTCGCCAAGGTAGGCGGCGAAAAGTTTACGGCCTTTCTGGTTGAGCGAAAGTTCCCCGGAGTCAGCAGCGGCGCTGAAGAGAAGAAGATGGGGATCAAGGGCAGCTCCACTACCGCGATCTATTTTGAAAATGTTCCGGTGCCGGTGGAGAACGTGTTGGGTGAGATTGGGCGCGGGCACGTGATTGCGTTCAACATCCTCAACATTGGACGCCTGAAGCTGGGCGCACTGGCTGTGGCGGGCGCGAAGGATGTGCTGGCAATCAGCCTGAAATATGCGAAAGAACGGAAGGCCTTCGGCTCTGCGATTGCGAGCTTCGGCGCCATCCAGCACAAATTGGCCGAGATGGCGATCCGCGTCTATGCGGCGGAATCGGTGGCCTGGCGGACCGCCGGCTTGATACAAGCCGGTGCAGCCGAGGGGATGCTAAAGGCCGCGGAAGAGTACGCGGTGGAATGCTCGACTGTTAAGGTCTACGGATCGGAAGCATTGGATTACGTGGTCGACGAAGGCGTGCAGATCCATGGCGGGTACGGTTTTCACCAGGATTATGCGGTGGAGCGCGCCTACCGGGACTCGCGGATCAATCGGATCTTTGAAGGTACCAATGAGATTAACCGGCTGCTGATCACGGGCATGCTGCTGAAGCGCGCCGCGCGCGGGCAACTCGCACTGATGCCGGCGGTACAGGCATTGATGAAGAGGATTCAGAGCGGTGAGATGGACGCACGGGATGCGGGCGACGAGATGCGGCTGGTCCACAACGCCAAGGGCATCGCGCTACTAGGGCTCGGACTGGCCTATCAGAAATATCAGGCCGAGCTAGAAAACCAGCAAGAAGTACTAATGAATCTGGCGGACATCATTATGGAAACGTTCGCGATGGAATCAAGCCTGCTTCGCGCCCGCAAGTTGTCAAGCTCCGGCAAAACGACCGCCGCGATGGACATATGCACGATCTTCCTGCGAGATGCAATGGCGCGCGTGGAATTGGCGGCGCGGAATGTACTGGGCAGCTGCTCGCAGCCTGAGAGGCTTCGGGCGGATATGTCGGTTCTCCGGAAGCTCGCGGTGTGCGATCCCGTCGACGCGGCCGGCTTGCGGCGAAAGATTGCAACCCGGATGCTTGCCCGCGAGCGATACCTGCTATGAACATTCCACTCACCCCCATTCGGTGCCTGTATCGAGGCGTGGACCTCTACGGCAAAAAGGTGGGGGTGGTGTCAGGCGGCTGCCGCTACACGTATGCGCAGTTCGGCGAACGCTGCGAGCGGCTTGCGGCCGGATTGCTTGCCGAGGGCGTCGGCCCGGGCGACCGGGTGGCGTTCCTCAGTTTTAACAATAATCAATTGCTGGAAGGCTACTATGGCGCGCCGTTGATTCGGGCCATCGTTATGCCCCTGAATGTGCGCTTAACCCCAGCGGAGCTGACTGAAATTCTCAATCACTCCGAGCCGCGAATGCTGATCTTTGAGAATGATTTCGCGCCGCTGGTTCACGCCTTCCATAAGGATTGTCCCGGCATCAAGCAATATGTGGCGATCGACGGGCCAGCTTCGGGAACAGACCTCAAGTACGAGGATCTGCTTTCCGGAAGCCGCATCGATCGGCCCGATCTGCTTTCATTCAACGAAGAAGAAATAGCGGAATTGTTTTACACCAGCGGCAGCACCGGGACACCCAAAGGGGTTGCTCTGTCGCACCGCACGCTTTACCTGCACGCGCTAGCCTACCTGAGCACCACGCCGGAACTTTACGATACCGATGTAGCTCTACACACGATCCCCCTGTTTCACGCCAACGGCTGGGGAACCGCCCAAACATCTACCATGATTGGGCTGAAACAGGTGATGGTGCGCCGGTTTGACCCCGCCCACGTTCTGCGGCTGATTCACGAAGAGCGGGCCACGACCATGTCGCTTGTGCCGGTGATGGCCAATGCCCTGCTGAATTGCCCGGATCTTGGAAAGTCCGATACCTCAAGCCTGCGTGAGATTGCTCTGGGCGGCGCGGCATCGTCGCCTGAGCTGATTTCGCGAATGGAAAAGGCATTCGGGTGCCGGGTCATCGTAGGATATGGCCTGACAGAGACCAGCCCTCTGGTCTCCATGTCACGAACCAAGGGAACGTTCAAGCCGGTGAACGAGGAAGACCGTCTGTTACACCTTTCCATGGCGGGTTGGCCGGCGATCGGGAACGAAGTTCGGGTTGTAGATTCCCAGATGCGCGATGTTCCGCGCGATATGGAAACAGTCGGCGAAATCGTGGTGCGTGGCGATAATGTCATGGACGGCTACTACAAAGAACCCGAAGCCACCGCAAACGTGATCACCGACGGCTGGTTCCATAGCGGGGACATGGCGGTCTGGGACGAAGAAACATACGTCCAGATCGTGGACCGCAAGAAGGACATTATCATCAGCGGCGGAGAAAATATATCCTCCATTGAGCTGGAAAAAGCGATCTTCGCCCACCCGTCGGTTCTGGAATGCGCGGTTGTGGCCGCCCCCGATCCCAAATGGGGCGAGGTGCCGGCCGCCATCGTGGTGCTCAAACCGGCTACAACCCTTGGCCCTGAAGACCTGCTGGCGTTTCTCGAAAAACGCATTGCGAAATTCAAGCTGCCGAGGATCATCCAGTTTGCCGATGGCGCCTTGCCGAAGACAGGTACGGGAAAGATTCTCAAGCGCGAATTGCGTGAGAATTTCTGGACGGGCAAAGAGCGGCGGGTACAGGGAATATAGCCCGCAGAAGATCTGGATCAACTATCGGGCTAATCCGGGCTGATTCAATCATTACCGCAAGCTCTTCTTTCATGCCACCTCTCTCATAAGAGGGAGTACACGCCCGTGAGTTCAGAGTGCTGAGGAATAGCGCCGTTCGGCTTCGTCACAATCTCAAAGACTCCGTGTGCCGTCAAATGCTTAAAACGCAGCGCATATTCGATTCGCGCCGCCTTGGACGATTCAAGGGGTGCGTTGAACGGGTCGAGTACCGGACCATCTCCGGCTGGGCTCATAACGTTCGTTGTCCCGACGAGCCGATCTTCCTGCAAGTCCAGGTCAACGGGGCGGATGTGGGCGTAAGCGTCGCAGGGAAGTTCAACGGGAACGGTAAGGCCCCTTCCAGGCGAGAACCGGGCCGCTTCGAGTTTTCCATACCTGATTCGGTCGGTGAAATCGAATCCGTCAGAGTTGTCCTAGCAGAAACGCAAAGAGAGCTTGCCTGCAGTGTTGATGATCTGACGCTCGGAACCACGAATCGAGCCGTGCCGTATGAATGGCAATCCGGGAGCAAGTTCCGGTATCCCTCTTTCTTTCTGCTGGGCGCGGCGAAGTGCGGCATGACGCCGCTTCACGCCTACCTGGATCAGCATCCGGAGATCTGCATGTCAAAGCCGAAGGAGCCGACCTACTTCGAGGCGGAACTCGACCGGCACGGGACGGCGTACTATTTCAATCGCTATTTTTCTCATTGGGCGGGTGAACCGATTGTGGGTGAATCCCGGCACCGAAACCTCTATCTGCCTTATGTCTCACGCAGATTATTCGACTATAATCCGGACGCCCGGCTGCTCGTCATCCTGCGAAATCCGGTGGAGCGCGCAATTTCGCATTGGTGGCATTGGTACTCACGAGGGAAGGAGACCCTGCGTCTTCGCGAGGCGCTGGAGGCTGACCTGAAGAGAATCGATGCCGGTTACCGGCTGGAGACGGAAAACGAGCAGGCGATATACAAGCGAACCGCTGTCGAAGACTGCAAGGGCATGCTCCGGACGTATTTAGATTCGGGCTATTACGACGACCAGCTTCAGCGCTATCTTGCGCTGTTTCCGAGAGAGCGCCTGAAGATAGTGTTGTTCGAAGATTTTTCGCACGATCCGCAGTCGGTGCTGCTTGAAGCCGGCCATTTCCTGGGGGCCGACCCGAGGCCCATATTCAAGCTCGATTGCGCGCAGCGGCAGCAATCGCGCAGCGCGGCCGGGAAGCACGTCGATAATGCCACGGTTTCCTGGCTTGCAGAACACTTTCAACCGCACAACCTCCGGCTGGAGGAGATGCTGGATCGATCGCTGAAGGACTGGAACAGTTCATAGAAGAACCGCTTGCTCTCGCGCGCGGCTCAGAAACCGCATGCCGCGGTCACTTCAGCCACTTCACGCTTTTCGGCTGTTGCTCGACGCAGCGCATCGTGTCCGTGACTCCGGAGGCGATGTCGGCACAGGCGTTCTCGGTCCCCGCTCGCAACGCGGCCTGTTTGCTTTTTGCTTTGACTGTCCGGCAGGAAGATTGGCCCCCGTACTCCATGCACACCTCGGCGCGAAATCGCTGGCCGTTGAAGGTAGAGTAAGCAACCAGCGCGACGAATCCCGCCACGAAAATCGCGACTACCACAACGATCTTGTTCAGATCAGTACCTCAGTGAAGAAGTTGCCCATCTGGCGAAACTTTTTGTACCGATCTTCGATAGCAGCTTCCGCGCTCATGCTCGATAGCTCGTCCAAAACGCGCTTCAGCGTTTCGCGAAGAGATGCGATGGCCGCATCGGGATCCAGGTGCGCGCCCTCGGCGGGTTCGGGGATAATGCCGTCGATCAGTTTCATCTCGAGCAGATCGGCAGCCGTCATCCGCAAAGCCGCAGCGGCTTCCGGCGCTTTGCCGGAATCGCGGTAAATGATGGCCGCGCAGCTTTCAGGAGAAATTACGCTGTAATAGGCGTTCTCAAGCATGTAGACGCGATTGGCGACACCGATGCCCAGCGCGCCACCGCTGCCGCCCTCGCCGATGACGAAAGACACCACCGGAGTGCCCAGCCGTGACATCTCGCGGAGGTTGTAGGCGATTGCCTCCGCCTGGCCGCGTTCTTCCGCATCAATGCCCGGATACGCGCCTGGCGTGTCAATCAACGTGATGATGGGGCGGTGGAATTTGGCTGCAAGCTGCATTAGGCGCAGGGCTTTGCGATAACCTTCCGGCTTCGGCATGCCGAAATTCCGCAGCAGCTTTTCCTTGGTGTCGCGGCCCTTCTGCTGCGCGACAATCATCACCGGCTTGCCTTCAAAAAAGCCCATGCCGCCGATGATGGACGGGTCATCACCGAAGAAACGATCGCCGTGCAGCTCTTCGAATCCGGTGAGCAGGTTCTGAATATAATCGCGCGAATGCGGACGTTTCGGATGCCGCGCAAGCTGTACGCGATGCCAACTCGGGTTGTCCACCGGTTGAGTAAGCGCTTCGGCGGTTGCTTCCTGCAGTGGATCTTCTTCTTCGTCAGCCATGATCAACCCGCCAGAATTTCCATCGACTCAGGGCCGCAGATCTTTTCGATTTCCGCGCGGAATTCCCGATCGGGGCGCACCTTGTTCGAAACATCCATCACGACCGAGAAATCGCGCGGCTTCTCCAGACGCAACCGTACCTCCGTCATTCCGCGCTTCCGTACAAAAAGCTGGTTCAAGGCATCGGCCTTTTCCGTAGACGCTTCATCTTTCAACCAGATTCGTATGGAGATCAGCGACGGAAGATTGATTCGGGCATCTTCCAGATTCACCATCTCCTGAATGGAAAGCTTCGGAGGACCGCCTTCCTCCGTCAGCACCGCAGCGCGAAGGAACACCGCGGCATCCTCTTTGAGCACAGAAAGCAGTTCCTCATAGCGGTTGGCAAAGATCATGGCATCCGCGGTGCCGCGCCGGTCATCAATCTTGAGCGCGGCCCAGTACTTTCCTTCCCGATTTGTCTTGCGGACAATGTCAGTGATAATGCCGCAGAGCGCCACGGAGGTGTTCTTCTCCAGATCATCGAGCTTATCGGTAAAATGCGTCGCCAGATCGGTCACTTTGTCCTGAAAACGGTCGAGCGGATGGCCTGAAACGTAAATCCCAAGCACTTCCTTTTCGCCGGCCAGCTTCTGGTCCATTGTCCAATCCGGTAGTTTGGCGAGCGGATACCCGTTCTTCCGGTCTTCCGCGGTAAAGCCAAAGAGGCCGTGCTGGCCCATTTCCCGATCGCGCGAGGCGCGCAAACCTGACTCGAGCGCGCGGTCGAGAGCCTCGGTGAGTTGTGCGCGATTCCCGCTGGTTGAATCGAGCGCGCCCGCTTTCAGCAGGCTTTCAATCACGCGGCGGTTCACGTTGCCAAGGTTTACGCGTTCGCAGAAATCGTAGATGGAGGTGAACGGGCCGCCGCTTTCCCGCGCGGCTACGATGGCCTCCACGGCGCCATGACCTACGTTCTTTACAGCGCCCAAACCGAAGCGAATGGAGTCGCCGGCCGGAGTAAAGTTCAGGTCGCTCTGGTTTACATCGGGAGGAAGCACGGGAATGCTCATCTCACGGCATTCGTTGATGTACTTCACTACTTTGTCCGTGTTACCGGCTTCCGAGGTCAACAGAGCCGACATGAACTCAACCGAGTAATGCGCCTTCAGATAGGCGGTTACGTAAGCCAGATACGCGTACGCAGCGGAGTGCGACTTGTTAAAGCCATACCCGGCAAACTGCTCCATCAGGTCGAAAATTTTGGCGGTCTTTTTGGCTGGGAGCCCGCGCTCGGCTGCGCCCGCGATGAAGCGCTCGCGCTGTTTCGCCATTTCGGCGGCGCTTTTCTTACCCATCGCGCGCCGCAGAATATCGGCATCGCCAAGCGAATAGCCGGCCAGCTTGTTGGAAATTTGCATGACCTGTTCCTGGTACAGGATCACGCCATAGGTCTCCGAGAGAATCTCTTCAAGCTCCGGCACATCGTACACAATCGGCTTGCGGCCGTGCTTGCGGTCGATAAAGTCCGGGATCATGCCGCCCTGGATGGGCCCTGGCCGGTAGAGTGCGTTCAACGCGCAAAGATCTTCCACGCGATTCGGTTGATAGCGCCGCAGAATATCCTGCATGCCGGATGATTCGAACTGGAACACGCCGCTGGTAAAGCCGGTGCTGAAGATTCGCTCGTAGGTTTGCGCGTCGTCCAGAGGTAGCTCTTCGATGACGATCTTCGTTCCGCGATGCTTTTCAATCAGCTTCATCGCTTCATCGATGATGGTCAGCGTGGTGAGGCCGAGGAAATCCATCTTGAGCAGGCCCAGTTTCTCCAGCCCCACCATGTCGTACTGAGTAACAAGCTCCTGCTTATTCGTGATGTACAGAGGAACAAGTTCCCGCAGCGGCACCGACGAGATCACCACGCCCGCGGCGTGCATGCCGGCATTGCGGCACACGCCCTCCAGTTTCAGGCTGATATCGAGAACTTCCTTGACGCGCGGCTCCTTTGCGGCCGCCTCTTTGAGATCCGGATCTTCAATCGCCTTTTCCAGTTTGATGTTGAGCTGCTTGGGAACCAGCTTGGAGATGCGATCCACCTCGGCGAAGCTCATATCCAGTACGCGGCCCACGTCTTTGATGGCGGCCTTTGCCGCCAGCGTGCCGAACGTGATGATTTGCGCCACCTGCTCGCGACCATACTTCTCAGTAACGTACTGAATGACTTCCCCGCGCCGGTTTGTGCAGAAGTCGATATCGATGTCCGGCATGCTGACGCGCTCCGGGTTCAAAAAACGCTCGAAGAGCAAGCCGTATTCGAGGGGATCGATATCGGTGATCTCCATCGCGTAACCGACCAGGCTGCCCGCGGCGGAACCGCGTCCCGGCCCAACCGGAATGCCCTTCTGTTTCGAGAAGCGGATGAAATCCCAGACGATTAGAAAATATCCGGAGAACTTCATCTGCTGGATCATCCGGATCTCGCGCTCCAGGCGATCGATGTATTCAGGAAGGTCGTGCTTCAACCGGCCCTGTTTCCGAAGAGTTTCCAAACGCGGCCGGCGCTTCTCAAATCCCTCGCGGGCCACGTAGGCAAAGTAGCTGTCGGCGGTGTGTCCTTCCGGCACGTCAAAGCGCGGGAACGGGTCCTTAACCTTCTCGAGCTTCACGTGGCAGCGCTGCGCGATATCCCAAGTGCGATCAAGCGCATCCTCATCACCGAACAATGCCATCATTTCGGCGCGCGACTTCACATAAAAATCGGGTGTGCTGAAACGCATCCGGTTGGTATCCGACATGGTCTTGCCGGTTTGGATGCAGAGCAGGATTTCGTGCGCGCGAACATCATCCCGGGCCAGGTAATGGGCGTCGTTGGTTACCACCAGCGGAATGCCGGTCTCGGAGGACATGCGGCGGATCTGCGGCATCGCCAGCTTGTCCTGGTCGAGCCCGTGGTCCTGCATTTCCAGGAAGAAGTTGCCCTTCCCGAACAAATCGGTGTATTCGTTCGCCAGCCGCCGGGCATCTTCGTAACGATCGGCAAGGATAGTTTCGTTGATGTCGCCGCGCAGGCAGGCCGACATGGCGATCAGGCCTTTCGAATGCCGGGCAAGAAGATCTTTATCTACCCGCGGCTTGTAGTAAAAGCCATCCAGGTAGCCCGTTGAGACAAGCTGAATGAGATTCTTGTAGCCCTCCAGAGTTTCGCAGAGGAGCACTAGGTGGTTGTAACGGTCTGAATCCGACCGCGTCTTATGCCCCTGCTGCGAGACGTACATTTCGCAGCCGATGACAGGATGAATGCCATGGCTGGCCGCTTCGTTGTAGAACTCGACCGCGCCGAACAGATTTCCATGATCTGTCATGGCGACGGAGGGCATCTTCTGCCGCTCCACAACCCCCATCAGCTTCTTGATATCGCAAGCGCCATCGAGCAGGGAGTAATCGGTATGGCAGTGAAGGTGAACGAACGGACGTTCGGACATGCAAAGTTAATCTTAGTTTAGCGAGAGAGGAAGCGGCCTCCCAGCTTGCCAACTCCGGCGATAAAGCCTCCCGGCAGCGCCGGTTCCAGCGGCGGCGTTGAGCGGCCAGTAACCGCACTTCCCAGCTTAAATGCCACTCCCGCTACCGCGGCCAAAGCACAACATGCGGCTACAACGTTGCCCATAACTGTCCGGGCCGCAGTGAAGAGAGCAATTTACCGACAGACATCTCAACAGGATCGAGGATCGCCCGTTGATGCTGTTCCGATAAGGGAGCGTGTGATAAGCAACGGTCCTTCCAATCATTGAAAATTCCGATAAACTCAGGACTTAGAAATGTACTCCGATCCAACTCGACTTTCTGTACATACCAGTCGTATCCGCTCTCCAGCATCCCCTCGATCCGGAGGCCGCTTTCAACCAGCACGGGCATCGGCAGCGACAAGTTGTAGGCCATGGCAGCTTCGATCTGGTTCCATACGGTCGGAATTTTTGCGCCAGCTAAATCAGCCTGCCTGGGACTGCCCCTTCGCTCAACGCCATTCTCGACATACAACTGTTCAAAAGCAATAATCACGACGCCAGAACACGCTTGCATGCACTCGGCAATAGCCTCCAATCACCTACCGGACCGGCCGGAATAGTCGCTTAGATTGTATCTTCGAAGAGGGTGTTCGCGCGGGCTGCTGATTCCAGCGGTTTCGGCCCAGCCCGGCAACCGTGCTATGGATTCGTCGCATGCGTCGGGACCGCGAGTCGCACTTCGGTGGACATGCGCTGCGCGGATTTGTATGCTGATCACACATGTCGAAGATGATCCAGGTTAGAAACGTGCCGGAGCGAGTGCATAGCACGTTGAAAGCTCGTGCCGCGCGCGAGGGCATGAGCCTCTCGGATTTTATAAAACGAGAATTGGAGCGCACTGCGGAGCGGCCGACCATGCAGGAGTGGTTAAAGCGCACGCAATCGGCGAAGCCGATCCGGGCAAAACGGAGCGCCGCCCAAATTATACGCGAATTGCGAGATGCCGGATGATCGTTTTGGACGCCTCTGTAAAAGTAATTAGCGCGCTTCAGAAGCCGGTCGGAGGCCAGCGTACCGATTCGCATCGGAACGAGCAATTTCTTGCAGGACTTGAGGCGCTCCCCGCGGAACGCTACGCGCACGCACCCTTGCTGGCGCGGATCTGCGAACTGCGGCGCAACTTTACGGCCTATGACGCCTACGTACATCGCTCTGGCCGAAGCAACCGACTCGGTCCTCTATACCAGCGATGAGAAGTTGAGCAAAGGCCATCGCGCGCGGGTTATTGTCAGCGGCACGATAAAATGGAGCCACTTTCGGCGGTCTCATCTGCGCCACTGTCGGTCGGAGCCGGCCTTAGAGACAGTTTGACTGCGTGGATTGCAGAACACGCAACCGTTGCCACTTCGCAAGGGGACAGACTACCGGTTACAAACGAGCACCCTCCAGCGCCGTCAACGGGAGCAGCAGTTATGACGCGGATCGCGAACTCCAACGCATTGGTGATCGCATTCTGGCCGAGTTTGCTGGAGGAGTCAACCAGAGTCACGTTCGGCCTGCAATTCAGCGGCAATGCGACGGGCAGTCCAACCCTGCGTCGTCAACATGAGCAGCAACAAATTGGCGCTTTCGCGATTGTCCACAGAAAGTACGATTTACGCAAGACCAAATCTTTAGAATCTGATGTAGAGTTGGTACCGCGTCCCCGCCAACGGTAACCCGAAACTGGACTCAGTGGTTCCGCCCTAAACCGCCGTTTTTGGCTCCGTTCTTCGCCGCCGATAACAGGTTATGCTGTTCGCGCAATGACCTTCGCTCAGTTCCAGTAATTCCGATCCAGATTCCGGAACTGAACTGACTTGAGACCCGGTCCAAAATAGCTCTAGGCTGGCAATGTATTGAGTAAAGTGAAAGAGACCATGGCTGAAGCGCAGGAATTCGATCCGTTCGTCAACACTGAGCAAGTGGAAGAGGACGAAGAAACCCTCCGCTTACTCGACGAGGATTGCCGCGAAATCGACAGAGGACGTGAGCGCATGTTAACTGCTGAGGAAGCACGCACTCAATTCCGGCAATGGCTTACAAGGTCACCTACGGTCCCCAAGCGCTAAATTCGCTCCCGATCACAACCTTCAGTTACTCGAAGTAAAATCCAGCCTCCATAGCTCGAACCCGCAGAACTGAGCGTCGGATGCCTTCTAGCAGTTGAACATGCTGATTTCCGTTCTCGTCGAGATGAACGCACGTCGCGACGTCATTTAGGGCGTCCAAAAAAGCCGGCTGGGACCACAGCTTGAGATTGCTTTCCTCAGCGGCGTACAGGAAGTAATCGCCAGGCGGGACATTACGGAACACGAAGGCGCCGTCGTTTTGCACAATTTGATGTTGAATGTTCGAGCCATCCGGAGATGGCGATTGCGGCGACAGCACAACCATGCCCACGCTCTGGCCTGCTCTCCCACTGATAATGCCAGTACCCGACCGAAGGATCACCGAAACCTGCGCGACGGGATACTGTGACAGATCGACATATTTATTCAAGACGTCATGGTGATTCAACTCTAACGACCAGACATACGATCCTGGCTGACTCGGGAAGGCCTGCAATAAGTAGCGATTGGGCTCTATGCCCGCCATTCTTATGACTCCATCGGGCCCAACTGGCTGGGCGTAGGAAGTACCTTCGTCCGCAGGAACCAAACGGAATCCTACTGGACCTATCGGGCGCCAATTCCCGTTGTCCCGCCGGACGGACCCTGTCACAGTGATCCACTGCATTGGAGTCATGGCAACGTCTGTGACATCGCTCGAACCGACCTCAACCTCGTCCTTGCTCAGTAGAATGTCGCGTCCTTCATGCTGAGAGGATAATGTAATCTCGTAACGGCCGTTTGGGACACCATCGGCCAGGAAAGTCCGATCAGCACGGATATTTATCCGGCTCCGTAGCACGACGATATGCCTTTCACCGCTGGGTGCGATTTCGAGTCGCAAGTCATCACGTGTGGAGCTTGGAGGTAAATCCGTAATTCTGCCGCCAAGGCGATGAGTTAAGGCCGCGTAAAGCGAGATATCCGCGTGTATCTCTTGTCCGGGCTGCACAAACACATGGCTTGCATCTTCCGGACAGAATGCCTTGGGGAAAAACGTGGGAACCACTTGATAACCATCGTCGGTCGGCCTCGCTCGATGAGGTTCAGGAAGCGCTAAAACGAAATATGCACCCCCAGCAAGTTGGGAGAGCAAATAATGACCAGCCCGATCGGTCACCGCGCTCGCTTTTGCCAATTCCAGCCGCGGTGGTGTGAATGTCGGATCCAGCATGAGCGCACGTACCCGTACACCGGTCACCGGCGAGTCATTTTCACCAGTAACGGTGCCCTTTATCGACCCGAGCGGCGTCAGGGGGACCAGCACTCCGCTCGTCGATTCGCCAGCCTTCACATATACAGAGGTAACGTTCTCGGACCCGGTATCCTCGACAAAGCCGGTTTTCCCTGCAATGACGAAGTACCTCCCTACTGGCACCGGTTCAAACCGGAAAGCCCCATCCAATGACGACCTCACGAACGGTATCCAGATTTTACTCTCGGGATTGGCTGGCGCGAGCCTGACGAGTGCTCCGGCGATAGCATAACCCATGGACGAATCCAAAACATACCCAGCAATCGAACCCGTTTCCGGCTTTTGGCACAGAAGTAAGGCGGGGATAGCGCAGATTAGCGGAAGCTTAAACCGCAAACTCATGCCTGTAACAGGAATAATATCTCCACCGCGCCAATCAGCGGAGCGACCTTGGAGGTGTGATATTTACGCTCGCTTCGATGAGCCGTTCATCATTGCGAGGGTTCGCCGATCGGTGTGATCTCGATACCTTTCATTTGAATCGCTCAGTTCCAGTAATTCCTATCCAAATTCCGAAACTGCACTGCTTCAGCCAAATGCTTCGCCGAGACGTTAGCCGCGTGATCGAGATCCGCAATCGTCCGGGCGACGCGCAGCATGCGGTCATGCGCCCGAGCCGAAAGATTCATTCGGCGCACGGCCATTTCGAGGGTGCGTTCCCCGGTATCGTCCAGCGCGCAGAGAATGCGCAGTTGCGAAGGCGGAATCTGCGAGTTGTAGAAGCCGCGCTCTCGCTGCAGCGCGCGAGTCTGCTCCACGCGCTCGCGGATCTGGGCGGATGACTGGCCGTCCGTTTTCCCACGAAGTTCTTTATATGGAACCGCCGGCACTTCGATGTGCAGATCGATGCGATCCAAAAGCGGCCCGCTCACTTTCGCAAGATATCGCTGAATGATCCCCGGAGTGCAGCGGCACTCGCGCGCCGAATCGCCATAGAAGCCGCAAGGGTGCGG